>NZ_VFMQ01000001.1:2107021-2408024 GCF_006715175.1 Curtobacterium citreum | reverse complement strand
CTCATCGCGCTGATCTTCGCGAACCTGTTCGTCGTGTCCTTCGGCGCGACGTGGGGCCCGCTCATGTGGGTGCTCCTCGGCGAGATGTTCCCGAACCGCATCCGTGCGACCGCGCTCGGTGTCGGTTCCGCGGCGAACTGGGTCGCGAACTTCGTCGTCACCATCTCGTTCCCGGTCCTGTCCGGCTTCAACCTGACCGTGACCTACGGCATCTACGCCCTGTTCGCCCTGCTCTCCCTGTTCTTCGTGATCGCGAAGATCCCGGAGACCAAGGGCCGCTCCCTCGAGGAGATGGGCATCACGGCCGAGGGTGACACGGTGTCCGCCAAGTAACGACGCACCAGCGTCACCACGTCCTGGAGGCGCGGTGCGGGTCCGACCCGCACCGCGCCTCCCGTGCGTCCAGACCTGCTAGAGTGCTTCCAGCAGCGCGCCGAGCGCGCTGACTTCGCGCGTCCACTCGCGTCTCTCGGCCACCGGTCCCGCTCTCACGAGCGGGCGGCCGTGCGGACAGGGCGCCAGGGGTCACGACCACCGGTCGTGACCGACACAACCGCAACCGTGCTCACGGCCTGACAGCCGTGCGCCGAGAACAAGGAGGGACGGCATGGCCGTCGTCACCATCCGCCAGCTGCTCGACAGCGGCGTCCACTTCGGACACCAGACCCGTCGGTGGAACCCGAAGGTGAAGCGCTTCATCCTCGCCGAGCGCTCGGGCATCCACATCATCGACCTGCAGCAGTCGCTGGCCTACATCGACCGCGCGTACGACTTCGTCAAGGAGACGGTCGCGCACGGTGGCACGATCCTCTTCGTGGGCACCAAGAAGCAGGCCCAGGGCTCCATCGCCGAGCAGGCGACCCGCGTCGGCCAGCCGTACGTCAACCAGCGTTGGCTCGGCGGTCTGCTCACGAACTTCCAGACGGTCTCCAAGCGCCTCGCGCGCATGAAGGAGCTCGAGGAGATCGACTTCGACGACACGACGAAGGGCTTCACCAAGAAGGAGCTCCTCATCAAGAAGCGCGAGCTGGACAAGCTCCACAAGACCCTCGGTGGTATCCGCAACCTCACGCGGACCCCGAGCGCGCTCTGGATCGTCGACACCAAGAAGGAGCACCTCGCCGTCGACGAGGCGCAGAAGCTCGGGATCCCGGTCATCGGCATCCTCGACACCAACTGCGACCCGGACGAGATCACGTACCCGATCCCGGGCAACGACGACGCGATCCGCTCCGTCGGCCTCCTCACCCGCATCGTCGCCGACGCCGCGGCCGAGGGCCTGAAGACCCGCCACAACGGTGGCGACCAGGAAGAGGCCGAGCCGCTCGCCGAGTGGGAGCAGGAGCTCCTCGGTGGCGAGCAGGCCGCGCCGGCCGCCGAGACCCCGGTCGAGGAGAACGACGCCGACGCGCAGGTCGCCGCGAAGGAGATCGGCGAGCCGATCGCCGAGGCCGACAAGAACGCCGAAGCCACCCCCGCCG
The DNA here is from genome assembly GCF_006715175.1 of Curtobacterium citreum. Classification (NCBI taxonomy): domain Bacteria; kingdom Bacillati; phylum Actinomycetota; class Actinomycetes; order Micrococcales; family Microbacteriaceae; genus Curtobacterium; species Curtobacterium citreum. The sequence continues at coordinate 2,406,543 of NZ_VFMQ01000001.1, read as the reverse complement.
AGTGACATCCGGGGGCGTCGGGCCGGTCGGCTCGGCGCCCCTTCCTTCTCTCTCCACAACTCCAGTCCAGAAAGGACTCCAGCCAATGGCCAACTACAGCCTTGCTGACGTGAAGAAGCTCCGTGAGGACCTCGGGGCCGGCATGATGGACGCCAAGAACGCCCTCGTCGAGGCCGACGGCGACTACGACAAGGCCGTCGAGCTGCTCCGCATCAAGGGCGCGAAGGCCGTCGCCAAGCGCGACGACCGTGCGACCTCCGAGGGCGTCGTCGTGGCGTCGACCGAGGGTGGCGCCGCCACCGTCGTCGAGCTCGCCAGCGAGACCGACTTCGTCGCGAAGAACGAGAAGTTCACCACCCTCGCCGACAAGGTCGTCGCCGCGGTCGCCGCTGCAGGCGCGTCCGACGTCGAGGCCGGCAACGCCGCGCCGCTCGAGGGCAAGACGGTCGCCGAGGCGATCGACGAGGCCGCCGCTGCGCTGGGCGAGAAGCTCGCGCTCCGCACGGTCGTCCGGGTCGAGGGCGACGCCTTCGAGGTCTACCTGCACAAGACCAGCCAGGACCTGCCCCCGCAGATCGCCGTCGTCATCGCCTACTCGGGCTCCGACGCGGCCGAGGCCCGCTCGATCGCCCAGCACGTCGCGTTCGCGAACCCGACGTACCTGACCCGCGACGAGATCCCGGCCGAGGCGATCGAGAAGGAGCGCGCGACCGTCGAGGCGATCACGCGCGAGGAGGGCAAGCCGGAGGCCGCCCTGCCGAAGATCGTCGAGGGTCGCCTCAACGCCTACCGCAAGCAGGTCGCGCTCCTCGAGCAGGACTACGCGAAGGACAACAAGCTGTCCGTCGCGAAGGCCGCCGAGAACGCCGGCATCACGATCCAGGGCTTCGCCCGCGTCAAGGTCGGCGCGTAGCGAACCCGTGACGGGGCTCGGAACCACATCGGTTCCGGGCCCCGTTTCTGCGCGCGCTGCGACACGCGCGGAACCGGCACGGAGGCACGACCTCCTCCGCCGGACCGGCTCCGGCCGGGTAGATTCCCACGAGACATTCGACGAAGGGTGCGCCACATGACGAACGAGAAGACCGGACGCCGCCGGGTCCTGCTGAAGCTGTCGGGGGAGGCGTTCGGGGCCGGGTCCCTCGGGGTGAACCCGGACGTCATCAGCACCATCGCCAAGGAGATCGCCGCGGCCGCGCAGGACGTCGAGGTCGCGATCGTGGTCGGCGGCGGGAACTTCTTCCGCGGCGCCGAGCTCTCGCAGCGCGGCATGGACCGCGGTCGCGCCGACTACATGGGCATGCTCGGCACGGTGATGAACGCCCTCGCGCTGCAGGACTTCCTGGAGCAGGCCGGAGCGGCCACGCGCGTGCAGTCCGCGATCAGCATGACGCAGGTCGCGGAGCCCTACATCCCGCGCCGCGCGGAGCGTCACCTCGAGAAGGGCCGCATCGTGATCTTCGGTGCCGGCGCGGGTCTGCCGTACTTCTCCACCGACACGGTCGCCGCGCAGCGTGCGCTCGAGATCGACGCGCACGAGGTCCTCGTCGCGAAGAACGGCGTCGACGGCGTCTACACGGCGGACCCGAAGAAGGACGCCACGGCCGAGAAGCTCCACCACGTGACGTACCAGGACGCACTGCTCCAGGGCCTCAAGGTCGTGGACGCCACCGCGTTCTCCCTCTGCATGGACAACGGCATGCCGATGCACGTGTTCGGCATGGAGGGCGAGGGCAACGTGGCCGCCGCGATCCGCGGGGAGCGGATCGGCACGGTGGTCAGCAACTGACCCCGGCCGCTGACTAGACTCGACAGCAGTACCGAAGGAGAACCACCGTGATCAGTGATGTCCTGACCGAAGCCACCGAGAAGATGGCGAAGGCCGTCGACGTCGCCAAGGACGACTTCGCGACCGTCCGCACCGGACGCATCAACCCCGCGCTCTTCCAGAAGATCCCGGTCGACTACTACGGCACGCCGACGCCGCTCGCGCAGCTGGCGTCCATGCAGACGCCCGAGGCCCGCACGCTCGTCGTCACGCCGTACGACAAGTCCGCGCTCAAGGAGATCGAACGCGCCATCGCGACGTTCCCGAACCTCGGCGCCAGCCCGTCGAACGACGGCGAGATCGTCCGCGTGACGATCCCGGAGCTCACCCAGGACCGCCGCAAGGAGTTCGTGAAGCTCGTGCGCGGCAAGGGCGAGGACCACAAGGTCGTCGTCCGGAACATCCGTCGTCGCGCCAAGGACGACCTGGACGCGCTGAAGGGCGAGATCTCCGACGACGAGATCGCCCGCGCCGACAAGGACCTCGAGACCCTGACGAAGAAGCACGTCGACCAGATCGACGACGCGCTGAAGAAGAAGGAAGCCGAACTCCTCGAGGTCTGATGCGTCTCCCCGACCCGGGCGGCGACCGCCCCACGCAACCGCGCCCGTCCGCGAAGAAGGGGCTCCGACAGGACTTCGACGCCCGTGCCCGCGCGGCGCGCGCCGACTTCGAAGCGCAGCTCAAGCAGCGCAAGGCGGAGTTCGGCGCGCGCAACGAGGCGCTGACGGCGCGCACCGGACGGAACCTGCCAGCGGCGATCGGCATCGCGCTGGCCTTCGCGGTCGTCATGCTCGCCGCGCTCCTCATCTGGAAGCCGGCGTTCATGGTCGTCGCCGCGTTCCTGCTCGGTGTCGCCGTGTACGAGCTCGCGAGCGCCATGCGGTTCGCGGGGCGGGACGTGCCGCGGATCCCGAGCGTCGCGGCCGCGGTCGGCATGGTGCCGCTGGCGTTCCTCGGCGGACAGGTGGCTGCGCTCTTCGCGGTGCTCGGCGGGATCGTCCTCATCGTGGTCTGGCGGCTCGTCGAGGTCGCCCTCGCGCGCGAGAAGCCGCCGGCCGGGCACGTCGCCCGTGACCTGACGAACGGGCTGTTCGTCCAGGCGTACATCACGCTCCTCGGAGCGTGCATCGTCCTGCTGTCGGCGCAGCCCCGCGGTGAGCTCTGGGTGATCGCGTTCATCCTGGTGGTCGTCGCGGTCGACACCGGGGCCTACGCCACGGGGCTCAACCTCGGGAAGCACCCGATGGCGCCCCGGATCAGCCCGAAGAAGACCTGGGAGGGCTTCGCGGGATCGGTCGCGGCGAGCATCCTCGTCGGGATCGTCGTCGTGTGGCTCCTGCTCGGGCTGCCGTGGTGGACCGGCATCGTCCTCGGCGTGCTCATCTCCGGGTCCGCGACCCTCGGTGACCTCACCGAGTCGATGATCAAGCGCGACCTCGGCATCAAGGACATCTCGTCGTTCCTGCCGGGGCACGGGGGACTGCTCGACCGGATCGACAGCATCCTGCCGTCGGCCGCCGTCGCGTACGTCCTGTTCCTGATCGTCGTGCACTGATCGTCGTGCACGGACCGACGGTCGTGCACTGATCGTCGTGCACTGACAGGCGTGCTCGGGGCGCGTCCAGCCAGCGCCAGGGTCGGGTGCTGGCAGAATGTCGCCGTGGCCACCACCTTCCCCACCGCAGACCGCCGCGCCCTCGGGTACGACGTCGACGAGGTCGACCGGTTCCTCGAGGACGCCCGCCGCGCCTACACGGCCGCCGACACGGCGCCGGGGATCGAGGCGGCGAAGATCCGCGCCACCGCGTTCTCGATGCGCAAGGGCGGGTACTCCACGGCGCACGTCGACGCCGCCCTCGAGCGACTCGAGGACGCCTTCGCCGCCCGGGAGCGCGAGCGGGAGATCGCCGACGTCGGCAAGAAGGCCTGGTACGCCGAGGCCCGCTCGAAGGCCTCGGACGTCGTCGCCCGCCTGGAGCGTCCGGACGGGCAGCGTTTCGCCCGCACGAGCCCGCTCGGGACCGGGTACCACCCGAAGGACGTCGACGCCTTCGCCCAGCGCCTCGCCGGCTACTTCCGCGACGGCAAGCCGCTGAGCCTCACCGAGGTCCGGTCGATCGTCTTCCGACCGAAGCACGGCGGCTACCGCGAGGCGCAGGTCGACGCACTGCTGGACGCCGTCGTCGAGGTCATGCTCGCCGTCCGCTGACGACTCCCCGCATGGTCCGGCCCGGCGATCCGACGACGCGCTGGGTGCCGGTGCTTCCGGTTGCGTGACCATTCCGTTATCCTGGTCAGACTCATGGGCAGGCACACGGCAGACTTCAGCTCCGACCGCGGCAGCAGCGAGCACCTCGACCAGACGGTCGTCGGTGAGCGTCGCGCGGCACGTGAACGACTCCGCACGGCGGAGCACGCGGTCCTCCACGCGGCCCCCGCGGTCGCGACGGCGTCCATCCCCGCCGCACCCGTCAGCGCTCCGGCGCGATCCACGTTCGACGCCGCGGTCCCGCGGACGCCGGCCGACCCGCGCGTCGTCAAGCAGCGACGTGCCGTGCAGCAGCGCCGAGCGGTCGCCGCCGCACCGAAGCCCGCCCGCAGCGTGAACACGTTCATGCGCAAGCGCGCGACGATCCCCGCGCTCTCGTTCTTCGCCGTGTTCGGCTTCGTGGGTGGCTCGCTCTTCAACCCGATGCAGCCGGACGTGGCGCAGGCTGCCGTCTCGGCACCCGTGCTCGTCAAGGCCCCGGTCGAGCCGCAGCAGTACACCGCGCACGGCACCTACGGCGACTTCGAGGTCTCCCGCGACGGCTACGGCGTCACGGTCCCCGCGCCGAAGGTGACCGCCCCGCCGGCGACCGAGACCGACGACACCGCGGACACGACCGCCACCAAGAAGGTCACCGCGACGAACACCTTCGCCGCGCAGGCCGCCACGCCGAACCCCGGCAGCGCGCAGGCGATCGCCCAGGAGATGGTCGCGGCCCGCGGCTGGGGCTCCGACCAGTTCAACTGCCTCGTGCTGCTCTGGAACAAGGAGTCCGGCTGGCGCGTGAACGCCTACAACCCGAGCGGTGCGTACGGCATCCCGCAGGCCCTGCCCGGCAGCAAGATGGGCACGGTCGGCGCCGACTGGCAGACGAACCCGGCGACCCAGATCACCTGGGGTCTCAACTACATCTCGGGCGTGTACGGCACGCCGTGCGGAGCCTGGGGCCACAGCCAGTCCTACAACTGGTACTGATCGGCGCCGGGGGTGCCGCGCAGCAACCGACCGCGGCGTCCCCGCGGTCACGGACCCGAGCCCGAGGACGAACCCACGGGCCTCGACCGGCTCATGTCGTCCTGGAAGCGGACCGAGGTCCGTCGCGGCCGCACGTTCACCGTGCAGCCCGTCTCGGCTGCGTCGGCGCAGAAAGAGTACGTCTGCCCGGGCTGCGGCGGCACCGTCCTGCCCGGTACCGCGCACGTTGTCGTCTGGCGAGCCGACGGTGTCCTCGGTGACGAGGCCGACCTGGCGTCGCGCCGCCACTGGCACAACCACTGCTGGAGCATCGCATGAGCACCGAGATCCGCTCGAACACCGAACTGCCGGCACAGCGGACCGACGTCGAGCTGTACACGGACGACCACCTGACGCTCGTCGGTGAGCTCGCGGAACCGCTCGGACGCCCCGCTCGCGGCACGATCGTCACCCTGCACCCGCTGCCCACGGCGCAGGGCTTCATGGACTCGCACGTCCTGAAGAAGGCGGCGGCCCGCCTGCCGGATCTCGCCGGCATCGCGGTCCTCCGTTTCAACTTCCGGTCGGTCTCCTCGCCACGCGGGACGTCCGAGGGCACCTTCGGCGACGGTGTCTCCGAGGGCTTCGACCTGCGCGCCGCCGTCCGCGAGGTCACCGCGCGCGGGCTCCCCGCGCCGTGGCTCGTCGGATGGTCCTTCGGCACCGAGGTCGTCCTCAAGCACGCGCTCGAGCACGTCGCGGCCGGCACCGTCGCCGGGGTGGTCCTGCTGTCGCCGCCCCTGCACCGCACCTCGGACGAGGAACTCGCACGCTGGGCGTCCGTCGACGTTCCCGTGGTCGCGCTCGTCCCGGAGCACGACGACTTCCTGCGCCCGGACGAGGCCGCGCGTCGCTTCGCTCCTGCGCCGAACGTCCGGGTCGTGCCGATCGAGGGCGCGAAGCACCTGTGGGTGGGGGAGCGGTACGTGCGGATCGTGCTCGACACGATCGCCGACCTCGTCGTGCCCGGCAGTGCACCGCTGCCGACGCACACCGACCTGCCGGTCCGTTCCGCCTGATGGCCCACCCGGCCGTCCCGACGACGCAACCCGGCCTGGAGGCGCCGGTCGCGCCTCCAGGCCGGGTCACCGTCAGCGGGTGGTGACGTCCGTCGCGGTGTCCGCGTCCGCGTCGCGACCGGCGTCCGGTGCGCCGGAACCGAGCAGTCCGGTGGCGTGCGTCAGCACGCCACGCAGGTTCTCGAGGTAGCCGGCGACGGCATCGCGTTCGGTCCGGATCGCCGCCAGGCGGTCCTCGGCCTCTGCCTCGATCGCGGCGGTGCGCTCCTCGGCGTCGGCGACCATGCGGTGCACGCGCTGCTGGGCGTCGGCGACGATCGTCCGGGCGTGCTCCTGCGCGTCGGCCGTGCTGGAGCGCTCGAGGTCGTCGGCCTCCTGCTGCAGGCGCTCGGCGCGTTCGCGGGCCTCGGTTGCTCGGCGGGTCGCCTCGGCGAGCTGCAGGTTCGCCTCGTCCAGGTACTTCTGCGTCTCGGTGACCGTCTCGTGGTGCTTCTGCAGGTACTCCTGCTCGGCGTCGTCGCGGCGCGCGGCGAGCTCCGACTCGAGCGCCGTGCGGGCCTCGTCGCGCTCGCGGGCGATCTCGGCGCGGACCTCGTCGCGCTCCTTCGCGAGGACCGCGCGCATCGTCTCGACCTCCTGCTGGAGCGCAGCGCGCTCGGCTTCGAGGTCGGTGAGCTCGGCGCGGCGACGGTCGGCGACCTCGGCGTCCAGCTCGGCGTGCTCGCGCTCCCGGCGGGCGGCGAGCTCGTCGGCGTGCTCACGGGCGGCGCGCTCCGCGGCCGCGTCGGCCTCGGCGCGCTCCCGTTCGATGCGCGCGCTGTGCTGCTGCAGCTCATCGGCGATGCGGTCGGAGGTCTCCTGCACGAGGCGGGCGTTCTCGACGCGGGTCTGCTCCTCGTCGACGCGCAGCTGGGCGCGGAGGGCCTCGGCCTCCTGCTCCAGCGCCGCCCGGGCACCGGCGAGCTCGCGCTCCCAGCCGGCACGGGCGGCGGCGAGCTCCTCGTCGTGCACGCGTCGGCGTTCCCCGAGCTCGGCGTCCAGGTCGGCGCGGCGGGTCGCGGTCTCCGACTCGAGGGCGGCGCGGCCCTCCTCGAGCGCGAGGGCGTGTTCGCGCTGCTGCTCGTCGCGCTCGCGGTGCCAGGCCGTGCGACCCAGGGTGACCTCGCGGTCGAGGGCCGTGCGCCGGTCGGTCTCCTCGCGCTCGAGGTCGGCCGTACGACGGGTGTGCTCTGCCTCGAACACGCTGCGGCGGTGCTCGGTCTCGCGGTCCAGTTCCTCGGCCGCGGCGCGGGCCTGCGCGGCGTCGCGCTGCGCGGTCTCGCGGAGCTCGGCGACCTCGTGCTCGACGCGGGCACGCAGGGCGTTCGTCTCGCGGATGGCGACCGAGCGGACCTCGGCGGCCTCGGTGACGGCGGCGCCCCGGATCGCGGCGGCCTCGTTGCGGGCGTCCTGCGTGAGCAGGCCGGCCTCGGCGCGGGCACGCTCGATGGTGTCGGCGGACTCGGCGCGGGCGCGGGACAGTTCGTCGGTGGCGCGGCTCCTGGCGTCCTCGAGCGTCTCGGAGGCCTCTTGCCGGGCCTCGCGGAGCAGGCGGTCGGCCTCGTTCCGGCTCGCGGCACGCAGGCGCTGCGCGTCGATGTCGGCCTGGCTGATGAGGCGCGTCGACTGCTCCTCAGCGACCCGGAGCGTCGACTCGAGGCGCGTGCCGAGTCCGCTGTAGGTCGGGGTCCCGGCCTCGTCGAGCTCGCCCTGCAGGTCGGAGACGCGGGTCTGCAGGAGACGGATCTCCTTCGCGGCCTCGGCGCGGTCGTTGTTCGACTTGATGAGCTCCCGGCGCAGGTCGCCCAGGGCCCGGTCCACGTCGTCGCGGCGGTACCCGCGCAGCTCGGTCCCGAACTCGGCCTCGTCGTTCGCCACGTGTTGCTCCTGGGGGTCGGCGGAGGGCCAGCCCTTGGCCCGCGGACGATTGTAGTGGCGGCGCCACCGGGGGGCCTGAGCCGGGGTCTCGTCGAGGCGGTGCCACCGACGGGGCTGAGTCGCGGCCGCCGACGGTCCGTCGGTGGTGCGCGAGCGCTCGGCTCAGCGAGCAGGGATGCGATGTCCAGGGTCGCTCGCTATCCTGGAGCGCTGATTCGCGCGCCGACATCCCCCACCCCGGCGCGGTAGGGAGAAGATCCGTGCGATTCGTCCTGGCGATCGTCAGTTTCGTCATCGGTCTGCTGCTCGTCGGGCTCGCTGTCGGCCAGCGAACCGTCTTCGCGCCACCGTCCTCGCTCGTCGCGCAGTCGACCAGCAAGGCCTCCGCCCCGGTGACGGTCATCCCGGGGTCGACGCTCAACGCCAACCCCGGGTACCAACGCATCAACGTCTCCGGTTCCGGCGACGTCTTCGCCGCCTACGGCAAGACGAGCGACGTGCAGGCCTGGATCGGTGACGCGAAGCACACCACGCTCCGGTTCGACGCCGAGCAGGACCGCCTGGTCGGCAAGACGACCGGCAGTGCCTCGAGCGTCCCGGACCCGTCGGGCAGCGACCTCTGGTACCAGGAGTGGCCCGGCGCGGGGCAGTTCACCGTGCGGCTGCCGTCGGACGTGTCGCTCGTGGTCCTCGGCAACGGGAAGGACGCGGCACCCACGGACGTGTCCGTGACCTGGCCACGGGACACCGCGACCCCGTCGGTCGGCCCACTGCTCGTCGCGGGCGGCCTGTTCCTCGTCGGCGGCGTCGCGCTGCTCGTCTGGGCGTTCCTGCACCAGCGTCGGGGGCGCGGTCCGCGTCGTCGCAGCGGTGGGACGAGGCCGCCCAGGGTGCGCGCGTCGCGCCGGGCCGCCGCAGCGGGTGCCCAGGTGCCGAGCCGCGGTCGTCGTGGGCGCCGTCCGCTCATCGCCGTGCCGATCGTGCTCGTCGGCGCGCTCGGGCTCGCCGGCTGTTCGTCCGACTACTGGCCGCAGGGCGGTTCCGCGGACGTGACCGCCACGCCGACCGCATCGGCGACGGCGGGTGCCGAGCAGGACGAGCCGACGGCAGCGTCGAAGCAGCAGATCCAGAAGATCGTGCAGCGCGTCGCCGAGGTGGCACAGAAGGCCGACGAGGCCAAGGACGCGTCGCTCCTCGAGTCGCGCTTCACGGGTGCCGCGCTCGACTTCCGGAAGGCCAACTACGCCATCCGCGCGAAGGACGACAAGGCGGCGGCCCCGCCGGCGATCTCCGCGCAGCAGGTGTGCGTCGCGCTCCCGCAGCAGACGGACACCTGGCCGCGGACGGTGTTCGCGATCGTCGCCGAGGACTGCACCGCGAAGACCGCTCCGCAGGCGCTCACGATGGTCCAGGCGAGCGCACGCGACGAGTACAAGGTCGCGTACGACGTGTCGCTCGAGGCCGCGGCGCAGGTGCCGAGCCTCGCGCCGACGTCCCTCGGTGCCGCGCAGCTCGCCGGCAACACGAAGCTGCTCCGCATCGCGCCGGACGACATCGCGGCCGCCTACGGTGACGTGCTGTCGAAGGACAGCGAGAGCTCGTCGGCGTCGTTGTTCGAGTCCGACGGCGACGGCCTGCGGTCGACCATCGGCAAGGCGTACAAGGACAAGAAGTCCGAATCGCTGCCGGACACCGCCAAGATCGAGTACTCGTCCCAGGTCCCCGACGACAGCGCGATCGCCATCGCGACCGACGGTGCCGGTGCGCTCGTGTCCGCCGACCTGGACGAGATCGAGAAGGTCACGCCGACCGCAGCCGGTGCCGAGGTGAACACCGAGGGTGCCGTCAAGGCGCTGTCGGGCGTCGACTCCAGCACGAAGGGGATCAGCGCCACGTACAGCGTGCAGCTGCTCTTCTCCGTGCCGCCCGTCGGAAGTGATGACAAGGTGGTCCTGCTCGGGTTCACGCAGGGCCTGACCGCAGCGAGTGAGGTGCAATGACCAACGTCCCCCCGACCCCGTCCGGTCTCCGCGGAGCCGTCGACCTGTCGTCGCTCGTCGACCGGGCCCAGCGTCCGGCAGCCCCGGCCGCCCCCGCTCCGGGGGCACCGCAGGGCGCGACCGCGGGTGCAGCCCCGTCGACGACCGAGCTGGCCGTCCCGTCGCTCGTGCTCGACGTCACCGACCAGACGTTCCAGGACGTGCTCGAGCTGTCCTCGGTCGTCCCGGTGATCGTCGACATCTGGGCCGAGTGGTGCGGGCCGTGCAAGCAGCTCTCACCGATCCTCGAGCAGCTCACCGCCGAGTACGACGGTCGTGTCGTGCTCGCCAAGGTCGACGCGGACACCAACCCGCAGCTCGTCCAGGCGTTCCAGGCGCAGTCCATCCCGACCGTTGCGGCGGTCATCGGCGGGCGCCCGCTCGGGCTCTTCGTCGGGGCCCTGCCGGAGGCGCAGGTCCGCGACGTCTTCGAGCAGGTCGTCGCCGCTGCCGAGCAGAACGGCGTGACCGGGCGTGTGCGCGTCGACGGCCAGTCCGGAGACGTCGCCGCGGAGCCGCGGGGCGAACCCGAGCCGGAGCCGCTGCCTCCGCACCACCAGGCCGCCTACGACGCGATCGAGCGCGGTGACTACGCCGCCGCCGTGCAGGAGTACAAGACCGCGATCGCGCAGGACCCGAACGACCAGATGGCCGTCGCCGGTCTCGCGCAGGTGTCGCTGCTCGACCGGCTCTCCGGCCGCACAGCGGACGAGGTCCGGACCGCCGCTGCCGCTGCGCCCCAGGACCTCGAGGCGCAGCTCGCCGTGGCCGACCTGGACGTCAGCGGCGGGCACGTCGAGGACGCCTTCGGGCGCCTGCTCGACCTCGTCCCCACCGTGTTCGGTGCGGAGCGCGAGGCCCTGCGTGTCCGACTCGTGGAGTACTTCGAGCTCATCGGCGTCGACGACCCGCGGGTCGTCGTGGCGCGGCGTCGGCTCGCGAACGCGCTGTACTAGCGCGCGGTCCTCGCGCGACGTCGCCGAGACGCCGCCGATCCGCCGAGACGCCGCCGGATCCGGCGGCGTCTCGGCGTTCCGGGACCGTCTCGCTGCTGCGGGACCGTCTCGCTGCTGCGGGACCATCTGGTGGGGCCGGTGCCGTCGCGCGGGTGCGCACCACATGACGGACGGGAGGCGCGGTGCCAGCCGGCACCGCGCCTCCCGTCCGTCAGGGGGTCGCGTCAGCGAGCCAGGCGCAACCAGACCGCTCCGAGCGGTGGCACCACGAAGTGTGCCGAGGCGGGGCGGCCCGCCCACGGGGTCTCGTCCGCGGTGACCGAGCCGAGGTTGCCGACCCCGGATCCGCCGTACTCGACGGCGTCGGTGTTGAGCACCTCGTCCCACTGGCCGGCCGACGGCAGGCCGAAGCGCCGCTCCACGGGCACGCCCGAGAAGTTCACGAACACGGCCAGTCGGTCGTCGCCGTCCTTGCGCAGGAACCCGAGTGTGGAGTGCGGGGCGTCGCCGCCCTCGATCCACTCGAAGCCCTCGGGCGAGGAGTCGTGCGTCCACAGCGCCGGCGTGTCCTTGTACACGCGGTTGAGCGAGGCGACGAGGTCCTGGACGCCGAGGTGCCCCGGGTCGTCGAGGAGCCACCAGTCGAGCCCGCGGGCCTCGGACCACTCGGACGGCTGCGCGAACTCCTGGCCCATGAAGAGCAGCTGTTTGCCGGGGTGCGCCCACATGTAGGCCAGGTAGGCGCGGACGTTCGCGAGCTTCTGCCACTCGTCGCCGGGCATCTTGCCGAAGAGCGACCCCTTGCCGTGCACGACCTCGTCGTGGCTGATCGGCAGCGTGAACTGCTCGCTGAACGCGTACACGAGCGAGAACGTGATCTCGTCGTGGTGGTAGCTGCGGTGGACCGGCTCGCGCTCGATGTACTCGAGGGAGTCGTGCATCCACCCCATGTTCCACTTCTGGCCGAACCCGAGCCCGCCGGCGCTCGTCGGCTGGGTCACCCCCGGCCACGAGGTGCTCTCCTCGGCGATCATGACGATGCCGGGGTAGCGCTTGTACGCCGTGGCGTTCGTCTCCTGCAGGAAGGAGATCGCCTCGAGGTTCTCGCGGCCCCCGTGCACGTTCGGCAGCCACTCGGTACGGGAGTAGTCGAGGTACAGCATCGACGCGACGGCGTCCACGCGCAGACCGTCGATGTGGAACTCCTCGAGCCAGTACAGCGCGTTCGCGACCAGGAAGTTCCGCACCTGCGGCTGCCCGAAGTCGAACACGTAGGTGCCCCAGTCGAGCTGCTCGCCGCGTCGGGGATCGGGGTGCTCGAACAGGGCGTACCCGTCGAACTTCGCCAGCGCCCACTCGTCCTTGGGGAAGTGGCCGGGGACCCAGTCCATGATCACGCCGATGCCCGCGGAGTGCAGGCGGTCGATCAGGTAGCGGAGGTCGTCCGGCGTACCGAACCGGGCGGTTGGGGCGTAGTAGCCGGTGACCTGGTACCCCCACGAGCCGCCGAACGGGTGCTCGGCGAGGGGGAGGAACTCGACGTGCGTGAACCCGAGGTGCTGCACGTGCCCGATCAGCTGGTCGGCGACCTCGCGGTAGGACAGCCCCGGACGCCAGGAGCCGAGGTGCACCTCGTAGACGCTCATCGGGGCGTCGTGCGTGGTGCTCTGCGCGCGGCGTTCCATCCAGGCGGTGTCGCCCTCGGACCACGTGTAGTCGGACGCGGTGATCACGGAGGCGGTCGCCGGCGGCACCTCGGTCCGACGGGCGAAGGGGTCTGCCCGCTCGACCCAGCCGGAGTCGGTCAGGATCTGGAACTTGTACCGCTGCCCGACCAGGGCGCCCGGCCAGAAGAGCTCCCACACGCCGAGGTCGCCGAGGCGGCGCATCGCGGTGGTGCGACCCTCCCAGCCCTCGAAGTCGCCGATCACGCGGACGGCCGTGGCACGGGGCGCCCAGACCGTGAAGGCCACGCCGTCGACGCCGTCGACCGTGGCGACGTGGGCGCCGAGGTGGTGCCACAGCTGCTCGTCGCGACCCTCGCCGAACAGGTGGAGGTCGAGCTCACCGATGGTCGGCGCGAAGCGGTATGCGTCGTCCGTGGTCCAGGTCGCGTCGTCGGCGTCCGTGGACTCGTCGAAGTCGTAGTCGGCCTCGACCCGGTAGCGACCGAGGGTGCCGGGCGTCGCGCCGACCCACATGCCGTCGCCCTCGTGGGTGAGTTCGACGTCGTCGCCGTCAGGGCGGACGATGCGGACCGACGACGCGAGGTGTCGGACGACCCGGACGCTCGTCCCACCGTCGACCGGGTGCGGCCCGAGCACGTCGTGCGGGCGGGACCAGCGGCCCTCGGCGACCTGCTGTCGAAGCCAGTCCTCGACCGGGGCGGGCCGCGGTCCGTCGGGCGACGGCGCTCCGGAGTCGGTGCTCGGGGTCGGCGCGGTGCTCGTCGTCGTGGTGGTGCTCGCCGCTGTCGGCTCCTGGGACCCGGACGGAGCGGTGGCCTGTCCGCCGAGCGTCGCGGACTCGGGAACGCCGCGGTCCGGAGCTTCGGGGGAGACCTCGGGTGCCCCGGGGAGGTCCTCACCCGGAGCGGACACCCGCGGTTCGTAGCGCGGCTCGTCCGCACCGCTCGGTGCGAGAGCGGTCGGCGTCGCCGAGGGACGACGCACGGGCGGCGGGGGCGGCGGCACCGGCGGGACGCTCGGGCCCTGTCCGCGGTCGGTGGCGGGAGTCGGCGCCGGGCTGTCAGGAGCGCTGGCGGAGTTCGGCTGGTCGGCACCCATCGGCGGGGTCCCCTTCGGGTCACGGTCGGTCATCGGTGGGGTCCCTCCACGACGAGCAGGTGCACGGGCTCCTGGAACGCGTCCAGGCGGACGTAGTTCGACGAGCCCCACACCCAACGCTGGCCGGTCACGACGTCGCGGACGTCGAACGGCTGCTCGGTCGGCAGTCCCAGGGCGGCGAGGTCGAGGTGCACCGTCGTCTCGCGGGCGGAGTGCGGGTCGACGTTCGCCACGACGATCACCGTGTCGGCGCGGCCGGAACGGATGAACTCGCCGGGCAGGTGCTTCGAGTACACGACGATCGCCGGGTCCTCGGCCGCGTGCACGTGCAGGTTGCGCAGCTGCCGGAGCGCGGGGTGCGCCTGCCGGAACCGGTTGAGCATCGTGACGTACGGCGCCAGGCTCGCCCCCTCGGCCTCGGCCAGGGCGAAGTCACGGGGCTTGTACTCGTACTTCTCGTTGTCGATGTTCTCCTCGGAGCCCGGGCGGGCGACGTCCTCGAAGAGCTCGTACCCGGCGTACATGCCCCAGGTCGGCGCCCCCGTCGCGGCGAGCGCTGCGCGCACCTTGTAGCCGGCACGGCCGCCGAACTGCAGGTACTCGGTGAGGATGTCCGGCGTGTTCACGAAGAGGTTCGGGCGCAGGTAGGCGCTCGTCTCGTGGCTGAGCTCGGTGAAGTAGTCCTCGATCTCGTCCTTCGTGTTCCGCCAGGTGAAGTACGTGTAGGACTGCTGGAACCCGGCCTCGGCCAGGGCACGCATCATCGCCGGACGGGTGAACGCCTCGGCCAGGAACACGGTCTCGGGGTGCTCGTCGCGGACCTCGCGGATGACCCGCTCCCAGAACCACAGCGGCTTGGTGTGCGGGTTGTCGACGCGGAAGATCCGGACACCGAAGGCGATCCAGTGCCTGAGGACCCGGAGGACCTCGGTGACGATGCCCTCGGGGTCGGAGTCGAACTGGATCGGGTAGATGTCCTGGTAGCGCTTCGGGGGGTTCTCGGCCGTGGCGATCGACCCGTCGGCGCGGACCGTGAACCACTCCGGGTGCGCCTGCACCCAGGGGTGGTCGGGGGAGCACTGCAGGGCGAAGTCGAGCGCGACCTCCATCCCGGTGTTCTTCGCCGTCTCGACGAAGTCGCGGAAGTCGTCCTCGGTCCCCAGGTCCGGGTGGATCGCGTCGTGACCGCCCTCCGGCCCGCCGATCGCCCACGGGCTGCCGGGGTCGTTCGGACCAGGGGTCAGCGTGTTGTTCGGGCCCTTGCGTGCGGTGGTGCCGATCGGGTGGATCGGCGGCAGGTAGACGACGTCGAAGCCCATGCGGGCCACCGCGGGCAGACGTCGGGCCGCGGTGCGGAAGTCGCCGCTCTTCCACGACCCGTCGGGGTTCTTCTTCGCGCCCTCGCTCCGGGGGAAGAACTCGTACCAGGCGCCGACACCGGCGCGGGTGCGCTCGACGTCGAGCAGCTGGGTGGGGGAGTGCGTGCGGAGCGAGGTGAGCGGTGCGTCCTCGACCTCGCCGGTGATCCGCGGGTCGTCGACGGCTGCGAGTCGTTCGGCCGGGTCGAGCTCGGTGTCCCGGACCCGCTCGGCGGCGCGCGCGGCGGCGGTCGAGTCGGTCTCCGCTGCGAGCCGGTCGAGCAGCACCGCCCCGTCGAGGAGCGTGGCCTCGGTGTCCACCCCGGCGGCGATCTTCAGGCGTGCCCCGTGGATCCAGGTCGCCCAGTCGTCGGAGAACGACTCGACGTGCCACGTCCAGACGCCCGTGTGGTCGACCTGCACGGTCGCCTCGTACCGGTCGGTGCCGGCGCCCACCAAGGTCATCGGGACGGTGCGGGTGCCGCCGTCGGGGCGCTCCAGCACGAGGTCGGCGCCGATGACCCCGTGTCCCTCGCGGAAGACGGTCGCACCGAACGTGATCACCTCGCCGTCGAAGGCCTTCGACGGGAACCCGTTCGGGGTCGTCGGCGTGAGTCGGGTGATCGGGATGCGCCCGATCTTCGGTCGGCGGGGTCGGTCTGCAGTGGCCACGGAGCCGACGCTACCCGGCTGCGGGGCCAGCGTTCCCCGGAAGACGCGGCCTGTGCACGACCGGGCGCGCCGTGCGGCCTGTGGAGGAGGGCGGTGCCGTGCACCTTCCTGCCCATCGCAGCCGACGTGGGAAGCCCATCCGCGCATCGGGGGTCGGAAGGAACGGCCTCCGATGCGCGGATCGTCCTCCGACGCGCGGGACCGCCTTCGACGCGCGGATCGGCCCCGGGTCGCGCTACGCCACCTCGAACACGTGGATGCCCGGGCCGTACGCGGTGAAGACCTGCCCGGCCGGGCGGACCCGCTCGTGGTCCCGGTGCTTCTCGCTCGACCACGCCAGGCGGTACCCGACGACGTCGTCGCGGACCGGCAGCGTCAGGTCCCGCGTCCGCCCGCTGCCGTGCACGACGACGAGCACCCGGTCGGCCGGCTCGTGCACCGGGGTCGACTCGGCGAACCACTGCACCGCGCGGTGGATCGGCTGGTCCCACCCCTCCGGGGTCATCGCACCGCCGTCCGGCCCGTACCAGGACATCCGCGTCGCTCCCGGGGTCTCCTGGCCCTCGACGCCGTACCGGGTCGGGCGGAGCGCCGGGTGCGCGGCCCGGAGCCGGGCGAGCGCGGCGACCGCCTCGGTCATCGACTCGGCGTCCTCGTCGTCGGACCAGTCGACGGGCGTCAGGTCCTCGGACACGACGTACGCGTTGTTGTTGCCGTGCTGCGTGCGGCTCCGCTCGTCGCCGGCGGTGAGCATCGGGACGCCGGCGGACAGCATGAGCGTGCCGACGAGGTTCCGCATCGACCGACCCCGGGCGGCGCGCACCCCGCGGTCGGCGGTGTCGCCCTCGATCCCGTGGTTGAACGAGCGGTTGTCGTCCGACCCGTCGCGGTTCTCCTCGCCGTTCGCCTCGTTGTGCTTGCGGTCGTGCGAGACCAGGTCGAGCAGGGTGAAGCCGTCGTGAGCGGTGACGAAGTTCACGCTCGCCGTCGGACCGCGGTCCGGACCGAACAGCGCCCGAGACCCCGTCAGCGCCCCGGCGAGCGCTCCGATCCCCGCGGAGGGCGCACCGTTCCGCCGTTCCTCGGCGATGTCCGTCAGCCAGAACTGCCGCACGGTGTTCCGGAAGCCGTCGTTCCACTCGCTCGTCCGGGCACCGAACGCCCCGGTGCGCCACCCGTCCGGTCCGACGTCCCACGGCTCGGCGACGACGAGCACGTCCTGCAGGTCGGGGTGCCGGCGGATCCGGTCGAGCAGCGGGTGCGCCGCGTCGAAGACGTGGCGGTCGTCGCGGGCGAGCGCGGCCATCAGGTCGAACCGGAAGCCGTCGACCTGGACCTCGCGCGCCCAGTAGCGGAGGCTGTCGACGACGAGGTCGGCGGCGGCGTCCGTCGAGGTGTTCAGCGTGTTCCCGCACCCGGTCGTGTCGTAGTAGGCGTCGCCGTCCGGGGTCCACCGGTAGTGGGACGCGCCGTCGAGTCCGCGGAGCGACGAGGTGGGACCGCCCAGGCCCTCTTCTGCGGTGTGGTTGTAGACGACGTCGAGCACGACCTGGATCCCGGCCTCGTGCAGGAGCCGGACCATGCCCTTGAACTCCCGCAGGACCCCGGAGGCGCCGGCGGCCCGCGCCCCGGCGGAGGCGTGCGCGGCGTGCGGGGCGAAGAAGCCGAGGGAGTTGTACCCCCACGCGTTCTCCCGCCCGGCGTCGCGGAGCCACGCCTCGGAGTCGAACGCGTGCACGGGCAGCAGCTCGATCGTCGTGACGCCGATGCGGTGCAGGTGCGCGATCGTGCTCGGGTGGGCCACGCCCGCGTACGTCCCGCGCAGGTGCTCGGGCACGTGCGGGTTCGCCGCGGTCAGCGTGCGGACGTTCGCCTCGTACACGACGGCCCGGTCGAGCGGTACGACCGGCTTCACCACGCCGCCCCAGTCGAACGCGTCGTCGACGACCTCGCTCGTCCAGCGCGCAGAGCCGGAGCCGCCGCCGGAGCCGGCGTCGGCACGCACGATCCCGCGGGCGTACGGGTCGAGCAGCGGTCGCGACGCGTCGAACCCGTGCCGCGGCCCGTCCGGTCCGTCCACGAGCAGGTGGTAGCGGTCGCCCGGTCGGACGTCGGGTGTGGCGGCCGCCCAGCGGTCCGTCCCCGTGACCGGCTCGAGCGCGTACCACGTCGGCTGCGCGTCACCGGGGCGCTGCACGACCAGGGTCACGGCGGTCGCGTCCGTGGAACGGACCGAGAACCGCGGCTCGCCGTCGCCGAGGCGGAAGCCGGGGGTCTCGTCGATCGCGGTCTCCTGCATGCCACCCAGGGTACGAGAGGCCGCGCGTATCCTGGACACGCTCGACCGGGGGCCACCGCGCGCCCCGCCGCCCACGTCCAGGAAGTCCCGTGCCCGTCTACCTCGACCACGCCGCGACGACGCCGATGCTGCCCGCAGCGCTCGCCGCGTACACCGACGCGCTCGGCACCGTCGGGAACCCGTCGTCGATCCACAGCGCCGGACAGCGCGCGAAGATGCTGCTCGAGGACGGCCGCGCCGCCGTCGCGGCGTCGCTCGACGCCGAGCCGGTCGAGGTCGTCTTCACCTCCGGCGGCACCGAGAGCATCAACCTCGCCGTGAAGGGCCTGTACTGGGTCCGCCAGCAGGACCGCCCACGGCCGCGGATCGTCGTCCCGGCGGGGGAGCACCACGCGACGGTCGACACCGTCGAGTGGCTCGAGCGCCACGAGGGAGCGGTCGTCGACGTGGTCCCGTTGGACGCGCAGGGTCGCGTCGACCTCGCCGGCCTGGAGGCGCGACTCGCGGACGCCACGGACGTCGCCCTGGTCACGTTCCTGTGGGCGAACAACGAGGTCGGTACCCTGCAGCCGGTGCGTCGCATCGTGGAGACCGCGCACGCCGCGGGCGTGCCGGTGCACAGCGACGCCGTCGCCGCGTACGGGCAGGTGCCGGTCTCGTTCCGGGACTCCGGGCTCGACGCGCTGAGCGTGTCGGCACACAAGATCGGCGGACCGGTCGGCATCGGTGCGCTCGTCCTCGGACGCCGTGCCTCGGTCGAGCCCCTGATCCACGGCGGCGGCCAGCAACGGCAGGTTCGGAGCGGCACCCAGGACGCGTCGGCCGCGGTCGCGTTCGGCGTCGCCGCGTCCACCGCACACACGGACCTCTCGCCCCTGCGGGACCGGCTCGTGGCCGGTGTGCAGCGGGCCGTCCCGTCCGCGCGGTTGATGGGTGACCCGGTCGACCGGCTGCCGGGCAACGCGCACTTCACGTTCCCGGGCTGCGAGGGCGACTCGCTGCTGTTCCTGCTCGACGCCGCCGGGGTCGCGGTGTCCACCGGTTCGGCGTGCCAGGCCGGCGTGCCGGAGGCCTCGCACGTGCTGCTCGCGATGGGGTTGTCCGAGGAGGACGCCCGCGGCGCGCTCCGCATCACGCTCGGGCACACCTCGACGCAGGCCGACGTCGACGCGTTCCTCGCCGCACTGCCGGACGCGGTCGCCCGGGCCGGTGCCGCGGGGATGGCCGCACGCACGCCCGTGCTCGGCCGCTGAGACCCGTCGACGCTGCTTCCGGCGGTCAGGCCGGTTCGTCGACGAGCGCGACGAACCGGGTGCCCACCCCGTGCACGGCGTACCGGGCGTGTCCCGGTGCGGGTGCCGGCGCGTCCTCGGGGTCGTGCCGGTCGCACACGAGCAGCGTCCACTCCGGCCACCACTTCTTCGGCCGGGCCGTCTCGGTGTCCCCGCAGATCGAGCAGGTGAGGTCCGTCCAGACCTTCCTGGCCCCCGTCCGGTTCGCCCGCGACTGCACGAGCCAGGCGGGCGGGTCCGACTCGATCGCCGACAGCTCCGCCTCGGAGAGGTGGGCGGGGAGCCCGTGCCGGCTCGCCATCTCCAGGGGGATGTCGAGCCGGACGGCGGCGTCGCGTCGTGAGACCATCCGACCAGGGTAGGCGGCGTCGGACGCGACCGGCGTGGCGGCGGTGGGGCGTGCCTCCCGGTCGGCGGCCCCGGACGCACGCCGGTAGGATCGGTGACCATGGTCGAACTGGACTTCTCCGAGCAGCTCTCCGCCCTCCGCGAGACGTTCGGCAACATCCGCTCGGTGGTCGACGTCGACCGCCTGCAGCGTGAGATCGCCGAACTCAGTGAGCAGGCGGGTGCCCAGGACCTCTGGGACGACGTCGAGCACGCGCAGCAGGTGACGAGCGCGCTCTCGCACCGGCAGGCCGAGCTGCGGAAGATCACCGACACGCAAGCGCGCATCGACGACCTCGAGGTCCTCGTCGAGATGGCGAACGAGGCCGACGACCAGGAGTCCGCGGACGAGGCCGCCGCCGAGCTCAAGGCCATCCAGAAGACGATGAGCGACCTCGAGGTGCAGACGCTCCTCGACGGCGAGTACGACGACCGCCCCGCGGTGATCACGATCCGTGCGGGGGCCGGCGGAGTCGACGCGGCGGACTTCGCCGAGATGCTCCTCCGGATGTACCTGCGCTACGCAGAGCAGCACGGGTACAAGACCACCGTGATGGACACCTCCTACGCGGAGGAGGCGGGCATCAAGTCCGCCACGTTCGAGGTCGACGCGCCGCACGCGTTCGGCACCCTGTCGGTCGAGGCCGGCACGCACCGCCTGGTCCGGATGTCGCCGTTCGGCGCCGCGGGCAAGCGCCAGACGTCCTTCGCGGCCGTCGAGGTCATCCCGCTCATGCCGGAGACCGCGGTCATCGACATCCCAGAGAACGACATCCGCGTCGACGTCTTCCGGTCCTCGGGCCCCGGTGGGCAGTCGGTCAACACGACCGACTCCGCCGTCCGCCTGACCCACATCCCGACCGGTACCGTCGTCTCGATGCAGAACGAGAAGTCGCAGATCCAGAACCGTGCGGCGGCCATGCGCGTGCTGCAGTCGCGCCTGCTCCTGCTGAAGCAGGAAGAGGAGAACGCGAAGAAGAAGGAGCTGGCGGGGAACATCACCGCGAGCTGGGGCGACCAGATCCGCTCGTACGTCCTCGCGCCGTACCAGATGGTCAAGGACCTGCGGACCGAGCACGAGGTGAACAACCCCTCAGCCGTGTTCGACGGTGACCTGGACGGCTTCATCAACGCGGGCATCCGCTGGCGCAAGCAGGGCGACGAGGACTGAGGTCCGCCGCGGCGGACCTGAGCCGCGCGCCTCGGTGGATTTCCGGACCGGGCGACCTACCCTGATCCGGTCATGATCAAATTCGACCACGTCACCAAGGTCTACTCGGGCAACCCGAGTCCGGCGCTCGACGACGTCTCCCTCGAGATCCTCAAGGGCGAGTTCGTCTTCCTCGTCGGTGCCTCCGGCTCCGGCAAGTCGAGCTTCCTGCGTCTCGTCCTCAAGGAGGAGAAGCCCTCCCGGGGGCAGATCCACGTGCTCGGGCAACGCCTGGGCGCCCTGTCGTCGCGCAAGGTCCCCTACTTCCGTCGCAACCTCGGCGTGGTGTTCCAGGACTTCCGCCTGCTGCCGAACAAGAACGTCTTCGACAACGTCGCGTTCTCGCTGCAGGTGATCGGCAAGAGCAAGGGCTTCATCAGCGAGGCCGTCACCGACGTGCTCAAGCTCGTCGGGCTCGCCGGCAAGGCGACGCGCATGCCGCACGAGCTCTCCGGTGGTGAGCAGCAGCGTGTCGCGATCGCCCGCGCGGTCGTGAACAAGCCCGCGGTCCTGCTCGCCGACGAACCGACGGGCAACCTCGACCCGACGACCTCGGCCGGCATCATGGCGCTCCTCGAACGCATCAACCAGGGAGGCACCACCGTGCTCATGGCGACGCACGACGCCAGCATCGTGAACCAGATGCAGCGCCGGGTGATCGAGCTCTCCAACGGCACGATCCTCCGCGACGAGCAGTCCGGCGGGTATCAGACGCAGGCGATCCCCGTGCAGCGCGGCGCCGGCGTCTCGAACACCACCGGCATCCAGACGATCCCGGGGCTCATCCGATGAGGCTCGGGCTGGTCATGTCCGAGGTCGGGTCCGGTCTCCGCCGGAACGTCTCGATGGTGGTGTCCGTCGTCCTCGTGACCTTCATCTCGCTGACCTTCGTCGGCACGGCGATCCTGCTCCAGATGCAGATCAACCAGATGAAGGGCTACTGGTACGACCGGGCCCAGGTCGCGGTGTACCTCTGCACGGACACCGACACCACGGGCAACTGCACCGGGGCGAAGGTCACGGACGAGCAGCGGCAGCAGGTCGAGGCGCAGCTCGACTCGTCGACCCTCAAGCCGTACATCGAGAAGACGTACTTCGAGGACCAGGCGCAGGCGTACGACCGGTTCAAGCAGCAGTTCAAGGACTCGCCGGCGACCGAGTTCGTCAAGCCGGAGTACCTCAACGAGACCATCTGGGTGAACCTGAAGAACCCGTCGCAGGCCGACGTGCTCCAGGAGAGCCTGTCGAAGGTCGCCGGTGTGCAGAGCGTCGTCGACCAGCGCGGCTACCTGCAGCCGATCTTCAACCTGCTGAACGCCTCGTCGTACACGGCGATCGGCATCGCGTCGCTCATGCTCGTCGCCGCCGTCCTGCTCATCGCCACCACGATCCGGCTCTCCGCGTTCAGTCGACGGCGCGAGCTCGGCATCATGCGGCTGGTGGGAGCGTCGAACCGGTTCATCCAGACCCCGTTCGTGCTCGAGGGGGTCATCGCCGCGGCGATCGGCGCGGTCCTGTCGGGTGGCGCGATCCTGGCGGTTGTCTGGTTCTTCGTCCGGAACTACCTGTCCCAGCGGTTCCCGCAGACGTCCTTCATCGGCATGTCCGACGCCGCGGTCGTCGTACCGGCCGTGATCGTCGTGGGTGTGCTGCTCGCGGGCATCTCGGCGTCCATCGCGATCCGGCGGTACCTCCGGGTCTGATCGCCCACACGCCACGCGGGACGGGGTCGACGCGCCGGGAAGGTGCGCGGCCCCGTCGCTGTTCACTAGGCTGGAGGGCTGCGCCAGGACGGGCAGCAGGACCAGCACCTCGGAAGGGAACACCATGGCGAAGGAACGCGGCGAGAAGATCGTGGCGACGAACCGTCGCGCGCGCCACGACTACCTGATCGAGGACACGTACGAGGCCGGCATGGTCCTGTCCGGGACCGAGGTGAAGTCGCTCCGCGAGGGGCGGGCCTCGCTCGTCGACGGCTACGCCTTCATCGACGCCGGGGAAGCCTGGCTCGACGCCGTGCACATCCCCGAGTACACCGAGGGCACGTGGAACAACCACACGCCGAGGCGGAAGCGCAAGCTGCTCCTGCACAAGCAGCAGATCGTGAAGATCTCGCACAAGACGGCGCAGGGCGGCTACACGCTGGTCCCGCTGCAGATCTACTTCCACGACGGTCGCGCGAAGGTCGAGATCGCGGTCGCCAAGGGCAAGCGCGAGTTCGACAAGCGTCAGGCGCTTCGGGAGAAGACCGACAAGCGCGAGGCCGAGCGGGCGATGCGCTCGCGGAACCGCCTCGGCGAGTGACAGACCTCCCCTTCGTCGGCTAGACTGGGGGACCGCTCCGATCCGGAGCACTTGACAACTCCACAGCGCGACAGCGGCTCGCACGTTCCGGCCTGTACGGGGATGATCGGTTTCGACATTGCCTGTGTGCCGACGGGAAGCGGGCCGAGGACCCACGGTCATCTCGTGAACGATCCGTGGAAAACAACAAGTGCCAATTCCAAGCGCACTGACTTCGCTCTCGCTGCGTAAGCAGCCCAGCACATGAAGTCCGTCGGCCAGGTGACCGTCCCCTAACCTGATCCCGGCGTCATCCAGAGGACTTGCTGCACGGTTGCGCCTCAGGGCCGTGCGGGACTTGCACTGAGACTGGGCTCGTCGTTCTAGAAGCCGGTAGCAAAGGACGGAGCCGAGCAGAACGCCTCATCCGGATACGCCCGTAGAAGACGTCGAAGCGCAGCGATGGACGGGGGTTCGATTCCCCCCATCTCCACCGATCGCCGGACGTCGAGCCGCTGTCGCAGTGCTCCTCAAGGCTCAGTGCCCGTGAAGGGTCAGTGCCTGTGAAGGGTCGGTGCCTGTGAAGGGTCGGTGCCCGTGAAGGGTCGGTGCCCGTGAAGGGTCGGTGCCCGTGAAGGCGCTGGTGTTGTCTGAACGCCCCGTCGTCGTCCCCTGGACGATGCCGGGGCGTTCGCTGTTCCCGGGAGCGCTGGCGACTACTGTCCGGATCAGGTGCGGGAGGGACCCGGACCGGTGCACGAGAGGGTGTGTCGCGTGGTGCAGGAGATCGCGATCCGTGTCCGGCTGAGAGAGCAGGAGCGCGTGGGGTTGGCGGAGTACGAGCGGATCGTCGGGTCGGTGGCCTCGGTCGCGGCCGTCGTTGCGTGGCTGCCGACGCCGGAGTCTCGGCTGGTGCTCCGGGGTCGCGGCGCTGAGCCCGTGCGCCTCGAGACCCTGTCGTACGGGTCGGTGTTCGAGATGCTCGTCGTCCTGGACCAGCGGTCGCCCGCGGTCGAGCGTGCTGCGGCCGCGGTCGCCGCCCTGGTCGACGCCGTCCGGGACGAAGCCGTCGCCGACGACGCGGCCGGGGTGGCCGGGGAGCTCGACCGGCTCGACCGTGCGGCGCCGCGGGGTCGATCGGTCGTCGAGCGGAGCCTGCGCGCGTTCCTCGAGGGGGCACGGTCCGACGTGCTCGCACGGCGGACGACGACGCGGGTGCGTGCGGCCCAGGCGCTGCTCCGGCTCGCCGAGGACGGGGCGGAGATCATCGTCGAGCGGGTGGACGACGCGCTGGCGCCCGAGGTGACCGAGGCGCCGGTGGAGGGGCTCCCGGAGACCGGCGGGATCGTGGTGCTCGCTGATCCGGGGATGCCGTCGGACGACACCGAGCACGACGAGAAGCAGCCCGACAAGAAGAAGAAGGACGCCAAGAAGAAGAAGGACGCCAAGAAGAAGGACGGCAAGAAGAAGAAGGACGGCAAGAAGAAGTTCGACAAGAAGCAGGACAAGAAGAGCAAGAAGAGGAGCAGCAAGAAGCCTTGACCCGTCCAGCCGGAAGGCTGTGGGATTGTACAGTGCTCTTGTTTCCATCGTGTTAAACAATCCGCCACCGGGGCCCGCGCAGTGCCAGCATCGTGACGCGCGACTCCGTCCGATGGGGTCGCCCCGTCGAACGGAGCTGCAGTGGACACCACCACGACCCAGGCGCTGCCGGACTCCGGCCTGAAGCGCAACGTCGGATTCATCGGGCTCATCTGGGCCTCGACCGGGTCGATCATCGGCTCCGGGTGGCTGTTCGGGTCGCAGGAGGCCCTGAAGACCGCCGGCCCGGCCGCGATCATCTCGTGGGTGATCGGCGGGGTCGCCGTGCTGGTCCTCGCGCTCGTGCACGCCGAGCTCGGCGGCATGTTCCCGATCGCCGGCGGGACGGCCCGCTTCCCGCACATCGCGTTCGGCGGGGTCGCCGGCGCGTCGTTCGGGTGGTTCTCCTGGCTGCAGTCCGTGACGGTCGCCCCGATCGAGGTCGAGGCGATGATCAAGTACGCGCAGCACTGGCAGTTCGCCCACCCGTGGCTGCACACCGTCGTCGTCAACGGCCAGACGCAGCAGCTGCTGACCGGTGCGGGGATCGCCGTCGCGATCGTCCTGATGGCCGTCGTCACGGTGATCAACCTGCTGAGCGTCCGGATCCTGGCGAACACGAACTCCGCCGCGACCTGGTGGAAGGTCGCGATCCCGCTGCTGGTCATCATCGTGCTGGCCTTCAGCGGTTTCCACGGCGAGAACTTCACGGCGGCGGACGGCTTCCTGCCGCAGGGGGCGAAGGGCATCCTCGCAGCGGTGTCGACGTCGGGCATCATCTTCGCGTTCCTCGGCTTCGAGCAGGCGGACCAGCTCGCGGGCGAGGCGAAGAACCCGAAGCGCGACATCCCCCGCGCCGTCATCGGCTCCGTGGTCATCGGGCTGGTGATCTACCTCTTGCTCCAGGTCGTGTTCCTCGGCGCGCTGCAGTCCGGCGCGGTGCAGGGCTCGTGGGCGACCGCCGACTTCACGAAGTACACCGGTCCGTTCGCCGACATCGCGATGGCCGCGGGGCTGACCTGGCTCGCGGTGGTCATCTTCGTCGACGCGATCATCTCCCCGGCGGGCACCGGCCTGATCTACGTGACCGCCACGACGCGCATCTCGTACGGCCTGAGCCGCAACGGCTACTTCCCGAAGGCGTTCGAGTGGACGACGAAGGCCGGCGTGCCGTGGGTCGGACTCGTGACCGCGTTCGTCGTCGGCTGCGCGTGCTTCGCCCCGTTCCCGTCGTGGCAGGGGCTCGTCAGCCTCATCACGAGCGCGTCGGTGCTCATGTACGCCGGGGCGCCGCTCGCCCTCGGGGCGTTCCGGAAGCGCATCCCGGAGGTCGAGCGCCCCTACCGGATGCCGATCGCGTCGGTCCTGTCGCCGGTGGCTTTCATCATCGCCAACCTGATCATCCTGTGGACCGGGTGGGACACCGACTGGAAGCTCGGCGTCGCGATCCTCATCGGCGCGGTCGTCATCGTCCTGAACAACGTGTTCCGCGGTGCGACCAGCGTCCGCCCCCGGTGGGACTGGAAGGCGGCGCAGTGGCTGCTGCCGTACCTGGTCGGGATGGGACTCATCGTCTACTTCAGTGACTTCAACACCACCGCGCCGGTCGTGCTGTTCCCGCTGTGGGTGGACATCGTCGTCGTGGCCGTGTTCTCGCTCGTGGTCTACTTCTGGGCGATCGCCTCGGCGTCCCCGCGGGAGGAGATCCTCCGCACCGCCGCGGACGTCCGCGACGTCGAGGAGTCCAACGTCCTCGAGCCCGTCCGCCACTAGAAGTCGAACAGGTTCCCCCGCAGACCCCCGTCCCCGTACTCCCGCCGCAGCAGCCCGCGGCGTCGGAGCACGGGGACGAGGTCGCCCGTCATCCGGTACACCTGAGCCGGGTGCAGGTCGCCGGACAGGATGAACCCGTCGTTGTCGGCGTCGGCGCCGAGCTCCTCGGCGAAGTCCGCGAACTCCTCGGCCGTGCCGACGAACCCGTCCCGGGTGCGCAGCCGCCCGAGCCGTGCCTTCCGGGTCAGGAGCTCCCGCAGCGGCGCGTCCGGGGTGTCGCCGAGCAGGCCGCGGATCGTCCCGGCGGAGACGTGCTCGCCGAACGTCCCGGCGGGCACGGGCGCGTCGAGGTCGAGCACGGTCAGGTCCGTCTCCGAGTCGCTCGACCACGCCACGGCCGCGGCCAGCAGTGCCTCGTCGGTCGGGTGGGCGGACGCGTCGACGAGCCGGTCGGTCTCCTCCGCCGAGGCGACGAGGACCGGCTTCACCACGAACAGCACGCGCACGTCGTCGGCGCTCCGACCGGCGTCCGCCGCGGCGGCGAGCACGCGGGCGCGGTACTCCCGGACGGCGGCGGCCGACAGCGGCGCGAGGGCGAGCTGCACGTCCGAGTGCGTCCCGGCGAAGCCGAGCCCGCGTCCGGAGCCGCCGGGGGAGACCACGACCGGGTCCGTGTCGAGCGGCAGCGCGTTGAGCGGTCCGTCGGCGGTGAAGTACGCGCCCTCGTGGTGGAAGGCGTCGAGCGCGTCCCCGTCCGCGAAGTGCCAGTCGGAACGGGAACCGACGTACCCGTCGCCCCACGAGTGCCAGAGCCGCCGCAGCAGCGTGATCCACTCCTCGGCCCGGTCGTACGCGGCGTCGTGGGGGAGCGGCGCCGCGCCGACGTGGCGGGCACTCCCGGTGTCCGTGACGACGTTCAGGCCGAACCGGTCCGACGACAGGTGCGCGAGCGTGGCGGCCTGCCGGGCGGCCAGGTACGGCGGGGTGATCCCGGCGTTCACCGTCGGAGCGATGCCGATGTGCGACGTGGCGGCGAACAGGTACGGCGCCAGCAGCAGCGGGTCGTGCTTCGGGCCGCCGTAGGCCTGCCGGATCCGCAGGTCCAGGGTGGACGGGTTGCCGAGGGAGATCGCGTCCTCGGCGATCACCAGGTCCATCCCGGCCTGCTCGAGCGCGCGGACGGACTGCTGGTACAGGTCCGGCTTGGTCCAGTCGTGGCCCCAGTCCCAGTCCGCCCGCCCCCACGCCTGTGGGCCGAAGCCCCGCGAGAAGAAGTACCCGAAGTGCTGCAGGTCCACCATCTCAGGCCACCTGCGTCGCCGCACGGTCCGTGGCGGACGCGCCACGGGCCTCCCGGCCGGCCGTGGAGCCGACTGCCCTGCGGACCGCGGCGAACCCGCGCTCCAGGTCGCGGAGCAGGTCGGCGACGTCCTCGATCCCGACGGACAGGCGGACGAGGCCGTCGTCGATGCCCTGCGCGGCCCGCTCGGCGGGCGTCCGACCGGCGTGCGTCGTCGTGGCGGGGTGCAGGACGAGCGAGCGGACGTCGCCCAGGTGGGTCATCCGGCTGAACAGCTCGACGGCGTCGATGAAGGCCCGCGCCGCCGGCTCGCCGCCGGCGAGCGTGAAGGCGAAGACGGACCCGGCTCCGCGGGGCAGGTAGCGCTGGGCGAGGTCGTGGTACGGACTGGAGGCGAGGCCCGCGTGGTCGACGCTCGTCACCTCCGGCTGCTGGTCCAGCCAGGTGGCGACCGCCAGCGCGTTCGCGCAGTGGCGCTCGACGCGCAGGCTGAGGGTCTCGATGCCCTGGCGGAGCAGGAAGGCGTTGAACGGCGACGGTGTCGGACCGATGCGGGACGCGATGACGTCCCGCGCGTACACCACCCAGGCGCGCGGGCCGTGGACGTCGACGTAGCTGCGGCCGCCGAGGGCGTGCTCGGGCGTCGTCAGGTGCGTCCACCGCTCCGGGGCGGCGGACCAGTCGAACGTGCCGGCGTCCACGACGACCCCGCCGAGGCCGGACCCGTG
The DNA here is from genome assembly GCF_006715175.1 of Curtobacterium citreum. Taxonomy (NCBI): domain Bacteria; kingdom Bacillati; phylum Actinomycetota; class Actinomycetes; order Micrococcales; family Microbacteriaceae; genus Curtobacterium; species Curtobacterium citreum. Next base: position 2,377,829 of record NZ_VFMQ01000001.1, on the reverse strand, counting down.
GCCGGACAGGAACTTCGACGCCGAGTGCACGACGACGTCGGCGCCGTGCTCGACCGGACGGACGAGGTACGGCGTCGCGAGGGTGTTGTCGACCACGAGCGGGACCCCGGCGCGATGGGCGGTGGCGGCGACGCCGGTGATGTCGAGCACGTCGTTCTTCGGGTTCGGGATGGTCTCGGCGAAGAAGGCCTTCGTGTTCGGACGGACGGCCGCGGCCCACGCGTCGAGGTCGCGGGCGTCGGCGACGAAGTCCACCTCGATGCCGAGCCGGCCGAGGTTCTGCAGGAGCAGCCCGCGGGTGCCCTCGTAGATGCTCTGCGCGCTGACGACGTGGTCGCCGGTCTGCAGCAGACCGAGGAACGCGACCGTCACGGCCGCCTGGCCACTCGCGACGAGGATCGCCTCGGCGCCGCGCTCGAGCAGGGCGATGCGCCGTTCGACGTCGGCGTTCGTCGGGTTGCCGAGGCGCGTGTACGTGTAGCCGTCGTCGGTGCCGGCGAAGCGGTCGCGGGCCTGGTCGAAGTCCTCGAACAGGAAGCCGGAGGTCATGTGCACGGCGGGGACCCGGGCGCCGTGGTCGGCGTCGGGCCGGAACCCGCCGTGGACCTGTTCGGTGCTGAAGCCGTGGCCGTCGTGTGACATGGGGTCCCTCCGGGTGTGGGTCGTGCGGGTACTCTCGCACCCCGACGGCCGCCGTGGGGGCTGTGCGGCGCCCGGTTACGCCCGGGGACCGGGGCGTGCCGCAGCGGCGGTCCCGCGCCCACGTTGCCGGCGTGCTGCCGTGCCGCGCGTCAGAACAGGGCGCGGACGCCGGTGGCCAGGGTGTCCCACACGACGAGCAGCGGGTCGCGGGCCAGCCACACCGCGACGGCGTTCACGGCCACGAACAGCACGAACCACACCGCGGCGGGCAGGCGCATCTCGGCCGCTGCGATGTGGAAGTCCGTCTGCACGCGGGCTCCGGTCAGCAGCCACCGCGCGACGGCGGCCACCGAGCGGACCCCGTCCACGACGAACGCCGCCCCGACGCCGGCGACGACGAGCACCGTGGCCTCGGAGGGACGCAGCGCCACCGAGAGCGCGAGCGCGTCGAAGCCGACGACCACGAGCAGCCCGAACCAGTTCCGGACGAACGCCAGGGCGACGAGCCCCACCACGCCGAGCACCACGACCGGCAGCCACCGGGAGCCGTGCAGCACCCCGGCGAGCAGCAGCACACCCGCCCACACCGGCGCACTGTAGCCAGCGAACAGGTTCGCGATCCGGACCGCCCACCGCACTGCGGCGGGGACGCGGCCGAGTCGGACCCAGGCCTCGCCGGAGCCGTCCGGGTGCAGGTCGATCCGCTCGATGCGTCCGCCGAACGGCACGACCACGACGCAGTGCCCCACCTCGTGCACGATCGTCGCGGCGATCCGGGCGACGCGGCCGAGGAACGGCACGAAGGGCAGCAGGGCGCCGACCAGGACGGCGACGAAGACGAGCGGCGGGGCAGCGGTCACGGCGACCAGGATGACAGGGCGCACCTCGGACCCAGCCGGACGCGACCGACGCCCGGCCGGACGCTCAGCCGGGCAGGACGGCGACGAGCACCACGACCACCGTGACGAGGACGACGAGTGCGGCCGTGACGGCGACGGACACCGTCACCCGGTTCACCCGGGTGTGACGGGCCATGCGCCCCCCACCGCCCGCGCGGTGCCCCGCGGCTTGTCGACGTCACACCCCGCCTGCAGCGCGAGCTCCCGGGCGAGCATCTGCAGCGGGACGACCGCCTCGACCGGCCCCCACGGAGCGGTCCCGCGGCCCCAGGCGAGGTCCGCGGTCGCGTTCCGGGACGCCGTGAGCGCCGGGACGTCGGAGTCCGCGCCGCCGATGGTCACGACGAGCGCCCCGCGGGCCCGGACCTCGGCGACGTCCGCCCGGAGCCGGTGGTCGCCGTGGTCGACGACGACGACCGGGATGCCCTCGTCGACGAGGGCGAGCGGGCCGTGCTTGAGTTCGCCGGCGGGGTGCGCCTGGGCCCACCGGTAGCTCAGCTCCGTGGTCTTCAGGGCGCCCTCCGCCGCGTACGGCAGCCCGGGACCCCGGCCGAGGAACAGGAGGCCCGGGGCGTCCCGCACGGTCGCGGCGAGCAGCGGCACCCGGTCGGCGGCGACCGCCGCCGCGGCCGCCATCCGTCCGGGCAGCTCGGCGAGCTCGTCGACCAGCGCTGCCGCCCGGGTGGGGTCGAGCCGCCCGGAGGCGACGAGCGCCGAGACGACCGCGGTCACGCCGACGACCACCTGCGCGGTGAAGGTCTTCGTGGCGGTGACCCCGACCTCGGGACCCGCGTCGCAGTCGAGCACCGCGTCGGCACGGCGGGCGAGCGAGGAGTGCACGTCGTTCGTCAGCGCGAGGACCGGGTGGCGGTCCTCGAACCGTTCGAGCGCCCGGAGCACGTCGGCGGTCTCACCGGACCGGCTGATCGCCACGACGAGCGTGCCCGGTGCGAGGACCACCTGGTCGGACTCGCTCGCCGCGACGACGTCGGTCGGGACCCCTCCGAGTCGTCGGAGCACGCCCGCGACGACCTGCCCGGCGTGCAGCGACGTCCCGCACGCCACGACCGCCAACCGGTCGAACGCGGGTAGCCCGAGACCGGCCCAGGTGCTCCCGTCGACGGTCCGGCGGCCGACCCGGTCCAGGATCGTGGCGACGATCGCCGGCTGCTCGCCGATCTCCTTCGCCATGTGGTCCGCGTGGTCCCCGCGGTCCGGCGTGTCCGCGGCGAAGGGCGCCGGCGTCGGGAACGGCACGGGGACCGCCAGCCCACCGGACGACCACGACCACGCCTCACCGAGCTCGACGACGTCCCCGTCGCGCAGCGGCACGAACGTCTCGCACCACGGCGCGATCGCCCCGACATCGCTCGCCACGAAGTCCCCGCGGTCCGACCGGGCGACGACGAGCGGCGACCGGTGGGCCGCCGCGACCATCCGGCCGTCCCGGGCGTCCAGGACGACGACCGCCCAGGACCCCTCGAGCTGCGCCGCGGTCAGCTGCACCGCGAGCATGAGGTCAGGGTCGACGGTCAACGCCCGCTCGACCAGGTGCGCCACGACCTCGGAGTCGCCCTCGGAGCGGAACACGTGCCCCTGCGCCTCGAGCGAGCTCCGCAGGCGCCCGGCGTTCGCGATCGTGCCGTTGTGCACGATGCTGATCCGCCCGGAGCAGTCCGCGTGCGGGTGGGCGTTCCGCTCGCTCACCGCGCCGCGGGTCGCCCACCGGGTGTGCGCGATCCCCGCACCGGTCGCCGCGCTGGCCACGGGGACCGTCGCCGCGTGCTCGGCCACGCGCGCCCGCAGGTCGCCGACGCGGGACACGGAGCGGACCGTCTCGATCGTCCCGGCCGCCGTCCGCACCGCCACGCCCACCGAGTCGTACCCCCGGTACTCGAGCCGCTCGAGACCGTCGAGCAGGTAGGGGGTGGCGTCGTCGGTGACACGGGCCGCGATGATGCCGCACATCTGGTGTCCGATCGGTGGGACTGCTGGGGGAGTTCGGCACCGACCGCCGTCGGGTCTGCCGCGCATCCGGGTCCGCCGGCCGGACCGCCGCCCGCCCCCGGATCAGGCGGGGGCGGACGACGGCGTTCGTGGCCGACGGTTCGGGTACCGGACGAGGGTCCGCGGACGGGTCCCCACCAGGGGACACGACGGTCGGTGCAGGAGCAGCCTCCACCGCGGCGGTGGCCCGGGCAACGGCCGCCCGCCCCTCTTGCGGTTCCCCGCCGCCGCGGTGCGTCGCGGCGACGGCCGTGCGGTCTCCCGCAACCGGACCCGGCGGTCACCAGGGTGGGACGACGACGGACGGGAGGCCCGGTACCAGCTGGTACCGGGCCTCCCGTCCGTCAGGGGGTCGCGTCCACGTCACCGCGGTGTCGGACGCGACCCGTCACGTGAGCAGCGCCACCAGGTGCGAGCGCGAGCGCGCGCCGACCTTGCGGTAGATCTGCGTGAGCCGCAGCTCGACCGTCCGCTGCGACATGAACAGCGACGAGGCGATCTCGCGGTTGCGGTACCCCTCCGTCACCTTCTGCACGACCGCGCGCTCCTCGGCCGTCAGCGACGTGAGCACCGCCGACGCGTCCGGCACGCTCCGCGGGGATCCCGGCACCTGCGCGCTCGGGACGGAGCGCACCGACGACGGGGCCGCGAAGGACGGCATCGCCGCACTCGCGACCGGCGTCACGAGCGGCCGCCGGAGCCCGGCTGCCTCGTACGACGCCGCCGCAGCGGCACCGAGCCGCGGACGCTCCGCCGCGGTGCCGACGCAGGCGAGCGCCGCGAACGTGCGGGCCCGCTCGTACTGCGAGTCGTGCGGCTGGAACAGCTCCAGCGCACGGCGCCGCGCGGCGTCGCGGGTCGTGTCGTCCGCGACGAGCGCCAGGCTCCTGGCGAGCACCAGGGCACCCCACCGCGACGGCCGGGCGTGGTGGTCCGCCGCGAGCCGTGCCGTCACGGTGCGTGCGTCGTCCGTCCGACCGGCCCGGACGTAGCCCTCGACGAGGTCGCCGAGGTGCCGGAGCATCGTCGGGTTCCGCATCGAGCGGCCCACGGCGTCCGCGGCCTCGAGGGCGACCACGGCCTCCTCGACCCGGCCGTCCAGCAGGAGCACCCGCCCACGGAGCGCGTGCAGCTTCGCCGTCGTGGCCCACAGCTGGTTCGTCGACCGCTGCGCGAGGCACCGGTCGAGCACCTCGAGGGCCTCGTGGGAGCGCCCCTCGGCGAAGTGCCGGTACGCGATCGCGAGCGCCCGGGAGGCCTCCGGCGGACGCCGGTCCGCACCGGCCGCGGCGTCCCAGACGTCGATCGCCCGGAGCGCCTGCCGGTAGTTGCCGGAACGCAGCTCGTTCTCGGCGGACAGGTAGCGGGCGGCCTCGGTCCAGACCGCCTGGGTCTCCTGGCTGCGGGCCATCGCCAGGGCGAACACCCGGCGGGCGCTGCGGTGGCGCTCGCCGAGGCTCAGGGCGTGCGCGACGAGGAGCAGCGCGGGGTCGGACAGTGCGAGCAGCTGCGACGTCGCGAGGCCGTCGTAGAGCTCGCTGTCCGGCGCGAGCGTGCCGTCGATCGCGTCGACGAGGTGCGACACCGCGGTGGCGATCTCCGCGGTGTGCGCGTCGACCGCCGGGCGGAGCGCCTCGACCCGGGCGAGCAGGTCGCGGGCCTGCTCGAGGTCCCAGGACTCGGCGCGGAAGCTCGCGACGGTCGCGAGGAGTCCTGCCGCCGCGGGCGCTTCGGGTGCGTCCGGGGCGACGGGCACGTGCAGCTCGTCCGCGTGCACGACCTCGCCGCGCAGGTACTGCACGGAGTACAGCAGCCGCAGGCGGCGGACCTCGTCGGCGGTCCGGCGGAACGGCCGGATCGCGGCCAGGTACCGTGCGGCGAGCCCGAGCATGCGGTTCGCGAGCATCGCCTCGGCGACGCCCAGGAGCGCCGCGCGCTCGTCCTCGCAGCCGGAGCCGACGTGCAGGGCGCGCTCGGCGAGGGCCACTGCGGCGTTCGGCACGCCGTCCGCCACGTAGCCCGCGGCCGCGGTCAGCAGACCGACCACGTCCGGGACGTCGTCGACGAAGCTGCGGTGCCAGGCCGCCGCACGGGGGTCGGACTCCGCGACCACGCCGGCGAGCTCGGTGTGCCCGGCGCGCCGCTGTCGAGCGGACATCCGCCACCAGAGCACCGATCGCACGAGCGGGTCGCGGACGGTGACGCTCTGGCCGCGCACCGCGACGAGCCCGGCGTCGGCCAGGTCGTCGACGGTGTCCCGGTCCCACGCCGCCGTGCGTGCGACGGGGGCGAGCGCGAGGCGGGCGAGGACGTCCAGATCGCGTCCTCCCTCGCTCTCGTGCTCGAGGGAACGGTCGGCGATCGCCTCGCCGGTCGCCGTCGGACGCAGGGGGAGCAGGAGCGGCTCGGTGCCGGTCCGCTGCTCCGGGCTGAGGGCGTCGACCTGCTCGCGGAGGGCGCCGGGGTTGCCCCCGGTCTCCTGGGCGAGCACGGCGAGGACGCCCTCGTTCGCGTCCGCGGGCGCCATCGAGCGCGCCGCGACCAGTGCTTCGTCGGCGGTCAGCGGTTCGAGCCGCAGCGTCGGCAGGGACGCGAGCGGCCCGTCCGACGGGACCGAGCGGACCGTGGCGACCAGGCGCAGGGCCGTGCCGGCCAGCCGACCGGCGAGGAACGCGATGAGCTCCTGGCTCTCCGCGTCCATCCGGTCGAGGTCGTCGATGAGGACGACCGTCGGCGGCAGGGTCAGCGTCTGCACGGCCTCGAGGAAGTCGTGCGCCGCAGCGAGTCCGCCCGAGCCGGAGCCCGGGGCGTCGGACTCCAGGAGCAGGGCGATGTGGGCCGACGCACGGGGGTCGTCGAGCGCGGTGAACAGGGAGGTCACGCCGGCGAGCGGCCAGCGGGACTCGGTCCCGTTGACACCGACGCGCACGACGGGGAGGGCGACGCGGTTCGCGACCGCGTCGAGGACGCTGCTGCGTCCGGAACCAGGGTCGCCGACGACGACCATCGCGCACTCACGAGGGAGTGCTGCGAGGGTCGCGATCCGGTCGACCTCGAGACGGCGACCGGTGAGTGCCATGACTCACCGGCCCCCGGGTGTCGCGGCGGCGAGGGTGCGCGCGCCGAATCGGACGGGAACGAGATGCGGACGACGAGTGAGGGTGCACTCGGTTCCGCGCAGGAACGATGAAGACATCGTCTGTACCACCCCTCGGGTTAGGGTTTCTGGACGAGAAACGACGGGTCCGACACCGCTTTCGGACCTAGGGAATCCGAGGCGTTCTCCGACCTGACGCTGCCGTCACAGTAACCCAGGTCCGGCACCACTTCGAGGGCCGCGGCGACGAGTTGTCCGATCGCGTTGTCCCCAGTCCGGGGGGTCGCCCGGCGGGGCGTCCAGCGCGGCGCACCGGGGGAGGCGTCGGCCTGGGGTACAGGCCGTGGTGGTGCGTCGGGACCGTTCCCTTCCGCTCCGGGCCGCGCCCTCGGACGTGCCCCGGTGGAGGGGTACGTCCGCGGTCGACGGGGTCAGTGCCGGATCAGCGCCGTCTCAGGCGCGGCGGACGACCTCGACGACGGCGTCGTGCACGAGCCCGTTCGTCGCGAGCGCACTGCCGTGCCAGGGGCCGGGGTCGCCGTCGAGCGAGGTGAAGCGCCCGCCGGCCTCCTCGACGATCGGCACGAGGGCGGCCATGTCCCACGGCTTGAGGTCGGGCTCGCCGGCGACGTCGAGCACGCCCTCGGCCACGAGCATGTACGACCACATGTCGCCGTACGCGCGGGTGCGCCACACGCTCCGGGAGAGCGCGACGAGGGCGTCGAGCCGGTCGTCGTCGTCCCACTGCTGGATGCTGTTGTAGCTGATGCTCGCGTCGGCGAGCTCCGCGACGCCGGAGACCCGGAGCGGGCCGTCGGTGGAGTGCGCGCCGAGCCCCTCGGCGGCCCACCAGCGTTTCCCGAGCGCGGGCGCGCTGACCACGCCGAGCACCGGACGGCCGTCGACGGCCAGGGAGATGAGGGTCGCCCACACCGGGACGCCCCGCAGGTAGTTCGCGGTGCCGTCGATCGGATCGACGACCCACTGCCGGTGTCCCTCGCTCGTGGCCTCGGCGCCGGTGTCCGCGGTGGTCTCCTCGCCGAGGAACGCGTCGTCCGGCCGCTCGGCGGCGAGCCGGTCCCGCAGGGCGCGCTCGACCGCCTGGTCGGCGTCGGTCACGTGCGTGCTGTCGGCTTTCTTCGACACGTGCAGGTCCGCGGCGCGGAAGCGCTCGAGGCTGATCGCGTCGGCGGTGTCGGCGAGGGAGCGGGCGAAGTCCAGGTCGGCGCTGAGGTCCACGGCGTCAGCGTACCGGCGGTCGGGTCGTGCAGGGCGGACCGCGCTACGCCGCGACGACCGACTCCTCTTCGTACTGCGAGACCGCGCGCTCCCGGGCGAGGCGGCTCCGACGCGCGGCGAGGCCGTGCACGACGACGCCCAGCAGCACCGCGACGGCGAGCCAGAGCGCCAGCACGAGCGCGGGGCGGCCGAGCGAGGACCCCGGGAAGTACACGAGGTCCTGGGCGGCCTGCAGCCACGCTGCGCCACTCCAGAACGTGTTCAGGGCCGCGAAGAACCCGGGCTGGAACGTCGGCTGGAAGATCCCGCCGGAGCTCGTGAAGTTGAGCATCACGAAGAGCATCGTGAGGATCGGCGTCGTCCACCGGCCGAGCAGCGGGTGCAGGCCGACCCCGAGGGCGATGACGATCGCGTCGTACAGCCAGGCGAAGAGGAACACCTGCCAGCGGTGGTCCGGCACGACGCCGTAGACCGGGCCGGCCACGATCGTGCCGATGCCGGCGACCACCGCGGCGGTCGCGGCACCCACCACGACGGTCCAGAACGCCCGGAGGCGCGTGGCGACCGCGGCCACGGCGATGGCCGAGGCGTACCCGCCGACGCTCAGGCCGACGAGCAGGAAGAACAGGCCCTGGCCGGTGGGGTCCTCCGGTCCGGTCGGGACGACGTCCTGCACCGTGAAGGGCAGGTGCTGCTCGTAGGCGATCGGCAGGAAGACCTTCTGGGCGGCGGACGCGGTCGTCTCGCTCGCGGCGGACGAGACGTACAGCGTCGCCGCGTCCGTCGTCGGCGCGTACACGGCGGCGAGCTCGCGGTCCCGGACCTGCTGTTCGGCGGCAGCGGGCGAGGCCACGACGTGGGCGACGAGCTTGCCGTCGGAGCCGTCCGTGACGGTCTGGGCGAAGACCTGCGCCGCGGCGCCCTGACCGACGACACCGACCGGGAGCTCGTGCGGCGTCGGTGCGTGGAAGGCACCGAGGTAGGCGAGGGTCATGCCGACCGCGAGGAAGAGGGGCACGAGGATGTGCGACCCGAAGCCGCGCAGCGTCCGCCCGAGGTGCTCGGGGCGCAGGACAGACGGACCGGACGGGCGGCGCGGGGGACGCGGCGCGGCGTGGTCGGCGTGGTGGTGCGACGGACGAGGCTCGGGGTTCGGGGTGACCACCAAGTTGTACTTTGCAACTTCTGACACGAGGGACGACTGTACACCCGTGCCGCCCGGGTCAGTCCGCGCCGGGGTCGTCCGCGCCCATGCCGGTCAGGAGTGCCCGGAACGAGTCGAGGCGCTCGACACCGGTCGGCCCGAGCTCGCCGTCCTGCACCCGGTCGACGATCTCCCAGTCGTGCGCCTGGTCGAGCGGGATGCCGTCGGCGGGCTCGCGGACCGGGACGGCGTGCGACGCGAAGGCCCGGAAGACGTTCGCGGGCTCGACGTGCCCCAGGCCGAACGACCGGACGCCGGGGGTGTCGATGATCCAACCGCCGTCGCGCACGCGCAGGGCGATCGACGACGACGAGGTGTGCCGCCCACGGCCGGTGACCGCGTTCACGACGCCCGTCGCGCGGGTGGACCCCGTGATCGCGTTGACGAGCGTCGACTTGCCGACGCCCGAGTGCCCGACGGTGACCGTCACGCGCCCGTCCAGGACCTCGTGCAGGGCCTCGAACGGCACGTCGTCCGAGCGGCTCGTGACGATCCGCAGGTCCAGGCAGGCGAAGTGCGCGAGGAACGGTGCCGGGTCGGCGAGGTCGGTCTTGGTGACGCAGAGCACCGGGTCGAGGCCGGCGTCGAACGCGGCCACGAGGTACCGGTCGATCAGCCGGGGCCGGGGCTCCGGGTCGGCCGCCGCCACGACGACGAGCATCTGGTCGGCGTTCGCGACGATGACGCGCTCGACCTCGTCGGTGTCGTCGGCGCTCCGGCGGAGCAGCGTCGTGCGCTCGTCGACCTTGACGATGCGGGCGAGGGACCCCGGCTCGCCGGACACGTCTCCCACGAGCGAGACGCGGTCGCCGGTCACGACGGACTTCTTGCCGAGCTCGCGGGCCTTCGTCGCGGTGATCACGGCGTCGTCGACGAGCACGCCGAAGCGGCCGCGGTCGACGTTCGTGACCCAGCCGCGGGTCGCGTCGTCGTACGTCGGCCGGGTCTTCGTGCGCGGCCGGTTGCCCTTCGGGTTCGGCCGGATCCGGACCTTCGACTCGTACTGCCCGTACGGCTCGTCGTCGTCCGTGTCGTCGCCGTCGACGTCGTCCCACCAGCTCATGCCCGTCACGCCCCGTCGCGGTCGGCGGAGGCGGCGGAGGCGCCGGTCGCCACGAGGGCCGCCCAGAGCTCGGGGAACTGGGGCAGCGTCTTCGCGGTGCAGCCGATGTCGTCGACGGCGACGCCGTCGACGACGAGTCCCACGATCGCCCCGGCGGTGGCCATCCGGTGGTCGTCGTACGCGGCCCACGGGCCGCCGTGGAGCCGCGCCGGCGCGATCCGCAGGCCGTCGTCGAGTTCCTGCACCGTGCCTCCCGACCGGTTCACGTCCCCCGCGAGCGCGGCGAGCCGGTCCGTCTCGTGCCCGCGCAGGTGACCGATCCCGGTGATCTCGCTCGGTGCGTCCGCCAGCGCGGCCAGCGCGACGAGCGCGGGGGCGAGCTCGCCACCGCGGGTCAGGTCCAGGTCCACCCCCGGCAAGGAGGCGCCGCCCAGGACCCCGACGCCGCCGTCGACGAGCAGATCGTCGCCGTCGCGCGTCACGGTCGCGCCCCAGCGCGGCAGCAGCGTCTCGAGGTCGGCACCGACCTGCGTCGTCGCGGTGGGCCACGTGCGGATCCGCACCGTGCCGCCGGCCACGAGGGCGGCGACGGCGAACGGCGCGGCGTTCGACAGGTCGGGCTCGATCGTGACGTCGCGCGCGGCGATCGGGCCGGGGTGCACGACCCACTCGCCGACGGCCGGTTGGTCGACGCGGACGCCGCGGGCGCGGAGCGCGGCGACGGTCATGTCGATGTGCGGCAGGCTCGGGAGTCGGTCGCCGACGTGCGTGAGGTGCAGGCCCTCCTCGAAGCGCGGCGCGGAGAGGAGCAGGCCGGAGACGAACTGCGAGGACGCGCTCGCGTCGATGGTGAGCGCCCCGCCCCGGACCGAGCCGGTCCCGGTGAACGTGAAGGGCATCGCGCCGTCGCCGTCGTCGGTGACGTCCACGCCGAGGTCGACGAGCGCGCGGATGATCGCCCCCATCGGCCGCTTCCGGGCGTAGGGGTCGCCGTCGATCGTGACCGACCCGGCGGCGAGGGCGGCGAGCGGCGGCAGGAAGCGCATCACGGTGCCGGCGAGCCCGCAGTCGACCCGGACGCCGCCGCGCATCGGGGCCGGGGTGATCCGGAGGTCGGGGCCGTACGGGTTCGCGTCGGTGCCGGGCGCCGGCTCGAGTTCCTCGATGCCGACGCCGAGCTGCCGGAGCCCCGCGACCATGAGTGCGGAGTCGCGGGAGTGCAGGGGGAGCCGGATGGTCGACGGGCCGTCCGCGAGGGCGGCGAGCACGAGCTCCCGGTTCGTCAGGGACTTCGAGCCGGGGAGCGCGACGTCCCCGTGCAGGGGCCCGCGTGCGCGCGGGGCGATCCACGGATCGGGCTGCTGGGAATGCGTCGTGTCGGCCATCGGTTCACCAGGGTACTGAACGCACCGGGAGGACCATTGGCGACAGCAACACTGGCGCGACCGTCGACACGGTTGCGGGACACGGTCACGACGCTCGACGACGCGGTCGTGCCCGGCTCGCGCGGGGCGGCGGGCACGCTCGTGGCCGCCGGGCAGGTCGGGACCGTCCGCCTAGACTGGGACGCGATGACCACCGACGAGCCGCAGGCAGCACCGCACGACCTGGTCGAGGAGACCGAGGAGCAGCTCGACGCGGTCTCCGAAGCGGCCGAGGAACTGGCCGAGCCCGCCGACGAGAAGACCGTGTCGGAGTCCGAGCTGCGGTCGCTGTTCGAGACCCAGGCGCTGCCCTTCATGGACCAGCTCTACGGTGCCGCGATGCGGATGACTCGCAACCCCGCCGATGCCTCGGACCTGGTGCAGGAGACCTTCGTCAAGGCGTACGCCGCGTTCCGGCAGTTCCGCCAGGGTACGAACCTGAAGGCCTGGCTGTACCGGATCCTGACGAACACGTTCATCAACACGTACCGCAAGAACCAGCGGAACCCGTACCAGGGCACCATCGACGAGCTCGAGGACTGGCAGCTCGGCGGCGCGGAGAGCGTCACCCAGTCGGTGTCCGCCCGCTCCGCCGAGGCCGACGCGATCGACCACCTGCCGTCCTCCGCCGTGAAGGACGCGCTGCAGTCGATCCCCGAGGACTTCCGGATGGCCGTGTACTTCGCTGACGTCGAGGGCTTCTCCTACCAGGAGATCGCCGACATCATGAAGACCCCCGTGGGGACGGTCATGAGCCGTCTCCACCGTGGCCGCCGGCTCCTCCGCGGGCTCCTGGCGGACCACGCACGCGAGACCGGCATCGTCCCGGACGCAGCGTCGACGGCGACGATGCGCGGACGCGGCCGGAAGACACCGGCGACCACTGGTCGCTCCGACGGGAAGGACGCACGATGAGCGGCTGCGACTGCTCGAAGGCGAAGGCCGAGCTCGAGGAGTTCCTGCACGACGAGCTCTGCCGCGAGGACGCCGCGGACATCCGCGAGCACATGGAGTCCTGCGAGGACTGCACGAGCGAGCACCGCGTCGGCGTCGTCCTCATGGAGACCGTCAAGCGCGCCTGCAAGGAGACGGCTCCCGACCAGCTCCGGACCGAGATCCTCGCGCGCATCCGGGTGGAGCAGGCGAGCCACTGAGCGTCGCGGCGGCGTGTCGTCACACGTCGCCGGTGCTCGGTAGGGTCGGCCCATGACCCTCACCGCCGAGTCGATCACCACCTGGTCCGACGCGGACGTCGCCGACGTCACCGCCCTCGTCCGCCTGCTCGGGCACGTCGTCGACGAGCCCGAGATGCGCGCGCGGCTCGAGCGGCTCACGCCCGCAGCGGGGCACCGCACGTGGCTCGTCCGCGGCGACGACGGCCGCGCGGTCGCGGTGGCGGGTGCGCAGGTCACGTGGTCCTACGCGAGCGACGAGCCGACGGCGCAGCTCCTGCTGCTGGTGGTCGACCCCGCGGCCAGGAGGCACGGCACGGGTTCCGCGCTCATCGACACCTTCGAGACGTGGGCGCGTGAGCAGGGCGCACGGCGCCTGAGCGCCGTGTCCGCGGCGGCGACGGACAGTGCGCACCGCTTCTACCAGAAGCGCGGGTACCACGAGGCCGGGGTTCGGTACACGAAGCTTCGGTAGCCCCGAGGCCGAGACGAGCACGGCCCGCCCCGGAGGTCCGGGGCGGGCCGTGCTCGCTTCGTGGTGTGGTGCGGTGTCAGTGCTGCGCCGAGCCGAGGGCCCGGCGGATCACGTCCGAGGCCTCCTGCGCGGAGCGCTTCGACGAACCGGTCGCCGGGGCGGCGCTGGCCGGACGAGCCGCGACCGAGAGCGGCCGACCGTCGAGGTGCGGCGAGAGCCCCATGCAGACGAACGGCCAGGCACCCTGGTTCTCGGGCTCCTCCTGGGCCCACACGACCTCGGCGTCCGGGTAGCCCGCGAGGACCGCGAGCAGGTCGTCGAGGGGGAGCGGCGCGAGCTGCTCGAGCCGGACCAGGGCGACATCGGAACGGCCCTGCTTCTCGAGCTCGGCGCGCAGGTCGTGGTGGACCTTGCCGGAGTGCAGCACGACGCGGCGCACGGCACCCTTGTCGGCCACACGGTCGTCGTCCAGGACCGCGTGGAACGTGCCGCTCGTGAACGCCTCGACCGGACTCGTCGCCTGGCGGAGCCGGAGCATCGCCTTCGGCGTGAACACGACGAGCGGCTTCTGCGGGCGCTCCCACGCCTGACGACGGAGCAGGTGGAACCACGACGCCGGCGTCGACGGACGCGCGACGATCATGTTCTCCTCGGCGCAGAGCTGCAGGTACCGCTCGATACGTGCCGAGGAGTGGTCCGGCCCCTGGCCCTCGTAGCCGTGCGGCAGCAGCAGGACGAGGCCGGAGCGCTGCCCCCACTTCTGCTCGGCCGACGAGATGAACTCGTCGATCACGGTCTGGGCGCCGTTGGCGAAGTCGCCGAACTGGGCCTCCCAGAGCACGAGCGCCTCGGGACGCTCGACCGAGTACCCGTACTCGAACGCCATCGCCGCGTACTCGCTGAGCAGCGAGTCGTAGATCATGAAGCGCGCCTGGTCCTCGCTGACGTTCGCGAGCGGCAGCCACTCCTGGCCGTTCGACCGGTCGTGGAAGACCGCCTGGCGCTGGACGAACGTGCCGCGGCGGGCGTCCTGGCCGACGAGTCGGACGGGCTTGCCCTCGACGAGGACGGACCCGATCGCCATGAGCTCGGCCATCGCCCAGTCGATGCCGCCGGAGCGGGTCATCTCGGTGCGCTTGGTGAGGAGCTGCTGGAGCTTCGGGTGCACCTGGAACCCGGCGGGCGGATTGCTGTGCGCGTCGCCGATCGCCCGGACGAGGTCCTCCGAGATCGCGGTCTCGTGCACGTCCACCTCGGAGTCGTCGCGCTGTGCGGTCGGCCGCTCGAGGCCGTCCACCGCACCGGCGTCGTCGCCCGTGACCACCGGCATCGTGCCGGTCTGCGCCTCGTGCGTCTCGGCGAAGGCGCGCTCCAGGCGGTCCTGGAAGTCGCGGTGCGCCTCGTCGTACTCCTGCTGGGTGATGTCGCCGCGGCCGACGAGCGCCTCGGTGTACAGCGTGCGGACGGAGCGCTTCGCCTCGATGAGGTTGTACATCATCGGCTGCGTCATCGAGGGGTCGTCGCCCTCGTTGTGGCCGCGGCGGCGGTAGCAGACCAGGTCGATCACGACGTCGCGGTGGAACTCCTCGCGGTAGGCGAAGGCCAGCTCCGCGACGCGGGCCACGGCCTCGGGGTCGTCGCCGTTCACGTGGAAGATCGGCGCCTGGATCGTCTTCGCGACGTCGGTCGAGTAGACCGACGTGCGGGCGGACTCCGGCGGGGTGGTGAACCCGACCTGGTTGTTGATCACCAGGTGGACGGTGCCGCCGGTGCGGTAGCCGCGGAGCTGCGACATCTGCAGCGTCTCGACCACGACGCCCTGGCCGGCCATGGCCGCGTCGCCGTGCACGAGCACCGGCAGCACGCCGAAGGTACCCGGGGGCGTGCGGTCCTGCTTCGCGCGGACGATGCCCTCGAGCACGCCGTCGACGGCCTCGAGGTGCGACGGGTTCGCCGCGATCGTCACGGGGATCGACGAGCCGTCCGACGCGCGGAACACGCCCTCGGTGCCGACGTGGTACTTCACGTCGCCGGAGCCCTGCCCGGAGACGGCGCCGGGCAGCGACGAGCCCTCGAACTCCCGGAAGATCTGACCGTAGGTCTTGCCGGCGATGTTCGTCAGCACGTTCAGGCGGCCGCGGTGGGCCATGCCGATCGCGACCTCGGACAGGCCGGAGGTGGCGGCGTGCTGGATGAGCGTGTCGAGGAAGGCGATGGTGGACTCGCCCCCCTCGAGCGAGAAGCGCTTCTGGCCGACGTACTTCGTCTGCAGGAAGGTCTCGAAGGCCTCGGCCTCGTTGAGCTTGCCGAGGACGCGGAGCTGCTCGTCCTTCGACGGCTTCGAGTACGGGACCTCGATGTGGGCCTGCACCCAGCGGCGCTGCTCCGGGTCCTGGATGTGCATGTACTCGATGCCGACCGTGCGGCAGTAGGCGTCGCGGAGGATCCCGAGCACGTCGCGGAGCGGCGCGTTCGTGGTGCCGGCGAGACCGCCCGTGACGAACTCGCGGTCGAGGTCCCAGAACGTCAGCCCGTGGTTCTCGATCTCGAGGTCCGGGTGCGTGCGCTGCCGGTACTCGAGCGGGTCGATGTCCGCCATCAGGTGCCCGCGGACGCGGTAGCTGTTGATGAGCTCCTGCACGCGCGAGGTCTTGTTGACCCGGTGCGCCAGGTCGACGTTGATGTCGTTCGCCCACTGGATCGGCTTGTAGGGGATCCGGAGCGCGGCGAAGATGCCCTCGTAGAAGCCGTGCTCGCCGATGAGCCGCTCGTGCACCTTCTTCAGGTACTCGCCCGACCCGGCGCCCTGGATGACGCGGTGGTCGTAGGTGCTCGTCAGCGTGATGGTCTTGCCGACGCCGAGCTCGACGAGCGTCTTCGTCGCGGAGCCCTGGAACTGCGCCGGGTACTCGAGCGCGCCGGCGCCGATGATCGATCCCTGGCCCTTCGTGAGGCGGGGGACCGAGTGGACCGTGCCGATGCCGCCCGGGTTCGTCAGCGAGATCGTCGTGCCCTGGAAGTCGGCCGGGGTGAGCTTGTTGTCACGCGCGCGCTTGACGAGGTCCTCGTAGGCGGAGAGGAACTGGCCGAACGTCAGCGTCTCGGCGCGCTTGATGCTCGGGACGAGGAGCGAGCGCGTGCCGTCCTTCTTCGGGACGTCGATCGCGATGCCCAGGCCGACGTGCGCGGGCTCGACGACGAAGGGCTTGCCGTCGCGCTCCTCGTAGAAGACGTTCTGACTCGGGAAGTCCTTCAGTGCCTGGACCATCGCCCAGCCGATCAGGTGCGTGAAGGAGATCTTGCCGCCGCGCGCCCGGCGCAGGTGGTTGTTGATCACGATCCGGTTGTCGATCATGAGCTTCGCCGGGATCGTCCGCACGCTCGTGGCGGTCGGGACGGTGAGCGAGGCGTCCATGTTCGACGCGAGGGTCTTCGCCATGCCGCGGAGCGGGGTGGCGACGTCCTCGTGGGTCTCGTCGTGGTCGTCGGCGGCGTCGTTCGCCTCGGCCGGGATCGGCTGCGGCGACGGCTGCTTCGACGTGGTCTTCGCCTGGATCGGGCCGCCTGGCTGCTGCGCCGCAGCCGCGGGCTGCGCGGCGGACCGGGGCTGCGCGGCCGTCTCGGGCTGCGGGACCGCCTGCTGCTGCGCAGGTGCCGGGGAGTTCCCGCCGGCTGCGGCGCCCTGCGACCGGTGGTAGCTCTCGAGGACGGGCCACCAGGACTTGTCCACCGACTCCTTGTCGGCGACGAACTGCTCGTACAGCTCGTCGACGAGCCATTCGTTCGCCCCGAATTCGCCCGCGGTCTCGTCCGTACCCGTCAGATGGCTCGACACAGCCGATCGCCCACTCTCCGTCGATAGATGCTCGTGTGTGTCGTGCGGGGCAACCCTGCTCCGCACTGCCCGCCAGCCTAGCCGTTCCGTCATGACCGTCCGGTGCGAGGCGGGGGTGGGTCGCGCCTCCCGGCACCCCGCGCGTGTCGGGGCCGCGGACGCCCGTCGGACCGGGGATCCCGCGCCCCTGCGGAGCCGTACAGTGGACTCCATGAGGTTCTACGAGACGCGGCCGACCCACGACCTGACCTACTCCGACGTCTTCCTCGTCCCGAGCCGTTCCGGCGTGACGAGCCGCTTCGACGTGGACCTCTCGACGAACGACGGCACGGGCGCGACCATCCCGATCGTCAGCGCGAACATGAACTCGGTGACCGGCCCCCGGCTGGCCGCCACGCTCGCCCGGCGCGGTGGGCTCGGGGTGCTGCCGCAGGACATGCACCTGCAGGACCTCGACGCCGCGATCCGGTGGGTCAAGGACCAGCCGGTCGACTTCGACACCCCCTACGACCTCGGTGCCGACACGACCGTGGCCGAGGCCCTCGAGCAGCTCCTGCCGGTCGCGGGCCGCGGGGTCGTCGTGCGGGACGCGTCGGGGGAGTACCTCGGCTGCGTGCCCGCCGGTCGTCTCGGCACCGCGGGGCCGGACGCCACGCTCGGCGACCTGCTGCACGGGGCCTCCACCGCGATCGACGCCGACGACGCCGGTTCGCCCCGCCACGTGTACGACGTGCTGTCCGCCGCCGAGGTCGACTTCGCCCCGGTCGTCCGGCACGGCCGAGTCGTCGGCACGACCAGCCGGACGAGCGCGATCCGCTCCGACATCTACACGCCCGCGGTGGACGGCGACGGCCGTCTCCGGGTCGCCGCCGCGGTCGGCATCAACGGCGACGTCGCCGCCAAGGCGAAGGCCCTCGCGGCCGCCGGCGTCGACGTGCTCGTCCTCGACACCGCGCACGGACACCAGGAGGGCATGCTCCGCGCGCTCCGGACGGTCTCCTCGCTCGGCCTCGGCCTGCCGATCGTCGCCGGCAACGTCGTCACCGCGGACGCCGTGGCCCACCTCGTCGACGCCGGCGCGAGCATCATCAAGGTCGGCGTCGGACCCGGCGCGATGTGCACCACGCGCATGATGACCGCCGTCGGCCGACCGCAGTTCTCCGCCGTGCTCGAGACCGCCGCGGCCGCGCGCTCGCTCGGCGCGCACGTCTGGGCCGACGGCGGCGTCCGCTACCCGCGGGACGTGGCACTGGCGCTGGCCGCCGGGGCCTCGGCCGTCATGATCGGCTCGTGGTTCGCCGGCACGCTCGAGGCACCGGGCGTGCTGCGCCGCGACGCCGCGGGCAAGGCGTACAAGGAGAGCTGGGGCATGGCGTCGGCGAAGGCCGTGCGGGAGCGCTTCGAGCGGCTCGACCCGTACGAGCGCGCACGCAAGGCACTCTTCGCCGAGGGCATCTCGTCGTCGACGATCTACCTCGACCCCGAGCGCCCGAGCGTCGAGGACCTGCTCGACATGATCACCACGGGCATCCGCAGCTCGGCGACGTACGCGGGGGCGTCGTCCCTCGCCGAGTTCTCCGAGCGGGCCCTGGTCGGGATCCAGTCCGCTGCGGGCTACGAGGAGGGCAAGCCCCTGCCCGTCAGCTGGTAGCGCCGGGTCGCGCGACGCGACCCCACACGGACGGGAGGCACGGTGCCAGCTGGCACCGTGCCTCCCGTCCGTTCGTGGCTCGGACCGACCGACGTCTAGTCAGTGCCGTCGGGTCAGCGACGTCGGGTGGCGTCCTGGACCTCGCCGACCAGCTCCTCGAGGATGTCCTCGAGGAACAGCACGCCGAGCGTCCGCCCGTCCGCGTCGAACGCGCGCGCCACGTGCCGCCCGGCGGCCCGCATGGTCGCGAGGGCGTCCTCGAGGTCCATCTCCGTGTACAGCGAGATGAGCTGCCGGATGCGCTTCGGCGGCACCGGGTCGTCGAACTCGTCCGGGCGCAGGTCGATGACGTCCTTGACGTGCACGTAGCCCGTCGGGTCGCCGTCGTCGCCGACGAGCACGTAGCGGGAGAAGCCGCGCTGCGCCACGGAGCGCTCGACGTCAGCCGGGGTGGCGTCGTCGGGGAGCGTGACGAGTTCGGACATCGGCACCGCGACGTCCTTGACCTTCTTCTCGGTGAACTCGAACGCCATCGCGAGCTTGCCGTCGTCGGTGAGCGTGCCCTCGCGGCGGGACTGCTCCACGATGGTCTGGACCTCTTCCACCGTGAAGGCGCTCACGGCCTCGTCCTTCGGCTCGACCTTGAACAGGCGCAGCACGCCGTTCGCGACCTCGTTCAGGCCGACGACGACCCAGTGCAGGGCGTGCCCGATGTACCAGAGCGTCGGGACGAGCACGAGGGCGGCGCGGTCGGGCATCGAGAACGAGATGTTCTTCGGCACCATCTCACCGAACACCACGTGCAGGAACGAGACGAGCAGGAGCGTGAACACGAACGCGACGATGCCGATCACCTCGACGCTCCACCCGGTCAAGCCGAGCGGGACCTCGAGCAGGTGGTGGATCGCGGGCTCGGACACGTTGAGGATGAGCAACGAGCAGACCGTGATGCCGAGCTGGGTGGTGGCGAGCATGCGGGTCGCGTGCTCCATCGCCCAGAGGGTCATCTGCGCGGCCTTCGAGCCGGCCTCGGCGCGTGGTTCGATCTGCGACCGCCGCGCGGAGATGACGGCGAACTCGGCGGCGACGAAGTAGGCGTTGCCGAGCAGCAGCACGACGAGCCAGAAGATGCCCCACCAGTCGGAACTGCTCGAGGCGGACTCGCCGGCGGCCAGGACGACCCCGCTCGACACCGCGTCGCTCAACGGGGCTGCGGCGCTCATCGGGCGCCCTCCTTCGTGGCCGGGATGATGATGCCGGTGGCGGGGCGCTGCGTGGTCGCGGTGCTGCCGGTCGGCGTCGGGTCGGGGTGGATCGGGGTCCAGCGGATGCGGTCGATGCGGCGGCCGTCCAGGCGTTCGACGCGGAAGACGCCGTCCTCGATCGCGACCTCGTCACCGACGACCGGCAGGCGGCCGAGCGTCGACATGAGGAACCCGCCGACGGTCTCGTACGGACCGTCCTCGGGGACGCGCACGCCGGCGCGGTCCTCGAGCTCGTCCGGCCGGAGGAGCCCCGGGAAGGTCAGCCACCCGCGGGAGCGGACGACGTCGATGCGGGCGCGGTCGTGCTCGTCGGACACCTCGCCGACGATCTCCTCGACGAGGTCCTCGAGCGTGACGACCCCGGCGGTGCCGCCGTACTCGTCGACGACGATCACCATCTGGTAACCGCGGCTCCGGACCTCGGCGAGCAGGGTGTCGCCGGGCATGGTCTCCGGGACGCGCTCGGCCTCGGTCATGAGTGCGCCGACGGGCACCTCGGCGCGCTTCTCGCGCGGCACGGCGACGGCCTGCTTGACGTGCACGAGCCCGACGACGTCGTCCGCGTCCTCCTCGATGACGGGGAAGCGGCTGAAGCCGGTGCGACGGGCCAGGGCGATGACGTCCTCGGCGGACTCCGACACCCGGATCGTGGACAGGCGGGGGCGCGGGGTCATCACGTCGCTCGCGCTGAGCTCGGAGAACGCGATGGTCCGCTGCAGGAGCGTCGCGGTGTCCTGTTCGAGCGAGCCCTCGGACGCGGACCGGCGGAGGAGCGAGCTGAGTTCCTCGGCGCTCCGCGCACCCGACAGCTCCTCCTGCGGTTCGATGCCCATCGACCGGAGCACGGCGTTCGCGGTGCCGTTGAGCACGGCGACCGCGGGCTTGAACACGGTCGTGAACGCGACCTGCAGGGGCACGACGAGCTTCGCGGTCTGCAACGGCAGGGCGAGGGCGAAGTTCTTCGGGACGAGCTCGCCGAGGATCATCGACAGCAGGGTCGCGATCACCAGGGCGACGATCGACCCGACGGTCTCGACGATCGCCTCGGGCAGGTCGAGTGCGAGGAACGGCGCCTCGAGCAGGGTCGCGATCGAGGGCTCGAGCAGGTAGCCGGTCAGCAGGGTGGTCAGCGTGATGCCGAGCTGCGCGCTCGACAGGTGCGTCGAGGTGACCTTGAGCGCGCCGATGACCGGCCCGAGGCCCGACTCGCCGCGGTCCCGACGTGCCTCGACCTCGGCGCGGTCGAGGTTCACGAGGGCGAACTCGGACGCGACGAACACACCCGTGCCGAGCGTCAGCAGGATGCCGCCGATCAGCATGACGACGTCGATCGGGCTCATTCTTCACCTCCCGCAGGGCGCGAGGGAGTGCTGCTCACCGAGTGAGCGGCGGATGAGTGAGGCGAGGAAGCGTTCGGAGGATCGTCCACAGTGAGGGTCATCGTACTGCGTCGGGGCATCGGAAGCCGAGAGGACGTACAGGTCAGGGTGGCCTACGCCGTCACCCGGGCGCGGTGGTACTGCTGCGGTTCGTAGTCGACGTGCACGCCGAGCTCGACCGCAGCGCGGAGCGGGAAGGCCGGGTCGCGGAGGAACTCGCGCCCGACCATGACCACGTCGGCCTGTCCGGTCGCGACGACCTGCTCGGCCTGGAACGCGTCGGAGATCATGCCGACCGCGATCGTCCGGACGCCCGCGTCACGCTTCAGTGCTGCCGCGAACGGCACCTGGTAGCCGGGGCCGACCGGGATCGGGGCACTCGCGACGTTGCCGCCGGTCGACACGTCGGCCAGGTCGGCACCGTGCTCGGCCGCCCAGCGCGCGACCTGCGTGGTCTCGTCCAGGGTCAGTCCGCCGTCGACCCAGTCGGTGGCCGAGAAGCGGACGACGACGGGGAAGCCTGCGCCGACCTCGGCGCGCACCGCGTCGAGCACCTCGAGGAGCGCACGGGCCCGGTTCTCGAGCGACCCGCCGTAGGCGTCCGTGCGGTGGTTCGACAGCGGCGAGAGGAACTGGTGGAGCAGGTAGCCGTGCGCGGCGTGCAGCTCGACGAGGTCGAAGCCCGCGTCGACGGCCCGACGGGCGGCGGCCGCGAAGGCGAGCGCGACGACCCGGATGTCCTCGGGCTCGAGCTCGCGCGGCGCGGCGTACCCGCCGAAGGCCACGGCCGACGGGGCCACGGTGCTCCACCCGCCCTGGTCGACCGGCACTGAGCCGTGCGTGTCCTCCCACGGGCGGAACGTCGACGCCTTGCGCCCGGCGTGCGCGAGCTGGATGCCGGCCGCGGCGCCCTGGTCGTGCAGGAAGTCGACGATCGGGCGGAACGCGTCCCGCTGCTCGTCGTTCCACAGCCCGAGGTCCTGCGGGCTGATCCGACCCTCGGGGACGACCCCCGTCGCCTCGACCACGACCGCGCCGGCACCGCCCTTGGCGAACCCGCCGAGGTGCACGAGGTGCCACGGGGTCGGGACGCCGTCCTGCCGCTCGACCGAGTACTGGCACATCGGGGAGACCCAGATGCGGTTGCGGACGGTCAGGTCACGGACGGTGATCGGGTCGAACAGGGCGTGGGTCACGCGGGGGCTCCTTCGGCGGACGCCGCCAGGTCCTGCAGGAAGGCCCGCAGCCCGGCCGGCGACGTGTAGTGGTGGCCGACCGCCCCGATCGCGTCCGCGCCGGCGGCGTTCTCGGCCCTGTTGTCGACGAACACCATCTGCTCCGGCGTGATTCCCAGCCGGTCGCACGTCGTGCGGTAGACGGACGCGTCGGGCTTCAGGACGTGCTCCTCGGCGCTGACGACGACGGTCTCGAAGAGCGACCCCATCGGCGACCGGCGGTAGGGGTCGCCGAAGTCGAAGCCGGCGTTCGACAGGAGCGCGAGCCGGGTGCCGGCGTCGTGCAGCTCCTCGACGATCGCGAGGGTCTCCGGCTCGACCGCGAACCACCCGGTGAAGTCGATCGCCCAGAAGCCGTGCACCTCGGTGACGCTCCAGGTCCGGCCCGTCCGGGTGCCGATCGCGCGCCAGTACTCCAGCACGGACAGGTCGCCGCGGTCCAGGTCGTGCCGGAGCTCCTGGTAGACGGGCAGCAGCTCGTCCGCGGGCACCCCGGTGGCCTGCACGAGGGCGTCCCACGCGCCGTGCGGCGTCCTGCTGATCACCTCGCCGTAGTCGAAGACCACCACGCGACCGGGCAGGAACAGGCTCATGCGCCCCACCGTAACGTGGGGACGATGAACGACTTCGTGCCCGTCACCCCGTCCGACGCCGCCGCCTGGACCACCGCGCCGACCGGCGAGTCGACGAAGTACCGCCGCGGGGTGCTCGGCGTCGCGACGGGGTCGGCGGCCTACCCTGGCGCCGCGGTGCTCGGCGTCGACGCAGCCGTGCACACGGGGGTCGGCATGGTCCGGTACGTCGGCCCCGACCGGGCGACCGACCACGTCCTGTCCCGCCGACCCGAAGCCGTCGCCGGCGTCGGACGCGTGCAGGCGTGGCTCGTCGGCTCCGGGATCTCGGCGGCCTCGCTCGACGACCTCGACGACACGACCGCCGAGGCGTTCCGGCGCGCCTCGGACGACGGCGTCCCGGTCGTCGTCGACGCCGGGGCGATCCCGCTCGTCGACCTCGGGCCGCTCGCGGTGCTCACCCCGCACGCGGGTGAACTCGCGAAGCTGCTGCGCGTCGACCGTGACGAGGTCGAGGGGGACCCGCGCGGTTCGGCCCTCCGCGCCGCGGAGCGGACCGGGAGCGTCGTCCTGCTGAAGGGTGCGGACACGCACGTCGTCACGCCGGACGGGTCGGTGCGCCTGGTCGCCTCGTCCGCCACGCCGTGGCTCGCGGCGGCCGGCGCCGGGGACGTCCTCGGCGGCGTGCTCGGCGCCCTCGTCGCGACCCGCGCCGGCAGCGCGGCCGTCGGACCGGAGGAGCTCGCGCACCTCGCCGCGGCCGCCGCGGTCGTGCACGGCACGGCCGCGCGCCGCGCCTCGGGGGGCGGACCGTTCCCGATGACCGCGCTCGTCGCGGCCCTCCCCGGCGTCGTCCGCGACCTCGTGACCACCGGCGACGCGACCGCCTGAGCGAGCGGACCCACCGGTCCGCGCAGCGGCCGTCCGCCGGACGTGTGGACCACCGGACGGGAGGCACGTCCCGCGTCCGGTGGCGCGCCTCCCGTCCGGTGTGCACCGGCACCGAGACCGGGCCGCGCCGACGTCCGTCCAGCGGACCGTGCCGACGGCCGCTGCGCGGGTTGCCGCACGTACGTCGGGAAGCCGCAGCGATCCCGCCACCGGGTCGCGGGGACGTCGAGGTGACCGTCCGGTCGGCGTAGACACGTCGCGAGGGACGTGCGCCGGACCACCCGACCCGGCGGCCGCCCCGGAAAGCGATGCTCCACCATGTCCCGAACCCGATCGACGAAGATCCTCCGAGCGGCGATCGTCCTGACCGCCGCGGCCCTCGCGGCGCTCACCGTGTCCGCGGTGTCGAGCGCCGACGCGCGGCCGCAGCCGCACCCCGACGGCACCGCCGTCGTCAGCGGTGCCACACCGACGGCCTCGGCGACACCCGCCGCGCCGCCCACCGGTGACGGCCCACCCACGTTCGCCGAGGACTTCGACACCCCGGCGGCGGCCGGCGGCGCGTTCGCGACGACGTACGCGGGGTCGTGGCAGCCGTACCCGGACGGCATGGGCGGCAAGTACTGGTCCGGACCGACCGTCAGCGCGCACGACGGGTACATGGACGTGGCGATGGACGGGAAGCGCGGTGCCGCGGGGACGTTCGGCACCCCGGACGGGGCGTGGGCGCACACCGGCGGGGTGTTCAGCGTCCGGGCGCGGGCGATCGGCGGCGACGGCAACGGTGCCGCGTTCATGCTCTGGCCGACGTCGGACCGGTGGTCCGACGGCGAGGTCGACTTCCCGGAGGGGAACTTCGCCGGACCCGTCGGCGCGTTCGTGCACTCGACGGTCCCCGGGCAGGAACGGCGGGCGGCCGGACTGCACACCGACGCGTCCTGGCGGGACTGGCACACGTACACGACCGTGTGGGAGCCCGGCCGGACCGTGCGGTTCTACGTGGACGCGCAGCTCGTCTTCGAGGCGCACGACCACGTGCCGACGACCCCGCACCGGTACATGTTCCAGATCGGGGACTGGGGTGCGCCGGGGCACCTCGAGATCGACTGGGTGCGGACCTGGACCGACTGAGGGCGGTCAGCGGGTCGGGCTGGTGTCGGCCCCGTCCGCGGTCAGCGGGCGGGGCTCGCGTGCACCAGGAACTCGACGGCGCCACGTGGCTCGACCCGGACGAACCCCAGGTCGGGCGCCTGCACGCCGTAGTCCGCGAACGTCACGGGCACGCTGCCGGACACCTGCACGCCGTCGCCGTCCAGGCCGATCTGCAGCGTCGCCGTGACCGAGCGGGTCACCCCGTGCAGCGTCAGCTCGCCGGGGGCGTCGACGGTCGTGGTGGCGGAACCGCTCGGGACGGCGTCCGCGATCGGCTCCCCGAGGGTGAAGGTCGCGGTGGGGAAGGCCGCGACGTCGAGGGCGGAGTCGCGGAAGTACGAGTCGCGCTGCGCGGAGTCCGTCGCGATGTCGGCGACACGGACCGTGACGGTCGCTGCCGTGATCGCGGTCCCGGCGACCGTCGCCTCGCCGCTGACGCTGTCGGTCCGGCCGGTGACCGTGACGTCCGAGCCGTTCAGCACCTCGTGCACGCGGTAGCCGGCCTCGGAGTCCCCGCCGACGGTCCAGCGGCCCGCCAGGTCCGCGGGGTCCAGGGTCGACGGCGCGCGGCTCGCGGCGACGGTGGGGGTCGCCGAGGCCTTCGCGTCCTCTCGCGAGGAGTACGCCCTGGTGGCCGCGACGACACCGACGGCGAGGACCGAGACGACCACCACCACCAGGACGACCCAGGCGACGGGGTTGCGGGTCGGACGTCGGCGGGGTGGGACTGCGGTCACGGCGCCACCGTGGCACGTCCCGCTCAGGGGAGCCTGGACGACGCCCCGCTACGCTCGACCGGTGCAGGTACGGTTCCGGTGGGTCGAGGCGGCCCTGTTCGTCGCGGCGTTCGTGCTCGTGCACGCGTTCCTGTGGTGGGCGAACACGTCCCTGCCGAACCTGCCGCTCGGGGACGTCACCCGCACGTACCGCGAGTGGATCGAGGCGGGCCACCGGGACCACTACTGGGTCGGTGTCGACTCGGACTGGGTCTACCCGGTGTTCGCGATCGTGCCCATGGCCGCCGCCGCGCTCGGCGGCGCCGCGTCGATCGGCACCGGGTGGCTGCTGCTCATGACCGTGCTCGACGCCGCCGCGGTCGCCGTCCTCTGGCGGTTCCGCGCGCTCGGGGTGCGGGTGGTCTGGTGGTGGCTGCTGTTCCTGCTGGCGCTCGGCCCGATCGCTCTCGGCCGCATCGACGCGGTCGCGACGGCCCTCGCCCTGGTCGGGGTGGCCTTCGTCGCGACCCGACCCGCCGTCGCTTCGGCGGTGTTCACCGTCGCCGCGTGGACCAAGGTCTGGCCGGCCGCGCTCGTCGGGGTCCTGCTGCTGCGCCGAGGGCACCGGCGGGGCGTCTTCACCGGGGCGCTGGTCGTGACGGCGCTGATCGTCCTGGTCGACGTGCTGTACGGGGGAGCGGCGCACCTGCTTTCCTTCGTCTCGCAGCAGAGCGGCCGGGCGCTGCAGATCGAGGCTCCGCTCGCGACGCCGTTCATGTGGGCGGCGGCGGCCGGCGTCCCCGGGGCCGCGGTCTACTACGACACCGGGATCCTGACCTTCGAGGTGTCCGGGGCCGGGACGCACGCGGCCGCTGCGCTCTCCACGCCACTGATGGCCGTCACCGTGCTCGCCGGGATCGTCCTCGCGCTGGTCGCGGTCCGGCGCGGTGCCCGCCGTGCCGAGGTCGCCCCGCTGCTGGCGCTCGTGCTCGTCGCCGCGCTCATCGCGACGAACAAGGTCGGCTCCCCGCAGTACGTCGGCTGGTTCGCGGTCCCCGTCGTGTGGGGACTCGTCGCCGGGCGTGCCAGTGCCCGGCGGTTCGTGCCGGTCGCGGTCGCCCTGCTCGTGACGGCCGTGCTCACCCAGGTCTTCTACCCGACGTTCTACGACCAGGTGCTCCTGGTGCGTCCCTGGGTGCTCGTGGTGCTGACGATCCGGAACCTGCTCGAGGTCGGGGTGCTCGTCTGGGGGCTCGTCCTGCTGGCTCGCTCGCCGTCCGGACGGTCCGCGCGGACCCGGGAGCTCCCGTCCGACGGTGGCGTGCCCGTCGAGGTCGAGCGGGGCAGGATGGACGCATGATCGTCGCGTTCTCCGTCGCCCCGTCCGGTGGTCCCGCAGCGTCCTCGGACGGCTCCGTGCACGACGCGGTCGCCGCCGCGGTGCGGATCGTCCGCGAGTCCGGGCTGCCGAACCGCACCTCGTCGATGTTCACCGAGATCGAGGGGGAGTGGGACGAGGTGATGGACGTCGTCAAGCGGGCGACCGAGGCCGTCGCCGCCCACGGCACCCGGGTGTCGCTCGTGCTGAAGGCCGACATCCGGCCGGGCCACACCGGCGAGATCGACGGCAAGCTCGAACGGCTCGAAGCAGCGCTCGGCGACTGAGACGGGGGGGCGTCCGGCTGCTGGTCGGCCGCTACGGGTACATCCGCCCCGTGTTCTGGTCGCGCTCTGCCTGCCGGAGCGCCTCGGCGATCTCCGGATCGGAGCCGTCGAAGGCCCGCGACCGCGAGCCGAAGTCGGTCACGTGGTGCATCCACAGCCAGAGTCCGAACAGCGCGACGAGCACAACCACGGTCCCGATCCACCACCACATGACCGTCACGCTACCGCCGCGGCCGACACGCCGCCACGGTCCCCGGGATGTCGGTGGCCGGGTGTCTCATGGTGTCGTCGAGCCGCACCCGCGGCCGGACCGACGACCACGAGGAGCGCGTGATGACCCACGACGGCTGGTGCCCTGACTGCGACCTGCAGACGGTCGTGGTCGACGCGGACGAGCAGGGCGAGAACGGCTGGGCGACGTGCGTCGAGTGCGGCGCGGGCTGGGTGCACCGGGACGAGGTGCCCGAGCCGGCGCCGTCGGCCGCAGCCCACGTGGAGCGCCGCGCGGCCTGAGGGCTGTTCCGCAGACGACCTCCCGCTGGTCGCTCGGGCGTCTGGTCGAATCGATTCGGTCCGCCGCTTCCGCTGACCCGTTGGAGCGTTCTACACTGCTGGGACGGGCTGCATCGCAGGCCCGTCCCGTTCGCCGCCGAACCCGCACCGGCCCCGACCACCGTCGGACGGTCCTCGGTCGGCGCCGCGCTGCGCCGGACCGGGACCCCAGATCGCGGCGGGCCTCCCACCCCACGTCACGAGAACAGGTCGCATGACGCTCACCACCCCGACGAGCCGCGCGCTCGCCCTCATCGCCCTCGCCATGGGCGGCTTCGCGATCGGTTCGACCGAGTTCGTCGCGATGGGGCTGCTGCCGAACATCGCCGAGGCGCTGCTGCCGCAGCAGTACGCCGTCTCGCCGGACGCCGGGGTCGCGCACGCCGGGTGGCTCGTCAGCGCCTACGCCCTCGGGGTCGTCGTCGGTGCCCCGACGATCGCGGCGATCTCCGCGACCTTCCCGCGCAAGGGCCTGATCCTCGTCCTGCTCGTGGGCTTCGTCGTCGCGACGGTCGCGAGCGCGGTCCTGCCGAGCTTCGGCCTGGTCCTCGTGGCACGCTTCGTCGCGGGTCTGCCGCACGGCGCGTACTTCGGCATCGCCTCCATCGTGGCCGGCGACATCATGGGACCCGGCAAGCGGGGCAAGGGCATCGCGATGGTCATGCTCGGCCTGTCCATCGCGAACGTCGTCGGTGTGCCCGCGATCACATGGGTCGGGCAGAACGCCGGTTGGCGGACCGCGTACGGGGTCGTGTCGGTCCTGTTCGCGCTGACGTTCCTGGCGGTCGCCGCCTTCGTCCCGCGCAGCCCCCGCGACGAGCACGCGACCATCGGCCGCGAGCTGCGGGCGTTCCGCTCCCCGCAGGTGTGGATCGTCATGGGCCTCGGCGCCGTCGGGTTCGGTGGGTTCTTCGCCGTGTACTCGTACATCTCGCCGCTCGTCCAGAACGTCACGGGGCTGCCCGAGTCGGCGGTGCCGCTCGTCCTGGTGGTCGTCGGGCTCGGCATGGTCGTCGGTGGCGTCCTCGGCGGGCACCTGGCGGACCGGAGCGTCAAGCGGACCATCTACGTCGGCATGCTCGCACTCGTCGGTGCCCTGCTCGTCACGGTCTTCACGGCGCAGTGGACGTGGGGCGTGTTCCTCGGTGCGTTCCTGCTCGGCGCGACCTCGTCGGCGATACCCCCGGCGGTGCAGTCGCGACTCATGGACGTGGCCGGCGACGCCCGCACGATCGCGGCGGCGCTCAACCACTCCGCGTTCAACATCGGCAACTCGCTCGGTGCGGCCCTCGGCGGCGCGGTGATCGCGGCCGGCTTCGGGTTCCTCGCGCCGGCGTGGCTCGGCATCGTCCTCGCCCTGCTCGGCCTGGTCGTCACCGCGGTGAGCTACGGCGTCGAGCGGCGGACCGTCCGGCGTGCGGGGCTGCGCACGACGTCCCCGTCGACGGGTCCGATCACCGCGCCGGTCCCGACCGTCTGAGTCGTTCCGTCCGTCCGGCGCGCGCGGCTGCCCGGCGGTCCTGGCCGTCCGATGAGTGAGCAGAAGCCGTCGGGTCCGTCGGACGGAACCAACGGCTTCTGCTCACTCGACAGCGCCCAGGTGTCGACAGCGCACGGGTGTCCACAGCGCACGAGTGTCGACAGCGACCGGAGGACGGACGGGAGGCACGTGGCGGCGTCGCCACGTGGAGGCACGTGGCGGCGTCGCCACGTGCCTCCCGTCCGGTTGCTGGGTGCGGCAGTCCGCCGGACCGCGAGCGGTCCCTACAGCCCGACCGGGCTGCCGTCCTGCACGATGATGCCGTCGGTGATCGCCCGCTTCCGCAGCGCGACCTTCGTGCCGACGTCGAAGCCGGCGACGCGGTACTTCTCACGGATGCGCTTGAGGTAGCTCTTCGCGGTCTCCTCGGAGATGCCGAGCTGGTACGCGACGCTCTTGACCGGCTCGCCGCCGCCGTAGAGCGCCATGACGCGACGCTCCTGGGCGCTGAGCTTCGGGACGCCGCCGACGTCGCCGCTGTTGATCGCGAGGTCGAGCTCGGCGGAGACGTACTGCTCGCCGCGCTGCGCGGCGCGGATCGCCTCGACGATCATGTCCGCGTCCTCGCTCTTGACGAGGTAGCCGAGGGCGCCGGCGCCCAGGGCCTCGCGGACGACGTTCGGCTCCGAGTACGTGCTCATCACGACGGTCTTGACGCCCGCGGTCTTGAGCGTGGAGATCTTCAACGACACCGGGATGGAGTCCTTGAGGTCGAGGTCCAGCAGGACGACGTCGACGGGGAACGCCGGGTTCGTCAGGAGCTCGGGCCAGGTCGTGACCGCGGCGACGAGGGTGATGTCGTCGGCGGCGCTGCGGATCCACTCGGTGAGTGCGCCGAGGAGCATCTTGTGGTCGTCGACGAGTGCGAGTCGGATCGGTTCCTCTGGAGTCGCCATCAGGCGTCCTTTCTCGGGGGCGTGCCTGCCGATCC
Source organism: Curtobacterium citreum (assembly GCF_006715175.1). Classification (NCBI taxonomy): domain Bacteria; kingdom Bacillati; phylum Actinomycetota; class Actinomycetes; order Micrococcales; family Microbacteriaceae; genus Curtobacterium; species Curtobacterium citreum. The sequence continues at coordinate 2,347,223 of NZ_VFMQ01000001.1, read as the reverse complement.
TAGGGGGAGCGACCGGTCGTGGCGGGCAGGTGGGCCAGGGTGTCCGGGACTCCGGGGCCGGCCAGGTGGTGCGTTCGTGGGGCGGGTCGCTCGGCGCGCGGCGGGACGGGGCTACATCGACGGGTGCCGGTCGACGACGCAGTGGGCGACGACGGTGAGCACCCCGTCGCGGACCGAGTCGGTGTACGGACCGATGCGCTGCAGGGCGCTCCACGCGGTGGGGCCGAGGCGACGCCGGGGGACCCCGCGGGACTCGAAGACGATCGGCACGTCCATGCGTTCGTCGGAGACCGGGTGGCCGTCGGAGCCGATCGGCCCGAGGGTCACGGAGACGACCGGGACGCCGGGCTGGCTCGTCCGGCCGTCGCCGACCATCTGCCAGAGCGCCTGCAGGAGCCCGTCGCGCTGCGCGGGGGTGAGGTGCCCCGCGAGGCCCTGCGGGTCGGCGACGCTGACCGAGCGGCCGAGGTGGTCGGACTCCGTGATGGCGTGGTAGAGCCAGGTCTCGCGGCGGCCCTCGATGAGGTGCAGGCGGAGCTCGGTGGCGAGCGACGCGGCGACCGAGGCGGAGGCATCGGACAGGGGGAGCGGGTCGGACCCGTTCGCGACGGCGTCGAGGAGCTTCTCGGCGGCCAGGTCGAGCCGGGCGAGCTCGTCGGAGGCGAGCATGCCGACGGCGAACTGCGGCGCCTGCACGTTGCTCTGCACGAGCACGCGGTCGAGCTCGCGCTGCACGAGCTGGCGGAACCGGTGCACGACGAACAGGGCGATGGACGGCGGGACCACGACGATCGCGAGCATCGACACCAGGCCCGGCATGGTGTCCGGGGTGATCGGCGTCGACGTCACCGCCATCGCGACGAAGGCCGCACCGAGCACGACGATCGCGGTCCCGACCTCCTTTGCGGGGCGCAGCGAGGCGATCGGGAGCAGGGCGAACCCGGCGGCGACCGACGCGCTCGCGGTCCGGGCGAGGTCGTGCTCGGGGAAGATCCCGACGAAGTCGAGCGTCACCACGCACGCGAGCACGACGCAGATGAGTGCGAAGGCGGTGCCGGTCAGGCGTTCGCCGTAGGTCATCAGGCTCAGGCAGACGCACACAGCGGCGAGGAGGTAGAGCGCCCACGCGGCGGCCGGGAGCCACGGGTTCGACAGCCCGGGAGCGTGCACGAGGAAGAGCGCGATGCCGGCGACGGCCTGGATCGCGGCGAGCACCGCGGCGCCGAGGCCGAGGTAACCGGTGCCGAGCGACGCCCCGGGCTTCGCTGCCTGGCGGAGCGAGCGCGCGCCGGTGGAGGTGGACGGCAGGCCCCGGGCCTGCCGCCGGTCGGTCCCGCGGTAGCGCTCCCGGGCCTCGCGGCGGGTGCGGGGTGCGGCCGCCGCGGTCTCGCCGGGCAGGCCGCGGCTGATGGTGTCCTCCGGCAGGCGGCTCACCGCGGTGCCTCCAGCACGACGGTGGTGCCGGAGCCGGGCGCCGAGAAGAGCTTGGCGTCACCGCCGACCTCGCGCAGACGGTTCACGACGCTCTCCTTGAAGCCGAGTCGTTCGGCGCCGACGGCGTCGAGGTCGAAGCCCACACCGGAGTCCGTCACCATCGCGCGGACGGTCTCCTGGTCGTGGACGATCGTCACGTGCGCCTCGCCGACACCCGCGTGCCGTCGGACGTTCTCCAGGCACTCGCCGAGCGCGAGCAGGAACGCGTCGAGCACGTGCGAGGGGAGCAGGACCTGGCCGGTGCCGTGCCAGCTGACCTCGAGCCCCATCCGGCCGAAGCGCTGCTTGACGGACTCGAGCGTCTGCCCGAGCGGCGACTCCTCCTGCCGGGTGAGCGAGTAGTCGCCGGACTGCTGCGGCTGCGGGGTCGCGCCGAGCCGGAGGTGGCGGAGGAGGCGGGCGTCCTCGGCGGCCTGCTCGCGCATGGCCTGCTCGGAGACCCCGCGGCCGGAGTGGGCCAGGAGCGTGAGGGTCGCGAGCACGGTGTCGTGCAGGAGCCGGGCACCCTGTCGGCGCTGGGCCTCGGTCTCGCTCGCCTGGCGTTCGGCGCGGTGCGCGGTCCCGATGCTCTGGATGCGTCGGGCGACCCGGGGGATGCTGCGGGCGATCCACACGGTGATCACGGCGATGAGGATCCACCCGAGGGCTGTCCCGACCGCGGCGGCGGACAGCACGCTGCCGGACGCCCACACGACCGCCGCGAGCGCGACGGCGCCGCTGCCGATCGTCAGGGCGAGACCGGGGCGGGAACCCCGCTGCGCCATGAGCGGTGCGGAGAGCGAACCGGCGGCCAGGGGGACGACGGCGGCGGCGACCACGGGACGCTGGTCGGGCGTCGTGCCGAGGAGCAGGAGGGCGAGTGCGCCGAGCCCGGAGACGGACGCGAGGGCGCTCCACCACGGGGAGCCGTTCGCGCCGAAGGCCAGGAACGCGGCGATGAGCACGGCGATGCACGCGAGCGCACCGAGGAGGGGCATGATCGGCACCGACGCCGAGCTGATGATGCCCACGACCGACACCAGGGCGCACGTGACACCCACGACACGGGTCGTCGACCGCAGCAAGCGGTCGCGTTCCTGTGCGATGAAGTCCATCGGTGTCCTGGTGGTGACGTCAGCACCGCTCCGGTGGTTCCGGGGGCTGTGCTGGTGCGGCGGTACGGGTGTGCTGGTGACCGTCCGTCCGGGGGTCCGGACGGTCGTGCGCTCGGCGGGAGACCGGCTCCGTCGTCATCATTCCACGGGCGGCACCCGTTGTGGGGTGTCCGGCACGCCAGTGACGTCAGGATGGCGACGGGATCGTTACCCGGGCCGCGCTGCGCGGACGCGCGGCGACGGCGTCGGCGGTGCCCACGCGGACGACGGCACCGAGCGGCGCGGACGCCCGGCGGTCAGTCGAGCAGGCGGCGCAGGTGGGCCCCCACGGCCTCGTGCTCGATGAGGAACCCGTCGTGCCCGAACTCGCTGGCGATCACCGCCGCCCGGTCGCCGTCGAGGGCGTCGGGCACCCCGGCTGCGATGCGGTGCTGGTCCTCGACCGGGAACAGTCGGTCGCTCGACACCCCGACCACGAGCGTGCGCGCCCGCACCGTGCCGAGCGCTGCGGCGACCCCGCCCCGGCCGGCCCCGACGTCGTGCGAGTCCATCGCGTGCGTCAGCGTCACGTACGAGGCCGCGTCGAACCGCCGGGTGAACTTGTTGCCGTGGAAGTCGAGGTAGCTCTCCACGCTGAAGCGGCCGTCGTCGCCGAGCGGAGAGACGTCGCTCTGCCAGGACCGGGCGAACCTGCCGTTCAGCTCGTCGGGCGCGCGGTAGGTCATGAGCGCCATCCGCCGTGCCAGGGCGAGCCCGCGGTGGGGTCCCTCGCCGGGGTCGGCGTCGTGGTAGTCGCCGTCCGCGAAGGCCGGGTCCATCTGGATCGCCGTGCGCTGCAGCGAGTTCGCGGCGATCTGGTCGGCGGTGGTCTGCGCGGTCGTGGCGAGCAGCGCGAGGCGCTCGACCCGCTCCGGGTGGGCGATCGCGAACTCGAGCGCGTGCATGCCGCCCATCGACCCGCCGACGACGGCCGCGAAGCGCTCGATGCCGAGCCGGTCGGCGAGCTGCGCCTGCACGGCGACCTGGTCGCGGACCGTGACGAAGGGGAAGCGGCCGCCCCACTCGCGGCCGTCCGGCGCGACCGAGGACGGCCCCGTCGTGCCCTGGCACCCGCCGAGCATGTTCGGCGCGACGACGAACCACCGATCGGTGTCGATCGCCCGACCGGGTCCGACGACGTCACCCCACCAGCCGGCCGTGCGGTGCCCGGGTCCGGGGGGACCGGCGACGTGCGAGTCCCCGGTCAGCGCGTGGAACACCAGCACCGCGTTGTCCCGTGCGGCGTTCGGCGTCCCCCACGTCTCGTAGGCCACGCGCACGGACGGCAGGCGGCCACCACGCACCCACTGCTCGCCCAGCGACTCGAAGCGGCGGGCGCCGGGGTGGTCGCCCGGGCGCCAGGCCCCGGTGACGGGCGGCTTGCCGAGGGTGCCCAGCTCGGCGCCGGGCACGAGGGTGGACGGCACGGAGTCCTCGGGGGTCGTCTGCCAGTCCATGGTGGGTCCAGTCTGCCGGGAGGCGCGACGCACCGCCGCCGTGTTACGTCATGCCCGGCGTGTGGCCGGGCCCGCGAGCGCGGCGACGACGCTCCGCCCGCGCGCCCGGCCCGCGCGCTACGCGCGCTGGCCCTCCTGGGCGACGGCCCGCGCCGCCGCGAGCCCCGCCTCGAGGTCGGCCCGCAGGTCCTCGACGTTCTCGATGCCGACCGACAGCCGCACGAGCCCCGGGGTGACCCCGGTCGTCAGCTGCTGCTCGGGCGTGAGCTGCGAGTGCGTCGTCGATGCCGGGTGGATCACCAGGGACCGCACGTCCCCGATGTTCGCCAGGTGCGAGAACAGCTGCAGGTGGTCGACGAACGCCTTCCCCGCGGGCACGCCGCCCTTCAGCTCGAAGGACAGCACCGCCCCGACGCCGCGCGGCGCGTACTTGTTCGCTGCCGCGTACCAGGGCGAGGTCGGCAGCCCCGCGTAGGACACCGACGCGACGTCCGGGTGCCGGTCGAGCCACTCGGCGATCTCCTGCGCGTTCGACACGTGCCGCTCGATGCGGAGCGACAGCGTCTCGATGCCCTGCAGCAGCGCGAACGCGGTGTCCGGGGAGTTCGACGCACCGAGGTCGCGGAGCAGCTGCACCCGGGCCTTCACGACGTACGCGAGCTCGTTGCCCACGGCCTGCGCGAACACGGCGCCGTGGTAGGACGGGTCGGGGCTGTTGAACTCCGGGAAGCGCTCGGCGTGGTCCGACCAGGCGAACCGGCCGCCGTCGACGATCACGCCGCCGATCACCGTGCCGTGGCCGCCGAGGAACTTCGTCGCCGAGTGCACGACGATGTCCGCGCCGTGCTCGAACGGACGGATCAGGTACGGCGTCGCGATGGTGTTGTCGACGATCAGGGGCACGCCGGCCTCGTGCGCGACGTCCGACACCTTCGTGATGTCGAGGACGTTGATGCGCGGGTTGCCGATGGTCTCCGCGAAGAACAGCTTCGTGTTCGGCCGGACCGCGCGGCGCCACTCCTCGGCGTCGTCCTGGTCCTCGACGAAGGTGGTCTCGATGCCGAGCTTCGCGAGCGTGTACTTGAACAGGTTGTACGTGCCGCCGTAGATCGACGACGACGACACGATGTGGTCGCCGGCACCCGCGATGTTGAGCACCGCGTACGTCTCCGCCGCCTGCCCCGAGGACACGAGCAGCGCCCCGGTGCCGCCCTCGAGCGCGGCGATCCGCTGCTCGACGACGTCGTTCGTCGGGTTCATGATCCGCGAGTAGATGTTCCCCGGCTGCGCGAGCGCGAACAGGTCGCGGGCGTGGTCCGAGTTCTCGAACACGTACGACGTCGTCTTGTAGATCGGCGTCGCACGGGCACCCGTGGTCGGGTCGGGCTGCGCGCCGGCGTGGACCTGTGTCGTCTCGAACCGCCAGGCGGCGGCGTCGTTCGTGCTCATCGGTGCTCCTGTCGGGTGCGGTGGTCGTCGGGTCGCCCTGCGCGTCGGACGGGAGGCCCGTGGCTGCGCTGCGTCGACCGTCACGGTACGCAGGTGGCCGGGCGGGCACCAGCAGGGCCGCCACCGGGCGTAACGGACGGGGCGGACCTAGGCCGTGCCTCCAGGCCGTCGGGGTGCCGGTCCCGGGGTCGCGACGTCCCTGCGGAACAGCCAGTCCACCTTCGGCTCGAGCAGCCAGCGCATCGCGCGGCGCACGAAGGGCTGCGCCAGGAACAGGCTGACCGCGCAGGCGACCGCGACCATCAGCAGCACGTACGGCCAGGCGGAGTGCTCGCCGGCCAGGACCCCGGACTCGCGGATCGGGTACAGGACGAACGTGTGGAGCAGGTAGACGGACATCGTCGCCGCGCCGAACCGGGTGATCCACACCCTCCGGCGCGGCACGAGCAGCAGGAACGACGCCGTCAGCACGCCGGCGAGCAGCACCAGACCGAGCCGGACACCGCCCGCCCACCAGGCGTCCTCACCGAGCCCGGCGTACGAGTCGTCGTAGAAGAACCAGTGGTGCAGGTCGAACTCGGCGAACTGCGGGATGAACAGCAGGCAGGCGGCCGCCCACGCCGCGAACACCGCGCCGGCCGCCATGCGCACGCGCACCACCGTGCGGCGGGACGCCTCGTACCAGCGGTCGAACAGCCCCCACTGCCTGAGCTGCCAGCCGACCAGGAAGAACGGCAGCAGGCTGATCGCCCGACCGAGCGAGAACGTCGAGTCGACGTTGTCCGAGTACCCGACCCCGACGCTGAGCACCACCGCCCAGAACAGCGGCCACCGCAGGATCGCCAGGTACGGCAGCACGAGCCGGAAGATCCCGAGCGCCAGGAGGAACCAGAGCGTCCACGTGGGCTGCGTCGGGTTGAACTCCTTGCCGCCCTCGACGACCGCCTGCACCACGGTCCAGATCGTCTGCATCACGATGTACGGCACGACGATGTCGGTGAACGTCCGCCGCATCCGCTGCGCGGACGGGGTGTCCGCCGACGAGAAGTAGCCGCTGATCACGCCGAACGCGGGCATGTGGAACGCGTAGATGAACGTGTAGAGCGCGAGGGCGTGCTCGCTGCCGGCCGTCTGGCGCTGGATGGCGTGCCCGATCACCACGAGGGTCACGGCGACGAAGCGTGCGGTGTCCCACATCGGGATGCGACGAGGGGCGCGGCCGGGCTCGAGCGGGGTGGTCGGGGCGGTCGGCGCGGCGTCCTTGCTCGTGCGTGGTCCGGTGTCCCTGCTCGTGCGCGGTCCGGCGTCCCTGCTCATGCCCGGTCACGGTACCGGATCGTCGTCGGTACGGTGGTGCGGTCCGCTCCCGTCCCTTCCGTCGGAGGTCCCATGTCCCGTCTCGCCGTCGTCACCGGAGCCAGCTCGGGCATCGGTGCCGCCACCGTCCGGCTGTTCCGCTCGAGGGGCTGGGACGTCCTGGCCGTCGCCCGACGCGAGGACCGGCTCCGGGCGCTCGCCGAGGAGACCGGCACCGACTGGCTCGTCGCGGACGTCACGGACGCGGACGCGGTCGCGGCGCTCGCCGCACGGGTGGCCGAGGCCGGCGGTGCCGACGTGCTCGTGAACAACGCCGGTGGCGCCCTCGGCTCGGCGAGCGTCGAGGAGTCCGACGTCGACGACTGGCGCGCCATGTTCGAGGTGAACGTGATCGGGACGAAGCGCGTCACCGCCGCACTGCTGCCGCAGCTCCGCCGTCGGGCCGCGATCGCCGGGGTCGCGGACGTCGTCACCGTGACGAGCACGGCCGGGCACGTGGCGTACGAGAACGGCGGTGGCTACAACGCCGCGAAGTTCGCCGAGCACGCCCTGGTCGGCGCGCTCCGCCTCGAGCTGAACGGGGAGCCGCTCCGGGTGGTCGAGATCGCCCCCGGGCTGGTGAAGACCGACGAGTTCGCCCTCACGCGCTTCCGGGGCGACCGCGAGAAGGCCGACGCGGTGTACGCCGACGTGCCGGAGCCGCTCGTGGCCGAGGACGTCGCCGAGGCGATCGTGCACGCGGTCGAGCTGCCGGCGCACGTCAACCTGGACCTGGTGACCGTGCGGCCCGTCGCGCAGTCGGCGCAGCACAAGCTGGCGCGGGGGCCGCTCACCCCGCGGAGCTGACGCGGGCGGACGCCGGGCTGCGTCCGCGCCCGGGTCCGGGTCGGTCCGGACGCGCGCGGGTCCTGGTGACGGGTCGCGGTGGACGGGGCAGTGCCGCTACCGTGGTCGGATGCCGATCAGCAGCGAACCCGGGGCAGCCGCGCAGGCACCCTCGACCGTGACCGTCACGAGCGGGCCCGAGGTGCTCGGGTGGCTCGAGTTCGGGGACGCGGCCCGGCTGCTCGCCAAGGACGTGCTGTCCTCCGGCTTCGAGCCCGAGGTCGTCGTCGCGGTCGCCCGCGGCGGGCTGATCATCGCCGGTGCCGTCGCCTACGCGCTCGGCACCAAGGAGTGCGGCTCGATCAACGTCGAGTTCTACACCGACGTCGAGCAGCGTCTGGACGAGCCCGTCATCCTGTCGCCGGCCCTCGACGCGCCGAGCCTGGCGGGCAAGCGGGTCCTCGTGGTCGACGACGTCTCCGACTCCGGCCGCACCCTGCGCCTGGTCGTCGACATCATCCGGAACGCCGGCGCCGACGTCCGCAGCGCGTGCCTGTACTCGAAGCCCGGCACGGTGCTCGAGCCCGACCACGTCTGGCGTCGCGTCGACGGCTGGATCACGTTCCCGTGGAGCGCCCTCGCCCCGGTGACGGCCGAGTCGTGAGCATCCACCTCGTCGGCGGCGGCCCGGTCATCGCCTCGGACGCCGTCGCGCCGTTCCTTGCCGAGGCCACCGCGCGCGCCGCTGCCGTCGGCCGGACCGTGCCGCGCATCGGGCTCCTCTCCGTCTCGCGGCAGGACGGCACATCGCCCTCGTCGACGGCCGACCTCGCCGAGGCCCTCGGCGGTGCCCGGCAGGCCGAGGTCCTGGTGACCGAGGTCGCCCCCGGCACGGTCTTCGCCACCTCGGTCCTCAGCGACGTCGACGCGCTCGTGATCGGCGGCGGCGTGACCCCGCACTACCTCGACGCGATCGCCCCGCTCGTCGACCAGATCCGGCTGCTCGTGTCCGACGGCCTGCCCTACCTCGGCTACTCGGCCGGCGCGATGGTCGCTGCCGACCGCGCGCTCCTCGGCGGCTGGCGCATCGGCGGCGTCGAGGTCTGCCCCGAGGAAGCGTCCGAGGGGCTGGACGAGGTCGAGCTCCGCGAGGGACTCGGGCTCGTCGACCTGACCATCGACGTGCACGCCGTCCAGGCCGGCACGCTGGCGCGACTGATCGCCGCCGCCGAGGCGGAGTTCGTCACCGCCGGGCTCGCGATCGACGAGGACACGGCGCTCGTCGTCGGCGAGGGCGCCCTCCAGGTCCGCGGCACCGGAAGCGTCTGGCGCGTCGTCGCCGGGGACGAGTCGGTCTCCGTCGCGACCATGGGCGCCTAGGCACCGGTCGTGCAGCCGCGGCCGCTCGCCGAGCTCGTCGACCCCGGGTGGGCCGAGGCCCTCGCGCCCGTCGAGACCGACGTGCACCGGATGGGGGACTGGCTCCGCGACGAGGTCGCCGCCGGGCGCCCCTACCTGCCCGCCGGCGACGTCGTCCTGCGTGCGTTCACACAGCCCTTCGACGACGTGAAGGTGCTCGTCGTCGGACAGGACCCGTACCCGACGCCGGGGCACCCGATCGGGCTGTCCTTCGCGGTCGACCCGCACGTCCGGCCCGTTCCGCGGAGTCTGGCGAACGTCTACCGCGAGCTCCGCGACGACCTCGGCGTGACGCCGCCGGCGCACGGCGACCTGCGTGCGTGGTCGGAGCAGGGCGTGCTGCTGCTCAACCGTGTGCTGACGGTCGGGTCCGGCGCCGCCGGGAGCCACCGCGGCAAGGGCTGGGAGGCCGTCACCGACCAGGCCGTTCGCGCGCTCGTCGCCCGGGGGACCCCGCTCGTCGCCGTGCTCTGGGGTGCCCAGGCTGCGTCCGTCCGACCGCTCCTCGGCGACACCCCGGTCGTGGCGTCGGCGCACCCGTCGCCGCTGAGCGCCTCCCGCGGGTTCTTCGGCAGCCGTCCGTTCTCGCAGGTGAACGCCCTGCTCGAGCAGCAGGGCGCGACCCCGGTCGACTGGTCCCTGCCCGTTTGACGCGCCGGCACGTCGGCCGAGTCTCGGCGTGGGCGACACGACTCGGGTCGCAGCGCCCGGGAGTCGTCGCCCAGCGCGAGACTCGGCAGCGCCCGCCGTCGTGGCAGCGCCTGACGGCCCGGCCGCGCCCGCACTAGGCTCGGGACGTGCTCGAGGAGGAATACCAGCGTCGCCGCGTGCTGCCGCGCCACCTGCGCGCGCCCGTGCCCGCCGAGGCCGCGTTCACCTACACGATCCGCGCCGCCGAACCCGGGGACCTGCCCGACGTCCGCGAGATCCACACGCACTACGTCCGGAACTCCTCCGTCACGTTCGACCCGTCGGCGTTCACGTTCGCGAAGTGGAAGCAGCGGTACGACGAGGTCCGTCGCCGCGGCCTGCCGTTCCTGGTCGCCGAGAACCCGTCCGGGCAGGTGCTCGGCTACGCCCTCGTCGACCCGTGGAACCCGCGCGACCGGTCGAACCACGTCGTCGAGGACTCGATCTACCTCGGCGCCGCCGCCGGTGGGAAGGGACTCGGCCGCGCCCTCATGGAGGCCCTGCTCGAGGAGTGCCGCTCCGCCGGCGTCCGCGAGGTCATCGCCGTCATCGCCGACCGCCAGGCCGAGGCGTCGATCCGCCTGCACGAGCGCCTGGGCTTCGAGGAGGTCGGCCGCATGGGCAAGGTCGGCTTCAAGTACGACCGCTGGCTCGGCACCGTCACGATGCGGCTGCGCCTCCGCGGTCCCCGCCTCTTCGCGCGCGGCCGGCGCTGACGCGGCCCCGGGCCGGAGGGGAGGCGCGTGGCGGGGTCCGCACGATCCTCCCGTCCGCCCTTCCCCCGGTCGCGCGCGATGGCTGGTCGTTCCGGGCGTACCCGGTGCTCCGGGAACGTCAGGGATGCCCGGTTCCGCCAGGTACCGACGCGCCGCTCGCCCGTCAGGGGGCCGGTGCCTCGGCGATGAACTCGTCCCGCGTGACGCGCAGGAGCGCCGTCGCGGCGGAGGACGCGGCGTCCGCGTCGCCGTCGACGACCGCGCGCGCGACCGCCACGTGGCGAGCGGCGGCGTCGTGGGTCCAGCGGGTGATGGTGTCGCGCGACTCGGAGGTGCGGGTGCGGAGCAGGGCCTCGACGGTGCCGGCGAAGTGGGCGAAGACCGCGTTGCCGGACGCCGCGAGGAGGGCGCGGTGGAAGCGGACGTCGGCCTCGAGGTAGGCGCGGGAGTCGTCGCGGTCGCAGGCGGCGGCCATGTCGGTCGCGGCGGCGAGGACGGCGGCGGTACGGTCGGTGCCGTCGGTGGCGTCGGTGCCGACGTTCGTGGCGGCCAGGGCGGCGGCGACGGGTTCGACGCCGAGCCGGAGCTCGAGGAGCTCCCGCTGCTGCGCGAAGTACGCGGGGGAGGCGCCGCGCCACCGGATGACGGTCGGGGCGAGGAGCTCCCACGAGGACGCGGGCCGGACGAGCGTGCCGACCCGCTGCCGGGGCTCGACGAGGCCGAGGGACTGGAGGACGCGGAGGGCCTCGCGGACGACGGACCGGGACACGCCGTACTCCTCGGCGACGGCTTCGGGGCGGACGACCGTGCCCGGACGGAGCAGTCCGTCGACGATCTGCTGCCCGAGCGTCTCGAGCACCTGGGCGTGGAGCCCGCGGGCGGTGGTCATCGTTCCTCCGTGCTGGTCGTGCTGGTCGTGCTGGTCGTGCTGGGTGTGCGACTCGGGCGGATTGTGCGTTGCAGCGCGCGACCCGTCCGGCTGGGTCCGTCCTGCTCATCGAAGCGGCAGACTGCCGGGCAGGGCGCACGGCACGCGGCGCTTCGTCGTATGATCTGATTAATCAGATTATTGGACCGGACCATCGCGTGTCCGGTCGCGCCCCGCGCGGACCGCCGGCCGACCACCCGGCCGACCGGTCACGAGCGGTGCACACACGAAGGCGACGGGGCCGCGAGGCGGCGGCCCAGGAAGGGGCACAGATGCCTCACGCACCCACGTCCGGAGCGTTGGACGAGCTAACCGCGCACGGGCTGACCGCGCCGCACGGGCTCACCGTCCTGGCGGCCGAGGGCGGCAGCACACCGACCGTCGACCCCTCCGGGGCGGTCGGCCAGCTCGTCGCGGCGGCGGTGGTCGGCATCGTCGTCATCATCGTCCTCATCACGTGGCTCAAGGTCCACCCGTTCATCGCGCTCGTGATCGGTGCCCTCGGCGTCGGGATCGGCGCCGGGCTCGCCCCGGACAAGGCCGTGACGAGCTTCGGCAACGGCTTCGGCGCGACGATGACGAGCGTCGGCATCCTCGTCGGCCTCGGGGCGATGTTCGGCCGCATGCTCGTCGACTCCGGCGCTGCCGACCGAGTGGTCGACACCCTCGTGCGACGGTCCTCGACGGCCGCGCTGCCGTGGACGATGGCCCTGATCGGGGCGCTCATCGGACTGCCGATGTTCTTCGAGGTGGGCCTCGTGCTCCTCATCCCGATCATCGTCCTCGTCGCGAAGCGCAGCGGCGTCCCGATCATGAAGATCGCGGTCCCGGCCCTCGTCGGCCTGTCGACCATGCACGCCTTCGTGCCGCCGCACCCCGGCCCGCTCGTCGCCGTGTCGACGGTCGGCGCGAACCTCGGCACCACCCTGGCCTTCGGCATCGTGCTCGCGATCCCGGTCATCGTCCTCGCCGGTCCGGTCTTCGCCCGCTTCGCGGCGCGCTGGGTCGACATCCCCGCGCCCGACATGTTCTCGTCGCGTGGTGCGGCCGCGTCGACCGGCTCCGGTCCGGCGGACCCCGCGCAGGCCGGACGGGAGGCACGGCGCGGCCCCGCCACGCAGGACACCGCGTCCCTGCCGAACGGCAAGAGCGACTTCACCCGCGTGATCAGCGAGCCGCGGAGCCCGTCCTTCACGGTCGCCCTGGTCGGCATCCTGCTGCCGGTGGTGCTCATGCTCGCCCAGGCCGTCCGCGAGGCCGTCGCGCCCGACGCCGCCGGCGGCTGGGTGTCGCTGCTCGACTTCCTCGGGTCGCCCGTGATCGCGATCGGCATCGCCGCCGTCTTCGCGATGGTGTTCTTCGCGATCGGTGGTGGCATGGACCGGTCCGCCGTCGCGAAGTCCCTCGAGGACGCGCTGCCCCCGATCGCCGGCGTGCTGCTCATCGTCGGTGCCGGCGGCGGCTTCAAGCAGGTACTCATCGACACCGGCATCGGCGGGGTGATCGCGGACGCCGTGCAGGAGTCCGGCATCTCGGTGCTGCTCGTGGCGTGGGTTGTGTCCGCCCTCGTACGCGTCGCCACCGGGTCGGCGACGGTCGCGACCGTGACGGCCGCCGGGATCATGGCGCCGATCGCCGAGGGGCTGTCGACGCCGGAGACGTCGCTGCTCGTCCTCGCCATCGGTGCGGGGTCGGTGTTCCTGTCGCACGTGAACGACGCCGGGTTCTGGCTCGTGAAGGGCTACCTCGGCACGACGGTGGGGCAGACGTTCAAGACGTGGACCGTGCTCGAGTGCCTCATCTCGGTGCTCGGCCTGGGCGGCGTGCTCCTCGCGGGGGTGTTCCTGTGACCGCCGAGGCCGGGGTCGACGCGCGGGTCCTCGTCGTGATGGGCGTCTCCGGGTCCGGGAAGTCCACGGTCGCGGCGATGGTCGCCGAGCGCCTGGGATGGGACTTCGCCGAGGGCGACGAGATGCACCCGCCGGCGAACGTCGACAAGATGCAGGCCGGCACCCCGCTCACCGACGAGGACCGCTGGCCCTGGCTCGACGTCGTCGCCGGGTGGATCCGGACGCACCTGGACGACGGACGCCCGGGCGTGGTGACCTGCTCCGCGCTGAAGCGCTCGTACCGCGACGTGCTCCGCGCCCCCGGGGTCGTCTTCGTGCACGTCGCGGGCGACGGCGCGCTCATCGCCGACCGGATGTCCGCGCGGTCTGGGCACTTCATGCCGACGTCGCTGCTGGCGTCGCAGCTGGCCACGCTCGAGCTCCCGCAGGCGGACGAGGCGCACGTGACGATCGCCGCGGACCGGACGCCGGAGGAGGAGAGCGCCGAGGTGCTCGAGCGGCTCGGGTTGTCGCCGAACGCCTGAGGCATCGGACGACGTCCGCGGTCAGGTGAACTGGATCGCGGTGCCGACCGGCAGCTGCGCGAGGGTCTTCGTCATCTCGGCGGAGATCCGGACGCAGCCGTGCGAGCTGCCGGTCGGGTCCGGGTAGTAGTGCAGCGCGGTCAGGGCCGCGTTCCCGCCGTACTGGGCGATCCGCGACGAGTGCGCCCCGGTCAGGATGATCGGGTTGCCCTGCGTGTACGTCACGCGGGCGTCGACGTACGCGGCCTCGACGTACGTCGCCGTCGCGGTGGGGGTCGGGTCGTCGGGCGTGCCGAGCCGGGCGGCCTCGGTCGCGCTGACCGCCCCGTCCCGGCCCACGACCGAGACCGTCGACGCGGCGACGTCCACCTGGATCATCCGGTCCGCGGACGTGAGCGTGAAGTCGGCGGCGCGCGCCCAGGCGAAGGTGGCGCTCGGCGCCGTCGGGTCACCGCCGTCGCCGGGGGTGCGGTTCCGCGCCGGGGTGGAGACGAGGACCATGCCGCCGTCCTGCCCGGGGCTCCGGCCCCAGACGGCCGTGGCCGCCGGGGTGTCGATCGTCGAGACCGTGGACGCGAGCGTCGCGATCGGAGCTGCCGACGCCGACGGCTCGGCGTAGAGCGCGACGAGTGCAGCGTTCGGCACGGCGATCGTCCACTGGTTCTCGGGGTGGACGTGCGTGCCGTCGAGGAGCTGCGGGACGACCGCGTCGTGGAAGGCCAGGGGCAGGGCGGCGAGCTGCTCGGCCGACGGTGCCGCCGGGACCGCGGCCAGGGGCGTGGCGCTCGGCGTCGGCGACGGGGTCGGCGAGACCGAGCGCGGCGCTGCCGCGCGGGTGGCCGCCGGTTCGGGCGCCGACCCCGCCGCGACGACCCCGACGACGGTGCCCGCGACGGCGACCACCCCGACGGCTGCGAGTGCGATGCCCCAGGTCCTGCGCTGCATGGTGTCCTCCCCGGCACCAGTCCACCAGATCCGGGCCGGGAGGGCACGCCGCTCGGCGCGGCGCGCCCCCTCGACGGCGGGTCAGCCCTTCGAGACCATCACCCAGCTGAGCTGGATGCCGTACTTCGTCGCGGGCGAGACCCGGAGGTCGACGACGCCGTCCTTGCCGACGGTCACCTCGGCCGACAGCGTCCGGAAGGTGCCGTCGATCGGCTGCGCGGTCGCGACGGTCTTCCCGTTGACCGACACCGCGGCAGCGCGACCGGGCGCGCTCTTGGTCCACGGGTCCCAGAAGCCGACGTCGACGCGCTGCTTGCCGGACTTCAGACCGGTGAGCACGTACTCCAGGTCGGTCGCGTCGGCCTGCCAGCGGACGGTGCTCGTGATCGTCCCGCCCGAGGTGCCGTTCGTCCCGCCCGTGGTGCCGAGGTAGCCCCAGTGGTCGCCGGTCGACGGGTCGGCCCCGAAGCGCTGGTCGTCGACGGAGTTGAGCAGCCGGTCGCCGCGCTGCCGCAGGAACGCGAGGTCCGCGGTGTGGTCGGCGGTGCCCTGGCCGCCGGCGTCGACGAAGTAGGACAGCTTCGCGGGGAGCACCGTCACCGTGCGGGTGAAGGTCCGGCCGTCGTCGAGTGTGCCGGTCACGGTCCGCTCACCGGCCGTGGCGAGTGCGTCCGCCGCCCACGTGACGCGGTGCGACCGGGTCGTGGACCCCTCGCGGACCTGCACGGTGCGCGGGAGTGCCTTCGTGCTCGACGAGAGCGTGGCCTGCCCGGGGACCGCGGTGGTGACTGTCCAGGGCGTGGACGGCTGCAGGTCGTCCAGCGTCCAGCTGGTGGTGTCGCACGAGAACGACATCGCGCCGCCCTCGCCGAAGGTCACCGGGAGCCAGACCGACGGCGCGGTCCGCAGGTCGGTGGCGTTGTTCCACCGGTCGCCGAGGTACACGACCCGACCGTCGCCGAGGTTGAGCAGCGACGTGCTCTGCGAGTTGCACGTGGTGTCGGCGTTCGTGCCGGTGGCCGGGTTGCCGTGCGCCGTCCAGGTCCCGAGCAGGTCCGTCGCGGTGGCGTACGCGGCCGCGTTCGGGGCCCACCCGGTCGCGCCGGAGGTCACGAGGTAGTACGTCCCGCCGACCTTGGTGAGGGCCGGGGCCTCCCGCTGCCCGCCGATCCAGGGCTGCGGTCGGCGGAAGTCGACGCCCTCGACGGCCGTGGCAGGGTCCGCCGACAGGTTCGTGTAGTCGGCGTCGAGCTTCGAGATGTAGAGCGTCAGGTTCTCTTCGCTGGCGTAGACGATGTACGCGGTGCCGTCGTCGTCCACGAAGAGGTTCATGTCACGGGCCATGCCCGGGTCGCTCGGGTGCTGGTTGGTGGGGTCGCTCGCGGGGACCCGGTCGAGCCGGTACGAGTCGACGTAGCGGAACGGTCCCGTGGGGGAGTCGGCGACGGCGACCCCGGCGGTGGCCTTGGCGTACTGGGCGTCGGAGGTGGCCGTGGGGCCGTCGGCGTGCACCCACATGACCCACTTGCCGGTCTTCGCGTTGTGGATCACCTTCGGCCGCTCGAGGATCGCACCCGGACGGGTCGCGCTCTCCGCCGTGACGCCGAGGTCGCGGTAGACGGCGTCCTGCTGCGCCTGGTCGTAGCCGCCGTACAGCGCGGCGAAGTACGGGTCGGCGAAGTCGGCGCGGCTCGTCATCGTGCGGAGGGCGAGGCCCTCGTCGTGCCAGTCGTACAGGTCGCGCGACGAGTAGACGTGCACGCCCGGGGTGTCGCTGTACCCGTTCGTGCGGTCCTCGCCGTACCAGTAGTAGATCGGCTTGCCGTCGCTGTCCTGCGCGGTGACGACCTGGCCGCCGTGCCCCTGGATCGGCTGTCCCTGGTCGTCGTTCCACGGCTGTCCCGGCTGGAAGGCCGGCGCTGTGGTCGATGCTGCTGCGTTCGTCGCTGCCGCGGCCGGTGCCGCCGCGGCGAGGGCCGGGGCACCGCCCAGCCCGCCGACGGCCACCGCTGCCGCGATCGCCCAGGCGAGTGTGCGTCGCCCGTTCCCCTGTCGTGTTGCTCGGATCCCCATCGATCCCGCCTCCTCGGCTGTCGTCGTCGACCCCTGTGTCGACCCGGTGCTGACGGCTGTGTCAACGTCAACATCCTGGAGGGGTCGGCGCGGGCAGCGCAAGGGTGCCGTCCCGTTGCCGCACCCGGATCAGCGCTCGGTGACCCGCCCGTCCTCGACCCGCCACTGCCGGTCGAGCCGGACCGTGTCGAGCATCCGGCGGTCGTGCGTGACGAGCAGGAGGGTGCCGTCGTAGCCCTCGAGCGCCTGCTCGAGCTGTTCGATGGCCGGGAGGTCGAGGTGGTTCGTCGGCTCGTCGAGCACGAGGACGTTCACCCCGCGGGCCTGCAGCAGCGCCAGCCCGGCGCGGGTCCGCTCCCCGGGGGAGAGCTGCGCCGCCGGTCGACCGACGTGGTCGGCCTTCAGCCCGAACTTGGCGAGCAGGGTCCGGACGTCGGCCGTGGTCATCTCCGGGACGAGGGCCTCGAACGCCGCGGCGAGGGGCTCGTCGCCCGTGAAGGCCGCTCGGGCCTGGTCGACCTCGCCGACCGCGACGCTCGACCCCATCGAGGCGTTCCCCGACGTCGGCTCGATCCGTCCGAGCAGCGCCGCGAGGAGCGTCGACTTGCCGGCGCCGTTCGGTCCGGTGATGCCGATGCGGTCCCCGCCGGAGACCTGCAGCGAGACGGGCCCGAGGGTGAACCCGCCGCGTTCGTAACGGGCGTCGGACAGCGTCGCGACGACGGCGGACGACCGCGGGGCGCTCCCGATCGTGAACGCGAGCTGCCACTCCTTGCGCGGCTCCTCGACCTCGTCCAGGCGTGCGATCCGGGACTCCATCTGCCGGACCTTCTGCGCCTGCTTCTCGCTCGACTCGCTCGCGGCCTTCCGACGGATCTTGTCGTTGTCGGGGTTCTTCTTCATCGCGTTCCGGACGCCCTGGCTCGACCACTCCCGCTGGGTGCGGGCGCGGGACACCAGGTCGGCCTTCGTCGCCGCGTACTCGTCGTACGCGTCGCGCTTGTGCTGCCGGGCGATCTCGCGCTCCTCGAGGAACGAGTCGTACCCGCCGCCGAACAGCCGGTGTGACGACTGCGCGAGGTCGAGTTCGAGCACCGCGGTGACCGAACGGGCGAGGAACTCGCGGTCGTGGCTGACCAGGACGGCGCCACCGCGCAGGCCCCGGACGAACTGCTCGAGCCGTTCGAGGCCGTCCAGGTCGAGGTCGTTCGTCGGCTCGTCGAGGAGCACCACGTCGAAGCGGGAGAGCAGCAGTGCCGCCAGTCCGACGCGCGCTGCCTGCCCGCCGGACAACGCGGTCATCGGGGAGTCCGGGCCGACTCCGGCGTCCTCAGCGCCCACGTCGAGCCCGAGCTCGGCGAGGACGACGGGCAGGCGCTCGTCCAGGTCCGCGGCGCCCGCGGCGAGCCAGTGCTCGAGCGCCGCGCTGTAGCGGTCCGCGGCGGCGTCGTCGGCGTCCGGCGCGCCGAGGGCCTCGGCGGCGGTGTCCATCGCCGCGGTGGCCTGGGCACACCCGGTCCGACGGGCCACGTACGCGGCGACCGTCTCACCGGGGACGCGCTCGTGCTCCTGGGGCAGCCACCCGACGAACGCGTCCGGCGGGTTCGTCGACACCGTGCCGGCGAGCGGCTCGTCGACACCCGCGAGCAGCCGCAGGAGCGTCGACTTCCCGGCGCCGTTCACCCCGACGAGCCCGATCACGTCACCAGGGGCCACCGTGAGGTCGAGGCCCTCGAAGAGCGTGCGTGCGGCGTGGCCGCCGGCGAGGTCCTTGGCGACGAGCGTGGCGGTCATCCGGACATGGTCCCACGGACGCGCGCCGCGTCCGCGACGCACCACCCACCGGACGGGAGGCTCGGGTCGGCCCCGCCACGCGCCTCCCGTCCGTCAGGCGGTCCCGCCCGTAGCGAGCGTTCCTGCCCATCGCGCGTGACATGGGATGCCGATCCGCGCGTGGGGTGCCGGAAGGAACGGCCTCCTACGAGCGATTCACCCTCCTACGAGCGGATCGGCCTCCGACGCGCGGAGCGGCAGCGCGCGCTACCCCTCGGGGACCGCCACGACCCGGTTCTGGTACGCCCACACCACTGCCTGCAGGCGCGACCGGACCCCGAGCTTCGGGAGCATCCGCGCCAGGTACGACTTCACGGTGGAGACCTCGACGACCAGGGCCGCCGCGATCTCCTCGTTCGACATCCCCTGCGCCAGGAGCAGCAACACGTCGCGCTCGCGGGCGGTCAGGACCTCGCTGGCGCGGTCCCCGGTCACGGGCTGCAGGCTGCGCCGGGACACGAACTCCCGCAGGACCCGCCGGGTCAGGGAATGGTCGATGGTGCCGTTGCCCGCCGCGACCTGCCGGACGGCGCCGACGATGACGTCGGGCTCGGCGTCCTTGAGCAGGAACCCCGACGCGCCGGCCTCGAGCGCCCCGAACACCAGGTCGTCGAGGTCGAACGTCGTCAGCACCAACACCGGCACCGCGGGGTCCGCGTCCGGAGCGCAGAGCTCCCGGGCGACCTCGATCCCGTTCCGCACCGGCATCCGGACGTCGAGCACCGCCACGTCCGGCCGCGTCGACCGCGCGAGGGCGAGCGCCTCGCCGCCGTCGGCCGCGACCGCCACCACGTCGACGTCCGGCTCGGCCGCGAGCAGCGCGGACACGCCGGCGCGGACGAGCGGCTGGTCGTCCGCCACGAGCACCCGGATCACGACGCCGCCTCGGGCTGCTCGCGGCTCAGCTCGAGGGTCACCACCCAGCCGCCGCCGTCGGTCGGCCCGGCCTGGAGGCGCGCCCCCACCAGGTCCGCCCGCTCACGCATGCCACGCAGTCCGTTCCCACCCGCTGCCGTGCTCCCGGACGACGGTGCGGTGGGAACCGAGTTCTCGACACGGACCCGGAGGCGTTCGTCGTCGCGGTCGTCGACGGTCACCGTGACCATCGACCCGGCCGCGTGCACGGCTGCATTCGACAGCGCCTCCTGCACGGTCCGGTAGGTGACGAGCTGCGCGAGCGGACCGACGCCGTCCGCCAGGGGACGATCGCCCGGCAGCACCTCGAGCCGGACGTCCGACCGGAGCCGCGCGCGTTCGACCAGGTCGACGACGCCGGCGACGGTCTCGACCGTGCGTTCGGCGGGGGAGTCGTCGCGCAGGAGCCCGACGAGGCGACGCAGGTCCTCGAGCACGGCGGTGCTCTGCTCCCGCACCTGCCGCACCCCCTCGTGCGCGGCGGGCGGGTCGACGTCGATCTGCCGGTCGATGACGGCCGACATGAGGGCGATGCCGGACAGGTGGTGCGCGGCGATGTCGTGCAGCTCGCGGGCCATGGCAGCACGCTCGCGGGACACCGCGGCGTCGACCCGGGCGTCCTGCTCGCGGACCGACGCCGAGGCCTCGGCGGCGCGAGCGTCCGCCTCCGCCGAGCGTGCGTCGGCCTCGGCGACCCGGGCGGCGCGGACCTCCCGGCGGGAGCGGACGACGAGCGCGACGACCAGGGGGAGCCCGACCGCGCCGAGGGCCTGCAGGACGCCCTGCCCCGACGCGTCGAGCAACGCCCGGACGACCTGCCCGCCGCGGAACGCTCCGCTGACGATCGCCCGGTGCCACCCCCGTGCCGACGGCGACGAGCAGGGCGGTGACGACGAGCGCGGGCCAGGTCCGGACCAGGGGCGCGCGCAGGGCGACGACGACCACCGCGACGAGGACCGGGAGCGCCGTCAGCCCGAACAGGTCGACGACCGCCGGGACGGCCACGGCGATCGGCACCGGGACCGCGGCGACCGCGACGAGCACCGTCCGGGGGAACCGACGCACGGCCAGGAGCGCGGCGGACTGCACGAGCAGCCCGAGCGCCAGGAGCGACCACGGCAGGCTGCCCACCGCGGGAGCGACGACGGGCGCTGCGAGGGTCTCGGGGTCGGCGGCGTCCAGCGGCGGGAGGCCGAGCAGCAGGCCGAGCGCGACGACCGCGGTGCCGAGCGCGACCAGCACCTCGGTGCGGCCGACGCGGGACTCAGCGGGTGCCATCGTCCGATCCTACGAGGACGACGTGCGCCGACGTCGTGGTGGAGGGCGTGCCTCCCGGCCGGTCACCGCGCGCACCCGGGTAGCCGAGCCGCCCGCGGGTGGCGACGAGCAGGACGACCGCCGCGACCGTGGAGACGATCGCGAGACCGTGCATCATCGTGCCGGCCGTCATCCCCGGGTACATGTCCGCCCACAGCGTCGAGATGGTGTTGTTCACACCGACGTGCAGGAGCAGCGCGACCGGCAGGCTCTCGCCGGTGCGGTTGAAGACCCAGGTCATCACGACGTTGAAGGTGATCGTGAAGAGCGCGAACACGAGCGGTTCCGACCAGTGCGCGTCCGGCCACCCGCCCCAGTCGGACAGGTACAGCGGCATGTGCCAGAGCGCCCAGAGCGGACCGAGCACCGCGACGGCACCGAGGGGACCGAACCGCTCCTGCAGCCGGGGCAGGGCGAAGTCGCGCCAGCCGGGCTCCTCCGACAGACCGGTGGTGAACAGCTGCACGACCAGCCCGGGCACGAGTGCCACGAGCGCCAGCGCCGTGGGAGCCTGCACCTGACCGCCGGAGAACGGCAGCCCGGTCAGGACCACCAGCAGCGGGACGCCGACGAGCGCCAGCGCGTACCAGCGCCACGGGACCCGCCAGCGCCACAGCCGCCCGACCCAGCGCCGGAGACCCGGGCGCCCGTCGGCGAGGGCCGTGACGAGGAACGCGCTGCCGAGCGGACCGAGGAGCGCCCCGGGGAGGATGCCGGTGAACTGCGCCGTGCCGAGCAACTCCGGGAAGTGGACGTCCCAGACGCCGAGCCCGTGCGGGCTGAGGATGTACGGGATCCAGGCGAGCCAGCTCAGGCCGAGCGCCAGGACCGCGAAGGTCGCGATGGGGTGTCGCGCCGCGAGGTTCGTCCGGGGTGCGTGCTTCCCCGTGTTCGTGTGTTCGTCGGTCTTCGTGTGTGGAGGCATGGCTTCGACGCTAGGAATCCGCCGTCCCCGCGACGACCGGCGGAGGGACGCACCACCGGGAGTTCCTCCGAAGGGTGCAAGCCGGAGCCGACCCGGGCGAGGGTGCGTAGCGTCGGGGCATGACCACCACCGTCCTCGTCGCGGGCGCCACCGGCGACCTCGGCACGCGCATCGTCCACGCCCTGCTCGACGACCGGTCCCCTGTCGGTGGCACGGGTGCCGACCGGGGACCCGTGCTCGTCCGGGCGCTCAGCCGGTCGGGCGGGGCGGCCGGGTCGACCGGTGCCGCGAGTGCCTTCGGGGCGCCGGACCGCGTGCGCCTCGTCTCCGCCGCCTACGACGACCACGACGCCCTCGTCCGCGCCCTCGACGGGGTCGACGTCGTCGTCTCCGCGGTGAGCGGGACCCGCTCGGTCATCGTCGACGCCCAGTCCGCCCTGCTCCGCGCCGCCGTGGACGCCGGGGTGCCGCGGTTCCTGCCGTCCGACTACTCCGCCGACTACCGCTCGATCACCCCGGGCACCAACCGCAACTTCGAGCTCCGCCGCGAGTTCACCGCCGTGCTCGACGCCGCACCGGTCCGCGCGACCTCGGTGCTGAACGGCGCCTTCACCGACATGCTCACCGGCCAGGCACCCATGATCCTGTTCGACCGCCGCCGGGTGCTGTACTGGTCCTCCGCCGACCAGGTGCTCGACTTCACCACGAAGGACGACACCGCGCGGGTGACGGCGCTCGCCGCACTCGACCCGGACGCCCCGCGGGTCGTCGAGGTCGCCGGCGACCGGGTGACCGCCCGGAGCGTCGCGGACACGCTCTCGCAGCTCACCGGCACGCACTTCCGCACGCAGTGGGCGGGCACCGCGAGCACGCTGTCGGCCATGGCGCGGATCGGCCGACGCGTCTCGAGCGCCCCGGACGACGAGCCGTTCCCCGCCTGGCAGGGGATGCAGTACTTCGTCAGCATGTTCAGCGGCGAGGCCACCCTCCACCACGTCCGGAACGACCGCTACGGCCCGCACCGCTGGACGACGGTCCGGGACGTGCTCGCCGCACACCTGGCCGCGGACACCGCCGCCTAGGCTCAGGGACCGTGTTCGAACTCCACCACCTCACCGCGCAGGAACTCTGGGACTGGATCCGACGGGGCGAGACCACCGCGCTCGAGGTCACCGAGCACTACCTCGACCGCATCGCTCGGCTCGACCCGGAGCTCGGCGCGTTCGTCACCGTCACCGCGGACGAGGCCCGGAGCCGCGCCGCGCAGCTCGGGACCACCGCGCAGCCCGGGACCGACGTGCCGACCTCCCGACCGCTCTGCGGACTCCCGCACGGCGACAAGGACCTGTACGACCGCACGGGCGTCGTCACCCGCAGCGGATCCGTCGCCCTGCCCGCGGCACCCGCAGCCGCCGACCACCCGCTCGTCGCAGCGCTCGCCGCGGCCGGCACCGTGAGCCTCGGCAAGACGACGACGCCCGAGTTCGGGATGTCGTCGTCCTCCGAGACCCGACTCGGCACCACCGTCAACCCCTGGGACACCTCCCGGGCTCCCGGCGGGTCGTCGAGCGGTGCCGCGGTCGCGGTCGCGGCGGGACTGCTCCCGGCGGCCGTGGGGACCGACGGCGGGGGATCGGTGCGCATCCCCGCGGCGGCGACCGGGCTCGTCGGACTCAAGCCGAGCCGGGGCCGGGTGCCGTCCGTGCCCGGACGGTCGGGCCTCGGCGGCCTGAGCGTCGCCGGGCCGATCACCCGGAACGTCGCGGACGCCGGCATGTTCCTCGACGCCCTCGTCCGGCCGACCGGGCTCGACGAACCGAGGCCGTACGCGCTCGTCACGCCCGACGTCGGCGACGGCCCCTTCACCGCCGCGGCGGTCCGGGGCGAGGGGCGCTTCGTCGTCGGGCTGCTCGACGGCTCCCCGTGGGACGACACCGTCGACGTGGTGTTCGACCCCGCCGCCCGCGAGGCCGTGGCCACCGCCGTCCGGGTGCTCGGCGAGGTCGGGCACGGGGTCGAGGACGTCTCGTTGCCCCGGGTGCCCTACGCCGACGCCTTCCGGGTGGCGTGGGAGTCGAGCGCCGCCGGGCTGCCCCGGGTGCCCGGCATCGACCTGACGGCGCTGACCCCGCTCGTCGGGTGGCTCGTCGAGCGCGGCCGGCGACTCACCGCGACGCAGGTGCTCGACGCCATGACGGCCCTCGACGCGTTCTCCGTGGCGCTGATCCGGGCGTTCGACCGGTTCGACGCCGTGCTCACCCCGACGTTGGCGTTGCCGCCGCGGCCCCTCGGATGGTACGGCGACGACCCGGACGAGGACTTCCGCCGCCAGTGCGCGTACTCCCCGTGGACCTCGATGGTGAACGTCGCGGGACTGCCCGCGATCACGCTGCCCGTCGGGGTCACCGGTGCGGGCCACCCGGACGGCGAGGGTCTGCCGATGGGCGTGCAGCTGATCGGCCGTCCCGGGGGTGAGCGCACGCTGCTCGCGCTCGGCGCCCAGCTCGAGCGACGTCTGCGGTGGCAGCGGCGGCACCCCGCCTGCTGGTGAGGCGCTCGCGCCCGCCCGCACCGCCTACGGCAGCGTCGGCGCCGCCGCGACCAGCGCCCGCGTGACGTCGTGCTGGGGGTCGTCCAGCAGCGCGACCGGGCCGTGCTCGACGATCCGCCCCTCGGACAGCACCGCCACGGTGTCGCACAGCCGCTGCACCACGCCGATGTCGTGCGACACGAGGACGAGCGTCAACCCGAGGTCGTCCGCGAGCGAGCGGAACAGGTCGATCACGCGCGCGCGGACCACCACGTCGAGGGCGCTCATCGGCTCGTCCCCGAACAGGATCCGCGGCTCGTGCACCACCGCCCGGGCGATCGCGATCCGCTGCCGCTGCCCGCCGGAGAACTCGTGCGGGTACCGGTCCACGGCGTCCACCGGCAGGTCGACCCGCTCGAGGACCCGCCGCACCAGCTCTCGGTGGTCGCCGGGGATCCGCAGTGCCCGGAGCGGCTCGGCGATGATCGTGCCCACGCGCATCCGCGGGTCGAGCGACGCATAGGGGTCCTGGAACACGACGCCCGTCTCGCGACGGAACCACCGCATCGCGGCAGCGGAGGCGGACGCGACCACGGGACGACCGGAGGCGGTCACGGTGCCGGCGGAAGGCGCCTCCAGGCCGGCGAGCAGCCGCACCAGGGTGGACTTGCCGGACCCGGACTCGCCGACGATCCCGAGCCGGGCGCCGGGAGCGACCGTCAGGTCGATCCCGTCGACGGCGGTGCGGACCGGGCCGGGCTCGAACGGCCCACGGCGGGGGAGCCGGTACGTGCGGTGCAGCCCGGTCCCGGCCAGGACGGGCAGGGCGTCCGGCTGCGGCGCTGCGGAGGGCGTGGTCACGGGGTCCTCCTGGCGGTGGCGCGGGCGGCCTCGACGAGTGCGGTCGTGGCGGGGTGCTGCGGTGCCCCGAGCAGGGTGCGGACCGGCCCCTGCTCGACGACGCGCCCCTCGTGCAGCACGACGGCGGTGTCGGCGATGCGCGCGAGCACGGCGAGGTCGTGCGTCACGAACAGCATCCCGGTGCCGCGTGCCGAGGACAGCCGCTCGAACAGCTCGAGGATCCGGGCCTCGGTCGTGACGTCGAGCGCCGTGGTCGGCTCGTCGGCGATCAGGTAGGCGGGCGACCCGGCCATCGCCATCGCGATGCAGATCCGCTGCCGCTGCCCGCCGGACAGCTGGTGCGGGTACTGCCGCAGGAGCGACGCCGGGTCCGGCAGACCCACCGCGTCGGCCAGTGCGACGGCGGCGGTCCGTGCGGCACGACGGTCCAGGCCGCGGTGCAGCCGGAGGGGCTCCGCGACCTGCGCGCCGACCCGTCGGAGCGGGTCGAGCGCCGTGCCCGGTTCCTGGAACACCATGCCCAGGTCCGCGCCGCGGTGCTTCGCCCGCTCGCGGTCGGGCAGGCCGACGAGCTCCCGCCCGTCCAGGCGGATGCTGCCGGTCACGAGCGCACCGGTGGGCTCCAACCCCATCAGGGCGAGCGAGGTCATCGACTTGCCGGATCCGGACGCGCCGATCACGCCGACGCGACGGCCGGGAGGCACGGTGAACGACACACGGTCCAGGACCGTCCGCCCCGCGATGCGCACCGAGAGACCCGAGACCTCGAGTCCGGCGCGCGGGTCCGGCCCGCGCTCGTGTGCGTCCGTCACGCGGTCGTGTGCGTGCGTCACGCGGTCGTGTGCGTCCGTCACGCGGTCACCCCCGGGGTCGTCGGCGAGGTCGTGGTCGGGTCGGACGCCCGGTCGCCCGTCGTCAGCCGCGGGTCGGTCGCGTCCCGCACCGCGTCGCCGAGCAGCGAGAGCGCGGCGACCACGAGGGCGATCGCGGCTCCCGGCCACGCGGCGCTCCACGGGTGGACGCCCACGTAGGTCTGCAGGTCGGCGAGCATGCTGCCCCACGACGCGGTGTCCGAGCCGGCGCCGTAGCCCAGGTACGACAACCCGGCCTCGGCCAGGACCGCGGTCGCCATCGCGAGCGAGAGCTGCACGGTGAACAGCGGCGTCGCGTTCGGCACGAGGTGACGGGTGAGCACCCCGAGCGGTCCCACGCCGGACGCCCGTGCCGCGACGACGTAGTCGCTGCGCGCGATCCGGCGGATCTCGCCGCGGGCCACGCGGGCGATCGTCACGCCGAAGGACAGGCCGACGCTCACGACCACGACGCCGAGCGAACCGCCGAACACCGCGGTGAGCAGCATCGCCGTCAACAGCGTGGGGAACGCCACGAGGATGTCGAGCAGGACGGCCGTGCCCTCGCGCACCCACCGGGCGGTGAGCGAGCCGACCGCCGTGAGCACGATGCCGACGACGCTCGCGATGACCCCGGACCCCACCGCGACGAGCACCGTCGTCCGCGTGCCCGCGAGGAGGTAGCTCGCGATGTCCCGTCCGGAGGCGTCGGTGCCGAACCAGTGCGCGGCGCTCGGCCCGGACCACTGCCGGAACGGGTCGGTGCGGAAGGGGTCCTGCGGCGTCCACACGAGGGACACGGCGGCCAGGACCACGAGCAGGCCGAGGACCACGACGGCGAACACCCCGGTCGGCCGGGCGACGAGTCGGCGGATCACTCGTGCACCTCGCGTTGCCGGGGGTCGAGCACGCGGTGCAGCACGTCGACCGCGAAGCCGACGAGCAGGACGAGCCCGGTGAGCACGAGGAGCTCGGACTGCACCTTCGTGACGTCCCGCCGGCCGACGTCGGTGACGAGCATCCGGCCGACACCGGGCAGCGAGAACAGCTGCTCGACGACGACGGCCCCGACGAGCAGCCCGGCGATCTGCACACCGAGCACCGCGAGCACCGTGAGCGCCACGGACGGCAGCCCGTGCCGCACGAGCGCCTGCGTCCGGGTGAGCCCGATCGCGGCGGCGGTGCGGACGTGGTCGGCGTCGAGCACCCCGAGCGTGGCGGAGCGCGTGAACCGCAGGATCACGGCGCCCTCGACCGCGCCGATCGTGAGCGCGGGGAGCACGAGCGCCGAGAACGCCCGCCCGGGCTCGCCCCAGCCGTCGAGCGGGAAGCCCTGCGGCGGGAGCCAGCGGAGCGTCACGGCGAACAGCGCGATGAGCAGCAGCCCCGCCCAGACGATCGGGATCGCGGCGACGGCCTGGGCGACGAACGCGATCACGGCACCGCCCGCGCGGCGCCGCAGCACCGCGGCGAGCACCCCGAGCGGCACGCCGAGCACCAGGGCCGCGGCGAGCGACATCCCGGCGAGGGGCAGCGTGACCGCGAGCTTCTGGGTCAGCTCGGGGGCGACCTGGCCCCCGGTGACGAGCGAGCGGCCGAGGTCGCCGTGCAGCAGCCCGCCGATCCAGTCGGCGTACTGCACCACGACCGGCCGGTCCAGGCCGAGCTGCTGCCGGAGCTGCTCGACCTGCGCCGGGGACGCCTGCGTGCCGGCGACGACCTGCGCGACGTCGCCGGGGAGCACCCGGAGCACGGCGAACACGATGATGCTCGCCACGAGCAGACCGACGACGAGCAGCAGCAGTCGCCCGACGAGGAACCGGGTCACGAGTCCGATGCTACGGGCCCGGCAGCGGCGACCCCGGTCACCGCACCGCCAGCTGCGCGAGGTCCAGGCGGGAGTTCGTGCCGTCGAACGGCACGCCCGTCACGCCCTTGCGGACCGCGGTGACCGACGTCGCCGTGTAGAGCCACTCGCCGGCGGCGTCCTCGCTGACGATCCGGGCCGCCTGTTCGAGCGCCTTCGTCTTGTCGGCCTGGTCGGTCGCCGCGACGGACTGCGCGTACAGGGCCTGCACCTCGGGGTTGTCGTACCCGAAGTAGTAGTCCGGGTTCGCCCAGTTGCCGAAGTCCCGCGACTCGACGTGGTTGACCATCGACAGGTCGAAGTCGTGCTTCTCGAACACCTGCGACAGCCACGTGGCGAAGTCGACGCGCTGGACGCTCAGCGTGATGCCGACGTCCGCGAGCTGCGACTTCAGCACGTCGCCGATCGTCGCCGCGTAGATGTTCGGGTAGGTCAGGGTGAGCTTCAGGTCCTTCGCGCCGGCCTCGGCGAGCAGCTGCTTCGCGGCCGCGGGGTCGTACGCGTCGACGTCGGTCAGGTCCTGGTAGCCCGGGTCGAGCTCCGGGATCGGCCCGCCCTGCGGCACCCCGGTCCCACCGATCGCCTTGATGAGCGCCTTCGGGTCGATCGCCTGCCGGATCGCCTTGCGGACCTTGACGTCGGTGAAGGGCGCCTTGCGGTCGTTGAACGCGAGCGTGTACTTGTCGGTCGTCTTGCCGGTGTGCAGCGAGATGTCGGCGTTGCCCTCGAGCTGGCTCTTCAGCGTGCCGTCGACCGAGGTCTGCACGTCCAGGTCGCCCGCGGCCATCGCGTTCACGGCCGCGGACCCGTCCGTGATGTACCGGAACTCGACCTTGGCGACCTTCGCCTTCGTGCCCCAGTAGTCGGCGTTCCGGGCGAAGACGAGCGCGTCGCCCTGCTTCCAGCTCGACACCTCGTACGGGCCGGTGCCGTTCGCGGAGTCCGACAGGTCGTTCTTCGCGGCCTGCTCGAGCACGAGTCCCGCGCGGCCGGTCAGGTTCCAGAGCAGGTCGGAGTCCGGCTTCGACAGCGTCAGGACGACCTGGTCCGACGACGGCGACGCGATCGACCGGACGTTCGCGAGCTGCGCGGAGTCGACGTAGGACGCGTTGTCCTTGACCTGCTGGAGCGACCACACGACGTCGGCCGCGGTGACCGGCTTGCCGTCCTGGAACGTCGTCCCGTCGCGGAGCGTGAACGTGTAGGTGAGCCCGTCGGACGAGACCTCGTGCTTCGACGCGAGCACGTCGTGGATCGCACCGCTGCCGTCCGCCGCCCGGCCGACGAGCCCCTGGTACACGTTGTCGATGAGCACCTGGTCGAGTGCGGCACCGGACTGCGTGCGGATGTCCAGGCTGGTCGGTTCGAGGACGAGCCCGATCCGGACGGTCGCGTCGGCGCCGCCCTGTTCGTTCGACGATCCCGAGCACCCGGTCAGGGCGAGGGCCGAGACGACCGCGACGGCCGTGCTGGCGAGGGCGACGCGTGCTGCGCGTCGACCCAGGCGGGGGAGGAGCGGACTCATGGGTTGTGGGTTCCTTCCGGGCGCGTGGGAGCGACGGTCGTCGCGTCGCGCTCGCAAGAGGCTACCGATCAACCGGACCGTCGGGGGACGGTTTCTCCACGGAGTGCAACAATCCGTGGTCCCCGGCCCATGCCCGGATCGCCGTGGCCAGTTCGAGGGGTGCCTGGTTCTGCACCGCGTGCCGCGCCGTGACCGTCACGACCCGGGCGTCGGGCAGGCGCTCGACGAACCCGGTGTGCAGTTTCGGGGAGACGTAGCCGCGGTCCCCCCGGACGAGCAGCAGTGGGACGTCCAGCGCCTCGAGGTCCGGCCACGCGTCGGCGAAGCGGCCCACCGAGGCGGTCCGGCCGGCGGGCAGGTGCGGGAAGTGGTGCCGCCGCACGAGCCGCCCGTCCGCGCCGAGCCGGGTGGTGTGCCGCGCCTCGCGGAGCAGCACCTGCCGGTCGTCGCCGACCCGGGCCTCGACGGCGCGGTCGACCACCTCGTCGAGGGACGCGAACGGCTCCTCGTCCTCGAGCGCCCGCGCGATCCGGTCGACGGCCCGCTGCGCGAAGTCCGGCGACATGTCGACGAGCACGAGACCGGTCACCCGCTCCGGTGCGAGCGACGCCAGCCGCGCAGCGAGGATCGCCCCGAGCGAGTGCCCGACGACGATCCCCGGCGGCACGTCGAGCGCGTCGAGCGCGGCGAGCACCTGCGGGGCGGTGACCGCGGCGCCGTAGTCCGCGTCGTCGCGCCAGCTCGACCGGCCGTGTCCCGGCAGGTCGAGGGCGACCGCCGGCTCGCCGACGGCGAGCGCGGTCTGGTCGAAGCTGTGCGCGTCGATGCCGAGCCCGTGCAGGTAGGTGATCCGTGCCTCCCGTCCGTCCGCCGTGTCCCACCGGATCGCGGCGGTCTCGCGTCCGTCGTCGCCGCGGACCACCTGCCTGGAGGCGCGGAGCGGCTCCGTCACGCCGCTCGCGGCGGCGAGCGCGGCCAGGTCCGAGAATTCGTCGTCGGGTTCGTGCACGGGGACGATCCTCGCACCGTCCGGGGTACCCCGTTCCACCCTGGAACGGTTAGGTGAGGCATGCCATACTTGCGTTCGTGGCTGCCCGGTACCGCGTCTTCTCCGTCCGCGTGACGGCCGTGTCCGCGCTGACCCCCTCGTTCGTCCGGGTGACGCTGTCCGGAGACGCCCTCGCGGAGTTCTCCGCGGTGGGGCTCGACCAGCGGATCAAGATCGTGCTGCCGATCCCGGGCCACGGCTTCACCGACCTGCCCGACGGCGACGACTGGTACGGCGCCTGGCGCGCGCTGCCGGACGCCGTGCGGAACCCGCTGCGCACCTACACGGTCCGCTCGTTCCGTCCGGATGCCCGCGAACTCGACATCGACTTCGTCGCGCACGGCGACACCGGCCCTGCGTCCCGCTGGGTCTCGGGCTGCCGCGTCGGCGACGAGCTCCGCATCGTCGGTCCGGCGGTCCCGTCCTCGCCGGCCGAGCTCCCGAGCGGTGCCGCCGAGTTCGCCCCGGGGCGCGCCGACCGCATCCTGCTCGCCGGCGACGAGACCGCGGCGCCGGCGATCTGCGCCATCCTCGAGGCCCTCGACGTCACGGCCGTCGGCCACGTCTTCATCGAGGTCCCGACCGACGCCGACCGCCTGCCGGTGTCCGCGCCCGCCGGGGTCGAGGTCCGCTGGATCGCCCGGAACGGCGCCTCGCACGGCGAGCGCATGACCCACCAGGTGCACGCGTGGGCGTCGGACGTCGTCGGCGGCCGAGGCGCTGCCGCCGCGGTCGCGCCCACGGTCGCACTCGCCCCGGTCGACGCGGATGTCGACGCAGATCTCGACGTCGACGAGCAGGTGCTCTGGGACGTCCCCGCCGCCGCCGAGGAGCGCCCCGTCTACGCGTGGATCGCGGGGGAGGCCAGCTGCGTCAAGGAGCTCCGGCGCCACCTCGTGCGCGGTGTCGGCATCGCCCGGGAGCAGGTCGCGTTCATGGGCTACTGGCGGCACGGCAGGGCCGAGCACTGAACACTTCCACCCCCTCGGCGCTCCCGACGACGGCGCTCGGCGCCCGCGGGCTGACGCTCGCGTACGAGGACCGCGTCGTGGTGGACGCCCTCGACGTCGACGTGCCGGACGGTGAGCTCACGGTCGTCGTCGGTCCGAACGCGTGCGGCAAGTCGACGCTCCTCAAGGCGTTCGCCCGGACCCTGACGCCCCGCGCGGGCACGGTGTACCTCGACGGTGCGCCGATCACGTCCTACCGCCCGAAGGCCGTCGCGCGCCGGGTCGGCATGCTTCCGCAGACGCCGATCGCCCCCGAGGGCATCACCGTCCGCGACCTCGTCTCCCGCGGCCGGTTCCCGCACCAGGACCTGCTGCACCCCTCGTCGGGCTCCGACCGCACCGCCGTCCAGGCCGCGCTCGAGCAGACCGACACCGTGACGCTCGCCGACCGCAGCGTCGGGGAGCTCTCCGGCGGGCAGCGGCAGCGCGTCTGGATCGCGATGGTGCTCGCGCAGGAGACCGACATCGTCCTGCTCGACGAGCCGACGACGTTCCTCGACATCGCGCACCAGTACGACGTGCTCGAACTGGCCTCGGCGCTGCACGCGGCCGGACGCACGGTCGTCGCGGTGCTCCACGACCTCAACCAGGCGGCGCGGTACGCCACGCACCTCGTCGCGATGCGGGCGGGGTCGATCGTCGCGCAGGGGCGTCCGGCCGACGTGCTGACCGCTGAGCTCGTCGAGGACGTCTTCGGCCTGCCGTGCGTGGTCGTCGCGGACCCCGAGACGGGCACGCCCCTGGTCGTCCCGCGCCGCCGCGCCGCCTGACGCGCGCGCTCGCATCGCGCGCTCGCCCCCGCTGTGCTTGGTCACCCGCGAGTGGTCAGGACACGCCGCTCACGTCCGCTCGGAGGTCACAATTCGTCGCCCGAGCACGCCGAACGTGCCAGATCTGGCACGCTCGGCGTGCGTCGGCGTCAGCGGACGTAGCCGCCGTCCTCGAGGCCGGCCTCGACCTCGAAGCGGTTGCGCAGGGGATCGCGGCCCGCGAGTGCGTAGAGCAGCGGCATGGCCATGCCGTAGCGGCGCCACTGCGTGACGTGCACGCGCTCGTGCCGGAGCACCCGGTCGCCGTCGTTGTCGCGCGTCAGGTACACCGATCCCACGCAGGTCCCGCCGCGGCGGAAGACCCACCGGGGCAGGCCGCTGCAGACCACCAGCCCGTCGACGACCCGGATCCTGCCGGTCGACAGCGGCACGCCGATCGCGAGGCCGACGGCCGTGGCGAACAGCCAGCCGGCCCGCGACACGGCGGAGTCGAGGAGCGGGTTCCGCACCGCTACTCCGGGCGGCCGTAGGTCTCGAGCAGGCGCAGCCAGACCTCGTTCATGGTCGGGTAGGCCGGGACGGCGTGCCAGAGGCGGTCGACCGGGACCTCGCCGACGACGGCGACCGTCGCGGCGTGGAGCATCTCGGCAACGTCCTGACCGACGAAGGTCACGCCGACGACGACCCCGCGGTCCTCGTCGACGACCATCTTCGCGCGCCCGGTGTACCCGTCGGCCTGCAGTGCGGAGCCGGCGACGGCGCCCAGGTCGTACTCGACGGCGCGGACGGTGAGCCCCTGCTTGCGAGCAGCGTCCTCGGTCAGGCCGACGCTCGCGACCTCCGGGTCCGTGAAGGTCACCTGCGGCACCGCGGCGTGGTCGGCCGTCGCGACGTGCGCGCCCCACGGCTCGGTGTGCACCGGACGGCCCTGGTGGCGTGCGGCGATCGCCTCGCCCGCGGCGCGCGCCTGGTACTTGCCCTGGTGGGTCAGGAGTGCGCGGTGGTTGACGTCACCGACGGCGTAGAGCCAGTCGGTGCCCTGCACGAGCATCGTGTCGTCGACCTGCAGCCAGTCGCCGGGGGTGAGCCCGACGGTCTCGAGGCCGAGTTCGGCGGTGTGCGGCGACCGGCCGGTGGCGGCGAGCACCTCGCTCGTCACCAGGGTCGTGCCGTCGTCGAGGGTCGTCGTGACCAGGCCGTGCTCGTCCCGGTCGACACGGGTCGGGTTGACGCCCGTGCGGACGTCGATGCCGAGCTCCCGCATGGCGTCCGCGACGAGCTCGCCCGCGAAGGGCTCCATGCCGCCGAGCAGGCCGTGCCGGGCGACGAGGGTGACCTTCGCGCCGAGGGACGCCCAGGCGGTCGCGAGCTCGGAGCCGGCGACCCCGCCGCCGATCACGAGCAGGCTCTCGGGGACGTGCTGGGCGCTGGTGCCCTCGCGGGTGCCCCAGGGCTTCGCCTCGGCCAGGCCGGGGACGTCGGGGAGCTGGTGCAGCGACCCGGTCACGACGGCGACGGCGGCACGGGCGGTGTGGGTCTCGCCGGCGACCTCGACGGTCTTCTCGCCGGTGATGCGCGCGTGGCCGCGGATGAGCGCGATGTCGGCGGACTCGAGCCACGCGACCTGTCCGTCGTCCTTCCAGTCCGAGGTGAACGAGTTGCGACGGGCGAGCACCTTCGCGGCGTCGAGGTCACCCGTCACGGCCTGGGCGGCGCCCTCGAGTCGCTTCGCCGCCGCGACCGCGTGCCCGCTGCGCAGGAGCGCCTTCGAGGGCATGCACGCCCAGTACGAGCACTCGCCGCCGACCAGCTCGGCCTCGACCACGGCGACCGA
This sequence comes from Curtobacterium citreum, assembly GCF_006715175.1. Classification (NCBI taxonomy): domain Bacteria; kingdom Bacillati; phylum Actinomycetota; class Actinomycetes; order Micrococcales; family Microbacteriaceae; genus Curtobacterium; species Curtobacterium citreum. The sequence continues at coordinate 2,313,117 of NZ_VFMQ01000001.1, read as the reverse complement.
GAGGCCGCGCTTGTGGGCGTAGTCCGCCACGTTCTCGCCGACTGCGCCGGCGCCGATCACGATGAGGTCGTAGTCCGTCATGTGCCCGAGCGTACGCAGGCCGCCGGAGGGGCGTCCGGGTGCGATGGGTATCGGTCCGGATGGCGCGTCGGAGTCGGCGGCCGAGGACGGTTCGCGCCCGTCGCGCAGCGCGGTGGGGTCGGTGCGGGGTCAGGTGCGGATGCAGGTGCGGGTGCGTGTGGAGGCGCGGGTGAGCGTGGAGGTGCGGGTGAGCGATCGATCCCATCGCGCGCGACATGGGATGCGGGCCCGCGCGTCTGGGGTCGGAACGGACGACACCTGATGCGCGGGACGTCCTCCGATGCGCGGAAGGGCCTGCGATGCGCGGGACGTCCTCCGATGCGCGGAAGGGCCTGCGATGCGCGAGATGTCCTCCGATACGCGGGACGGCTCCCGATGCGCGGAACCGCCCGCTACGCGCGGGACGCCGTGGTGAGGGCGCCGACCGCGCGCAGGATCACGCCGAGGTCGTCGACGGCCCGCTCGGGGTCGACCGGCGCGAACCCCGTCAGCGCCGCACCGACGAGCCGTCGGCCGCGGGTCGCCGCCTGGATCTGCGCGACGAGTGCCGCCGCGTCGAGTCCGAACGGCACGGGTTCGAGCAGCCCGTCGACCTCGGACGGGTCCAGGACGTCGAGGTCGACGTGCACGAACACCGCGTCGGCTCCGGTCGCGGTGACGGCGGCGTCGAGGGTGTCCGGGGTCGCGTCGTCCACGTCGAGGTGCGTGATCCCGACCCGGTCGAGCGCGGCGAGCTCGGCGTCCTCGGTGCCGCGGATGCCCGCGACGACGACGGCCGCTGGGTCGACGACGGGCAGGTCCGGGAACAGGTCGTCCGGCCGGTCGACGAGCAGCCGGAGCACCGCGGTCTCCGCGGCGACGGGCTGGGCGCGGTTCAGAGCGCGGTACCCGCTCGACCCGGCGATCCGGACGAAGGCCGTGCCGGGACGCACGAGCACCGTTGCCCCGAGCACGCTCGAGCCGTCCCCGCCGACGACGAGCACGGGTTCGCTCGCGACCCCGACCTCCTCGGCGACGCGCTCGGCGACCGAGCGGACCGAGGTGTAGCGCGCGACGGCGGTCTCGAGTCGGTCGCCTGCGCCCGCGGGCACGTCGACGACGGTGGTGGCGGCACGGGGGAGATCGGCTGCGACGGCCTGGGCGCCGTCGCCGAGGCGCATCGCCCGCGACGACGCCGAACCCTGCCACTGCCCGACGACGAGGAACTGCATCGTCTCAGTCTGTCAGCACGGCCCGGCGCCGTCCGCACCAGCGTGTCGGGTCAGATCGTCGACGACCCGCCGTTCTTCAGCGCGGCGAGTCGCGCCTCGACCTCGGCGTCCCGGCCGACGTCCTCGAGGCTCTCGAACTGCGCGTCCAGGCTCGACGACTGGAGCTCCTGCTGTCCGAGGACCTTCGCCTCCTCGCGGCGGACCTTCTCCTCGAAGCGGTTGAGGTCGCTCGTCGGGTCGGTGATGTCGATGTTGCCGATGGCGTCGTTCACCTTCGACTGTGCCTCGGCGGTCTTCTGTCGGGCGACGAGCGAGTCGCGCTTGGCCTTGAGCTGCTCGAGCTTCTGCTCCATGCCGGCGAGACCGGACTTGAGCTTCTCGACCTGCTCGTTCTGGGTGGCGAGCGGGCCCTCGTTGTCCTTGACCTCTTGTTCGGCGGCGATCTGCTTGCCGATGGCGATCTTCGCGAGGTTGTCGAACTTGTCCGCCTCGGCCGTCTTGCCCTCGGCGCGGTACTTGTCCGCGGCCGACGAGGCGTTCGCGGCCTTCTGCCCCCACTCGGTGGCGGCGCGCTTGTCCTCCTCGTGGTCCTGCTCGAGCAGGCGGAGGTTGCCGATCGTCTGCGCGATCGCGGTCTTGGCGTCCGCGATGTTGTTCGTGTAGTCGCGGACGAGCTGGTCCAGCATCTTCTGCGGGTCCTCGGCGTCGTCGATGATCTGGTTCACGTTCGCGCGGATGAGCGCGGAGATCCGGCCGAAGATGGTCTGCTTTGCCATGTGCGTTGCCTTTCCTGGGAGGTCCGTCGGTGGTCTGACTGGTGATCTGGATGGGCGGTCCGGCGGTCTGCCGGGGGAGGTGTCGCTGGGCGGGCGGTGGGGAGGCCCGGAGGTCAGAAGCGGCCGCCGCCGGAGAACCCGCCGCCTCCGCCGCCCCCGCCACCGCCGAAGCCGCCGCCCCCGCCCCCGAAGCCGCCGAACGACCCGCCGCCGAAGCTGCCCCCGCGTCCGCCGAGCAGTCCGCCGAGCACGAGGCCGGTGACCAGCCCGCCGAGCTGCGCGCCGTTCCCGCCGCCGCCCTGCCCCGGCCACCCGCCCATGTCGTCGTTCGCCGCGTCCATCGCAGCCGCGGCGTACTGCTCCGCCGACCGCGCCGCCTGCACCGCACGTGCGGGGTCGGAGGTGGCGAGGTCGACCGCGTCGTCGAGCGCCCGCTCGGCCTCGGACAGCCGGGTCCGCGCGGTGGTGCCGACGGCGCCGCGGCGCACGGAGATGAAGTCCCGCGCCTGACTGATCCGTGTCCGCGCGTCCCGCAGCGCGTCGTCGAGCGCCCGCTGGGCCCGCTCGCGCTGCTCCTGCTGGCTGTGGGCGGTGGCCAACGCGGCGTCGATGGCCGTGTTCGCCTTCGTGAGGGCGTCGACCGCCGCGATCGGGTCCCGCGGGTCGACCGCCTGCCGGAGCACCGCGTCGGCCTGCGTCGCCGTTGCGGCGAGGGCCGGGTCGCCCGATCGCATCGCGCGCGCCGCGGCGACGTCGCCCTCGAGGTCGGCGCGCATCGCCTGCGCGCGGGCAGCGGCCTCGGCGAAGGTCGTCTCCGCGGCGGTCGCACTGCCGGTCAGCTGCTGCACCTGCGCCAGGGCGTGCTGCGCGTCCCGCACGGCGATGACGGCCTCGCCCTTGTCGCCGGAGGCGATCGCGGCCGTGGCTGCCCGGGACCGCTCGGTCGCGTAGTCGAGCACCTGCTGCGCCTGGTCGACGTTGTCCGACACCGATGCCAGGGTCCGGCCGGCGTACGCCCCGCGCACCCGGTCGAGCGCCGCCCGCGCGGCGGCGAGGTCGGCGGGAGCGGCGGCCACCGCGGACCCGAGCGCCCGTGCCGCGTCCTCGACCCCGTCCTCGAGCGCTCGGAGGCGGTCGAAGGCCTCGGTCTGCTCGTCGATCGCCGCGTGCGCCTGCTCGCAGATCGCGATGATCTGGTTCGCCCACTCGGCGCGCTGCTGCGGGGTGTCGGGGACCTCGTCGTCGAGCTGCTGCTGGTACGCGAAGGCCTGGCGGACGGACCGCTTCGCGGCGTCGACCGCCTCGGCGAAGGGCTTCGCGGCGTCGTCGCCGAACTGGGCGGCGGCGAACCCGACCTCTTGCTCGGCGGTCTTGAGCTCGTCGTCGATGGTGACGAGGGCACCGCCCGCGGCCCGTTCGAGTCCCGCGAGCGACTCCTGCTGCGCCCGCGCGGCCGCTGCCGTCCGGCGCTTGTTCCGTGCTCGGACGACGAGCAGCAGGACGAGCAGGCCGACCACGACGACGGCGAGCGCGACCCACAGCCAGGTCAGGTCCGGCGGCGCCTGGCTGGCGACCAGGCCGTCCGCGAGCGCGACCGCCGCGCCCGACCAGTTCCCGTCCCGCAGCTGGGGGACCGCGTCCTGCTGGTAGGCGTTCTCGACGTCCGTCGAGGACAGCACGCCCTCGGTCGTCTGCCGGATGTCCGCGATCCGGTCGTCGACCGCGACCGACAGCACGATGCTGTCGGAGCCGATCTGGTTCCGCTGGATGACCGCGTCGCCCCAGGCAGTGTGGTCGGTCGGGTCCGTGAACGTGGGGACGTAGACGACGTAGAGCTGCGTCTTCGTCTCGTCGTACAGGTCCTGGATCGCCCGCTCGACCTGCGTCCGCTGCCCGCTCGTCAGCGCTCCGGCGTCGTCGAGCACGTACGCTCCGGCGAGGTCCACCGGCTCGGTGGCGTCCGCGGCGGCCACGGGGACGAGCACGGGGCCGACGACCAGACCGACGGCCACCAGTGCCGCGCCGAGCCGGGCGCGGAACCCGCGGCGTCCGCGCCGCCGTTGTCCCCCGGCGGAGTCCGCTCTGTGTGAAGCCGTCGTCGCGCTCGTCCGGGCGTGGACCGCTCGCATCCGTCCTCCATCCGTCGTCGGGTGTGCCCTGCGACGCACCCCGTGACCGCGCCGAGCAGGCTGCCGTCGCCCCGATGCTATCCACGCTCCTTCGCGGACGGACAGACTTCGGGAGAACCCCGCGGGACGCGCAACCTGGGGAGGGTTTGTCCCCCGGGCGGGGTATGCTGGCGGCCACTGTTCGACGACGAACGGAAGGGGAGCACGATGGAGCGCACGACGAGCACAGAGGTCGTCCCACTGGAGGACGGCTACCACCGCGTCTCGACGCCGGCGAGCGGCGTGATCGGCTTCGTCCGGGAGCAGGACGGCCGCTACGAGGTCCTGCGCGGCCGCGTCCGGCAGGCAACCCGGTCCGAGGGCGCCTACAGCACCATGAACGTCGCGCTCATCGCGCTCACGCACGCCTGATCCGCCCTCCCGTCGCGGGTAGGCTCACCGCGTGGTCGCCCGGTCCCGCAACGACGTCAGGTGCGGTGCCGTCGCCGTGACGGTGCACGTCGTCGCCGCGGACGCGGACACCGCTGGTGTCGGCCGGGAGGCACTGGTCACCGCCGCCGCGTCCGCTGCGGGTGTCGAGCCGGTCACCGTACGCACCGGCCGGTCCTGTCCGACGTGCGGCGCATCCGACCACGGGCGCCCCTGGGCGGAGGCCGCCGGTACGGCCGTCCCGGTGAGCCTCGCGCGCACGACCGGCATCGTCGCCGTGGCCGCGCTGCAGGGGACTGCGCGGTCGACGAGGACGACCCTGCCGACCGTCGGCGTCGACGTGGAGCGGGTCTCGCGCGTCGCCGCCGCCCCGCTCGACGCGTCCGGCCCGCGGGAGTCCGCCCGGCTCCGCACGGTGCAGGACCGCGCCGCCGCGTGGGCCGTCACCGAGGCGGTGCTCAAGCGCGACGGCCGCGGGCTCCGCGTCGACCCCGCCCGGGTCGAGGTCGACCTCCGCCGCGGTCGGGCACGGCTCGACGGCCGCTGGCAGCCGGTGACGGTGACCTGGCTCGACGCGGACCTCGTGCTCGCGGTCGCGGCGGGCGGCCTGCCGATCACGGTCACCGCGCCGCAGGACGTCCCGCTCAGCGCCGGGGGTGCGTGAGGACCTCGGCACCGTCCTCGGTGATCGCGATCGTGTGCTCGGTGTGTGCCGTCCGGGACCCCGTCGCGCTCCGCAGCGTCCAGCCGTCCGGGTCGGTGACGAGTTCGTCGGTGTCCGCCATCACCCACGGCTCCAGTGCGAGGAGGAGCCCCGGCCGGAGCGTGTACCCGCGCCCCGGTCGACCGGTGTTCGACACGTGCGGGTCCTGGTGCATGGTCGACCCGATGCCGTGGCCGCCGAACTCGGTGTTCACGAGGTACCCGGCGTCGGTGAGCACGGTGCCGACGGCGTGGGACAGGTCACCGGTCCGAGCGCCGGGGCGGGCGGCCGCGATCCCGGCGGCCAGGGCGCGCTCGGTCGCCGCGATGAGCGCCGTGTCCGCGGGGTCGGGCGTGCCGACGACGAAGCTGATGGCCGCGTCAGCGGCGATCCCGTCGAGGGACACCGCCAGGTCGAGCGTGAGCAGGTCGCCGTCCACGAGCGCCCGGTCGTGGGGCAGCCCGTGCAGGACCGCGTCGTTCACGGCGGTGCACACGTGGTGGCCGAACGGCCCGCGGCCGAACGACGGGGCGTAGTCGACGTAGCAGGAGTCGGCGCCCGCGTCCTCGATCAGCGTCCGGGCCCACGCGTCGATCTCGAGCAGGTTCGTGCCCACCCGGGTGCGCTCGCGGAGGGTCTGCAGGACGGTGCCGACGAGGGCGCCCGTGCGGCGGGCCCGGTCGACCTCGGTGGGGCTCAGGATCTCGATCACGCGTCGAGGCTACCGGTACAGTTCGGCCGGTACAACAGTACCGGTACTACCATCAGGTCCATGGTCCGTCTCCCGCTCAGTCCCGAGGAGCTCGAGCGTGGGCGTCGGCTCGGGGCGCTGCTCCGCCGGGCCCGTGCCGAGCGCTCGATGCTCGACGTCGCCCTGGCCGCCGGCATCTCGCCCGAGACCCTGCGGAAGATCGAGACGGGCCGGATCGCGACCCCGGCGTTCGCCACGATCGCCGCGGTCGCCGGCGAGGTCGGACTCTCGCTCGACACGCTCTGGACGGACGTGCACGCGCCGGACCGCGCGGCCTCGTAACGCTCCCTCGGCGCCGCTCAGACCGGACGGACGACCGGCAGCGCAGGCACCCCGGGTTCGTCGACCCACGGCCCGGTGATCCGTCGCACCGCGTCGACGGGCAGTCCCGCCGCGTCCGCGAGCGCGCCGAGCACGTCCTCGGGCACCACGTTGCCGTGCCGGTACCGGTCGGTGAGCGTCCGCAGCCCCGCGAAGAACCCCTCGTCGCCGACGGTCCGTCGGACGGCGTGCAGGGCGAGGGCGCCGCGCTTGTAGACCCGGTCGTCGAACATGTCCCGCGCGCCCGGCGACGCGACGACGAGGTCCTGCGGCCCGGCGACCAGCGCTTGTCGGTGCTGCGCGGCGAGCACGTCCGCCGAGTCGCCGCCGCGGTGCTCGGACCACAGCCACTCCGCGTAGCAGGCGAAGCCCTCGTGCAGCCAGATGTCCTGCCAGCGGCGGACGGTGAGCGAGTTCCCGAACCACTGGTGCGCGAGCTCGTGCGCGATGAGCCGGTCGGTGCCGTGCTCGCCGTCGACGTGGTTCCGGCCGAACACCGCGAGCCCGTGCGCCTCGAGCGGGATCTCGAGCTCGTCGTCCGTCACCACGAGCCCGTAGGACGAGAACGGGTACGGGCCGAACCGGTCGGCGTAGAGCGCGAGCATCTCGGGCACCTGCCCGAAGTCCGTCCGGACTGCGGACGCCAGGTCCGCCGGGTGGTGCACGGTCACCGGCGGGACGGCACCGCGGAGTCGCGTCGAGCGGTAGCGCCCGATCTGCACGGTCGCCAGGTACGTGGCCATCGGCTCGGTCACCGCGTAGGTCCAGGTCGTGCCGGCGCGGGCCTGCTCACGGCCGAGCAGGTCGCCGTTCGCGACGACGTCGTAGCCGGTCTCGGCGGTGATCTCGAAGCGGTAGGTGGCCTTGTCGTCCGGGCGGTCGTTGCACGGGAACCAGCTCGGGGCACCGGTCGGCTGCGCGGCGACGATGACGCCGTCGGTCAGTTCCTCCCACCCGATCTGGCCCCATGGGCTGCGGAGCGGACGCGGCGCGCCGCGGTAGCGCAGGTGCAGCGTGAACTCGGCGCCGGCGGCGATCGGCTCGGCGGGGGTGACGGTCAGCTTGTGGGTCGACGCGGCGACCTTCGCCGCCCGGACGCCGTCGACGTCCGCACGGTCGACCCGCAGCCCGTGCAGGTCGAGCACGATCCGGTCCAGGGCGACGAGCGCCCGCGCGGTGATCGTCGCCGTCGCGTCGAGCCGGTTGGTCGCGACGCGGTAGCCGAGACGCAGGTCGTGGTGCAGGGCGCTCCACCGACGGTCGCCGCTGTGCGGGGTGTACGGGTCGGCGTCGGGGTTCGGCTTCACGGTGCCGTCGAGTCTGCCACGCCCGGGTCCTCGGCGCGGGCCACCGGCGGGGCGGTCGTCCACGGAGCGATGGGGTTGCCCGACCAGTGCGTGCCGCCGGGGACCTGCTCGCCGCGCATCACGAGCGACGCCGGACCGACGGTCGCGCCGGGGCCGATGCCCGCCGCCGGCAGGACGACGCTGTGCGGGCCGAGGGTCGCGCCGGTGTCCAGGCGGACCGCGTCGAGCTGCATGACCCGGTCGTGGAACAGGTGGGTCTGCACGACGGTCCCGCGCGCGACGGACGCACCGGCGCCGATCTCGACGAGGTCGGCCTCCGGCAGCCAGTACGTCTCGATCCAGGTGCCGCGGCCGATCCGGGCTCCGAGGCTCCGGAGCCACGCGGCCAGGGCCGGCGTCCCCGTGGCCTGCTCCGCGAACCAGGGCCGGGCGACGGTCTCGACGAACGTGTCCTGCACCTCGTTGCGCCACACGAACGACGACCACAGCGGCCGTTCCCTGGCGTCGATCCGCCCGACGAAGACCCACTTCGCGGCCGTCGACACCGCGGCGGCGACGGCGCCCGCGACGATGAGGACCGGACCCGCGAGCAGGACGGTCCAGACGAGCCCGACCGAGGACCACAGCGCGAGCAGCGACCCCGCGACGCCGAGCGCGATCGCGGCGGACACCATCGGGGCCACGAGTCGGAGCAGTTCCCACAGCCCCCGCGCGACCTTCAGGCGGCGCGGCGGACGGAAGGTGCGCTCCTCGTCGAACTCGGTCGTCGCCCGGCGCAGTCGGACCGGCGGCGATCCGAGCCACGACGAGCCGCGCTTGGCCTTCTTCGGCACCGCGGAGAGCACCGCGACCAGGGCCTCGCGGGGGACCGAGCGGCCGGCCCCGGTCATGCCGGAGTTGCCGAGGAACGCGCGCCGCCCGACCTTCGACCGCCCGATCCGGACGTACCCGCCGCCGAGCTCGTACGTCGCGACCATGGTGTCGTCGGCGAGGAACGCCCCCGACGCGATCTGCGTGAGCGAGGGGATGAGGAGCACGGTCGAGATCTCGGTGTCCCGACCGACCCTCGCCCCGAGCACCCGGAGCCACAGCGGCGTGACGAGCGAGGCGTACAGGGGGAACAGCAGGGTCCGTGCGGCGTCGAGCACCCGTTCGGTGCACCACGCCTGCCACCCGGTCCGGGACCGCACCGGGTACCGGCCCTCGCGGAGGCCGATGCCGAGCAGCCGGACGGCGACGACCACGAGCCCGGCGTACACGGCACCCGCGACGAGCGTGGCGAGCGGGACGGCCGCCAGGCCGTGCAGCACGGCGGACCCGATCGTGTCCGCTCGCCCGACCAGGGCCGCGGCGACCGTCACGCCGGCCGCGACGCCGACGACGGGCAGCCCCGCGACGACGACGGAGCCGACCCCGTACGCGACGAGCCAGCGCCTGCGGGACGGTGGTCGTGCCTCCCGACCGTGCCGAGCCGAGCCGACGCGTTCCGCCGGCGAACCCGCCCAGCGCTCCCCGTCGGGGACCTGGCCGGAGACGGCGGAGCCGGCCTCCACCTCGGCTCCCACGCCGACGTGCGCGCCCGGCATCAGGGTCGAGCGGCTGTGCACGACCGCGTCGGCGTCGACCCGGACCCGGCCGAGACGGAACACGTCGCCGTCGACCCAGTGCCCGGCGAGGTCGACCTCGGGTTCGATCGACGCCCGCTTGCCGATCGTGAGCATGCCGGTCACGGGCGGGAGCGTGTGCAGGTCGACGCCTTGACCGATCCGGGCGCCGAGCGCGCGGGCGTAGTAGCTGATCCACGGCGCGCCGGACGTCGAGGGGCCGTCGACGGCCTCGGCGATCCGCTCCGCGAGCCAGACGCGCACGTGCACCGAGCCGCCACGGGGGTGGTCGCCCGGGCGGACGCCGAGCAGGACGAGCCGGGCGAGCACGACCGTGAGCGCCATCTTGCCCACGGGGGTGACGAACACCGCGAGCGCGAGCACGAGGGCCCACCAGGGCAGCGACGGCAGGGCGGGGAACGACGTCGCGTGCAGGACGCTCGACGCGAGGGCGGTCCAGGTCGTGACCCGCAGCCCGCGGAGGACCTGCACCGGCAGGCCGAGCACCGTCAGCAGCAGCCCGGTCGCCGGCGGGACCGGACGGACGGGGCGCCGGGCGGCGGCGACCGGCCCGGCGTCGTCGAGTGCCTCGGCCAGCGCGCCGATCCGCGGGTGGTCGTACACGTCGGCGACGGTCGTCGTCGGGAAGCGTTCGCGGATGGCCGAGACGAGCTGCGCCGCGGTCAGCGAGCCGCCGCCGTGCGCGAAGAAGTCGTCGTCGACGCTCGTCACCGGGACGCCGAGGATCGCCGCCCACCGCTCGGCGATCCACGCGACGGTGTCCGGCAGCAGGGCGGTGTCGGTGGCGCCGGGGAGCGGCCAGGGGAGCGCAGCGCGGTCGACCTTGCCCGAGGTGCGGGTCGGCAGGGCGTCGACGACGGCGAGGAGCGGCACGAGGGCGGCGGGCAGCTCCTGCCGGAGGCGCTCGTTCGCGGCGGCGGTGTCGATCGTCGCGCCGGCGACCGGGGCGACGTACCCGACGAGCACCTGGTTCCCGGCGGGGGTGCGCTGCACGACGGCGGCACCGCCCGCGACGCCGTCCAGGCCCTGCAGCGCGGCGTCCACCTCGCCGAGCTCGATCCGGCGACCGCCGAGCTTGACCTGGTCGTCGGCGCGGCCCTGGAACACCAGGCCCTCGGGCTCGTACCGCACGAGGTCCCCGCTCCGGTACGCCCGGTCCCACCCGAGCTCCGGGAAGGGTGCGTACTTCTCGGCGTCCTTCGCCGGGTCGAGGTACCGGCCGAGTCCGACGCCCCCGATGACGAGCTCGCCGACGCCGCCGGGGGCGACGCGCTGCCCGTGCTCGTCGACGACGGCGAGGTCCCAGCCGTCCAGGGGCAGGCCGATCCGGACGGGCTGGCTGCCGTCCATCAGGGACCCGCAGGCCACGACGGTGGCCTCGGTCGGGCCGTAGGTGTTCCAGAGCTCGCGGTCCCGGGACGTGATGCGGGCGGCGAGCTCGGGCGGGCAGGCCTCGCCGCCGAAGATGACGAGCCGGACCTGCTCGAGGGCGTCGTCGGGCCAGAGCGCCGCGAGGGTCGGCACGGTCGAGACGATCGTGATCGTGTGCGCGATGAGCCACGGCCCGAGGTCGACCCCGGTCCGGACGAGCGACCGCGGTGCGGGGACCAGGCACGCCCCGTGGCCCCACGCGAGCCACATCTCCTCGCAGGACGCGTCGAACGCGACGCTCAGCCCGGCGAGGACCCGGTCGCCCGGACCGATCGGGGCGTCCTGCAGGAACATCCGTGCCTCGGCGTCGACGAACGCGGCCGCGGAGCGGTGGGTCACGGCGACGCCCTTGGGGACACCGGTCGAACCGGAGGTGAAGATGATCCACGCGTCGTCGTCCACCGTCGGAGCCTCCGCACGCGCGCCGGGGTCGACGACCGGCGAGGGGTCGGCGTCGGGCGCGCCGGAGGTCCGCAGGACGCCGCCCGCCCCGATCACACCGACGACCCCGGCCTCGCCGAACACGAGCGCCGCCCGCTCCTCGGGGTCGTCGGCGTCGACGGGGACGTACGCGGCGCCGGCGGCGAGCACCGCGAGGATCGACACGTACAGGTCCCGACCGCCGGACGGGATGCGGATGCCGACGCGGTCGCCGCGGCGCACCCCGCGCGTGGCGAGGTCGTCGGCCCGCGCGGCGACGAGGTCGAGCAGGGTCGCGTAGTCGACGGTCCCGGCGGGGTCCTCGAGCGCGAGGGTGTCCGGGGTCGCGGCCGCGGTCGCCCGCAGGACGTCGAGCAGGGTGCGCGGGTCGGGCGCATGCGTGCCGCGGGCGAGGGGTGCCTGGGTGTCCGAGGTGCCGGTGCTCATCGGCGCGGATCATAGTGACGCCGGGTGTCGCGCCGGCAAACCATGACGCCGACCGTGCTCTGAGTGGAGGAGAGCGCCGGAACGAGAAGAGCCCCGGCGGTGAGGCCGGGGCTTCTGACTGTGCTGCGTTTCCTGTGCCCCCAGGAGGATTCGAACCTCCGCCCCTGCCTCCGGAGGGCAGTGCTCTATCCCCTGAGCTATGGGGGCTCGTGGGCGAGACCAACCGTAGCAGGTCTGCGCACCGCACCGGGACAGCGCGTGTCGCGTCGCACCGGACGGGAGGCACGGTGCGGGCCCGCCCCGCGCCTCCCGTCCGCTGCCGGGTCGCGTCGGACGCGCCGCCCGTCGGCTGCCGGGTCGCGTCGGACGCGCCGCCCGTCGGCTGCCGGGTCGCGTCGGACGCGCCGCCCGTCGGCTGCCGGATCGCGTCGGACGCGCCTCCCGTCCGCTGCCGGGTCGCGTCGAACGCGGGCCGGCGGCCGGGCGTGCCGTCCCGTCAGCCGGCCGGCGTCGCCGAGGCGCTCGGCTGGAGTGCCGCGTGCACGGCGTCGACGACGGGCTGCGCGCCGCCGGGCTCCGTGAAGAGGGTCGACTCGGTGGTGATCCAGTACGGATCGGGGAACGCGTCCGCGCGCCCGACGCCGTCGGTCAGGGCGAAGTAGCCCTCGACGCGGTAGGTCGGCACCGAGCCGCCGCGCTCGTACAGGGCGTCCTTCAGTGTCGTGAGCGACTTCTCAGGCAGGTGGGCGACGGCGAGCGTCACCGTGGTGGCGGGGTCGTCGGTCGCGACGAAGCGGCACACGCGACCGCGCTGACGCTCGATGGTGGCCGCCGGTGTGCCCTTCGCGGGCGTCCAGGACGTGTCCTGCGTGAACGTCTTCCCGTACACCTGCAGCGCCGACGCGGGGAGCAGGTCGGTGCAGCCCTGGGCCACGCGCTGCCCGATCGGTCCGGCGCTCGCGCTGGCGCTGGGGGAGCCGCCGCCGGACCCGCCCGTGCACGCCGTGAGGGCGAGGGACGCGGTCACGCTGAGGACGGCGACGGTGATCGCCCGGGCACGGCTGCGGGTGGTCATCCGGACATGATGGTGCACGCGACCAGACGCGGGCCAGGAGCCGCCTGGACGTCCCGGTAGGATCGACCCTCGTGACTCCTGCCGAACTCTCCGCCGCGTACCTGTCGATCCTGACCGGGATCGTCGAGCGACGAGGCGCGTCCGACACCGTGACCGTCGGGGAGTCGCACGTCGCGCTTGAACGGCCGAAGAACCGTGCGCACGGCGACTGGGCCTCGAACGCGGCGATGCAGCTCGCGAAGCGCCTCGGCACGAACCCGCGCGAGCTCGCGACCGAGATCGCGGGCGAGCTGACCGAGCTGGACGGCGTCGCGTCGGTCGACGTCGCCGGACCCGGCTTCATCAACATCACGCTCGAGGCGGCGGCCGCGGGGGAGATCGCCCGCACGATCGTCAACGGGGGTTCGTCCTTCGGGCACGGCGACCTGTACGACGGCGTCCGCATCGACCTCGAGTTCGTGTCCGCCAACCCGACGGGCCCGATCCACATGGGCGGCGTCCGCTGGGCCGCGGTCGGCGACAGCCTGGCGCGCGTGTTCGCCGCGCAGGGCGGCCTCGTCACCCGCGAGTACTACTTCAACGACCACGGCGCGCAGATCGACCGCTTCGCCCGGTCCCTCGTCGCGTCCGCGCTCGGGGAGCCCACGCCCGAGGACGGCTACGGCGGCGCCTACATCAGCGAGATCGCCGCCCGCGTGCTGTCGACGTACGACGGCGACGTGCGCGACCTGCCCCGCGACGAGGCGCAGGAGCTGTTCCGCCGCGAAGGCGTCGACTTCATGTTCGCCGACATCAAGCAGTCGCTGCACGACTTCGGCGTCGACTTCGACGTGTACTTCCACGAGAACTCGCTGCACGAGTCGAAGGCCGTCGAGCGCGCCATCGAGCGCCTGCAGTCGCTCGGGATGATGTACGAGGCCGAGGGGGCGCTCTGGCTCCGCACGACCGACTTCGGCGACGACCGGGACCGCGTCGTCATCAAGTCCGACGGCGACCCCGCGTACATCGCCGGTGACCTGGCGTACTACCTCGACAAGCGCGAGCGGGGGTTCGAGCGGAACCTCATCATGCTCGGCGCGGACCACCACGGCTACGTCGGTCGGATGATGGCGATGTGCGCGGCGTTCGGCGACGAGCCGGGCACGAACCTCGAGATCCTCATCGGCCAGATGGTCAACCTGCTCAAGGACGGCCAGCCGTTCCGGATGTCGAAGCGCAACGGCACGATCGTGACGATGGAGGACCTCGTCGACGCCGTCGGTGTGGACGCCGGCCGGTACGCCCTCGTGCGGTTCGCCAGCGACACCGCGATCGACATCGACCTCGACCTGCTCACCAAGCGGACGAACGACAACCCGGTCTTCTACGTGCAGTACGCCCACGCCCGCACGCAGTCGGTGGCGCGCAACGCCGCCGCCTCCGGGGTGGACCGCTCGGCGTTCGACGCCTCGCTGCTCACCCACGACACCGAGGGTGCACTCCTCGGTGCCCTCGCGGAGTACCCGCGGGTCGTCCGGCAGGCCGCGGAGCTGCGCGAGCCGCACCGCATCGCGCGGTACATCGAGCAGCTCGCGGGGCTGTACCACCGCTGGTACGACGCCTGCCGCGTGACGCCGCTCGGCGACGAGGCCGTGACCGACCTGCACCGCACCCGCCTCTGGCTGAACGACGCCACCGGCCAGGTCGTCCGCAACGGCCTGGGGCTGCTCGGCGTCTCCGCTCCCGAGCGCATGTAGCGCGGCCCCGCCCGGATCGAACCACGGAACCGACGTCGAACCAGCCCCCGCGGCTGGTTCGACGTCGGTTTCCTGGTTCGACGCGCGCCCGCCGGGCCGCCCGCCGACCGCCGCCGACGCGCCGGGCCGCGCGCCGCAGCCGGCGCGCCGGACCGCACCCGTGCCTCCAGGCCGGCTGCCGGGGGACCCTGGCAGGGTGGGACGCATGTCCGTCGCCCCCGCACCCGCCCGGAAGCGCCGTCGCTGGCCGATCGTCCTCGTCGTGCTCGTCCTCGTGCTTGTCGCGATCGCGGTCGTCGCCGAGTTCGTCCTGCGCGGCGTGGTGGACCGCACGATCGCCGACCAGGTCGAGCAGTCCCTGCCCGACGGCACGACCGGCGAGGTCACTGCCCACGCCGAGGGCATCGTCCTGCCGCAGCTGATCGCCGGGACGCTCGACCGGGTGGACATCTCGTCGGACCGGATCACGGTCGACGGCGTCCCGCTCGCGGCGGACGTCACCGTGCACGACGTCCCGGTCGACGGCAAGGGCGACGTCCGGGACGTCGACGGGCACGTGACGCTCGCCGCCTCGAGCGTGAAGGACCTGGCGAAGTACAGCCCGCTGTTCGACCGGCTCCGGCTCGTCGACGGCGGGGTCGAGCTCTCCGGCTCCACCGCGGTGCTCGGCTACGACATCTCGTACGCGGCCACCGGTGACGTCGTGGCGCAGCCCGACGGCCGCGGCGTGACGATCACGCCGCAGACGGTCCGGATCACGAACTCGGCGCTCGGGCTCAAGGTGGACTCCATCCCCGGCGTGACCGACGTGCCCGTGACGGTCTGCACGGCGCAGTTCCTGCCGGAGCAGCTGCGGGTCCGCTCGCTCGACATCACCGGGTCGGACGCGACCGTGCGGGTCACGGCCGATCGGCTGCCGCTCACGGAGCAGGGACTGCAGACCGTGGGGACCTGCGGCAGCTGACGGCGCGGGGGAGTCGCGTCCCGTCGCCGCGCGTGTCGTCGCGCCGCGGCCCGTAACAGCGGACTGGAGGCTCGTCCCGGCTCGCTAGGATCGGGTCCCGTGAGCGAGAACCCCCTTGCCCCGCCGCGGCTGCGGGTCCCCGACGACGCCTCCGCGCTGACCGCGCGCATCTGGCCCGCGTCCGCGACGCGGACCGACGACGGCTCGCTCGCGATCGGCGGCGTCGCCGCCGCCGACCTGGTCGCGCAGTACGGCACGCCGCTCTACGTCGTCGACGAGCGCGACGTGCAGTCCCGTGCCGTCCGCGTCCGCACCGCGTTCGACGACGCCTTCGGCCTGATCGGCACCCGGGCGCACGTCTACTACGCCGCGAAGGCGTTCCTCACGACCCAGGTCGCCACGTGGATGGCCGAGGCCGACCTCCGCGTCGACGTCTGCACGGGCGGGGAGCTCGCGGTCGCCCTGGCCGGCGGCGTCGACCCGGCACGCCTGGGCTTCCACGGCAACGACAAGTCCGACGCCGAGATCGCCCGCGCGGTCGAGGTCGGCCTCGGCACGATCGTGCTCGACAGCCACGAGGAGATCGGTCGCGTCGCCCGTGCCGCGGCGGACGCCGGGACCGTGCAGCGCGTCCGGATCCGGATCAACAGCGGTGTCCACGCGTCGACGCACGAGTACCTGGCGACCGCGCGCGAGGACCAGAAGTTCGGCATCCCCCTGACCGAGGCCGTCCAGGCCGCCGCAGCCGTGCGCGCGGAGCCGAGCCTGGCGTTCGTCGGTCTGCACTCGCACATCGGCTCGCAGATCTTCGACGAGTCGGGCTTCCGCGAGGCCGCCCGCCGTCTGATGGACGTGCACGCCGAGCTCGTGCAGTCCGGGCCGGTGCCGGAGCTGAACCTCGGCGGCGGCTGGGGGATCGACTACACCGAGGCGGACGAGGCGTTCGCCCCGGAGGACGTCGCCGAGGCCCTCGCCACCATCGTCGCCGAGGCCTGCGCCGAGCGGGACATCCCGGTGCCGGAGATCGCGGTCGAGCCCGGCCGCTACATCGTCGGCCCCGCGGGCGTCACGCTCTACCGCGTCGGCACGATCAAGCCGGTCGCGCTCGAGACCGAGGACGGCGCGAGCGCCACACGCACGTACGTGTCGGTCGACGGCGGCATGAGCGACAACGCCCGTCCCGCGCTGTACGGCGCCGACTACACCGCCCGGCTCGCCCGCACCTCGGACGCCCCGGCCGTCCTGACGCGCGTCGTCGGCAAGCACTGCGAGTCGGGCGACATCGTCGTGCACGACGAGTACCTGCCCGGCGACGTGCACCGAGGCGACCTGCTCGCCGTCGCGGCCACCGGTGCCTACTGCTGGGCGCTGTCGAGCAACTACAACCACGTGGGCCGCCCGCCGGTCGTCGCGGTGGCGGACGGCGCTGCCCGTACCCTGGTCCGGGGCGAGTCGATCGACGACCTCCTCGCCCGCGACACCGGGGTCGTCCCCGCGCCCGCAGCCGGCGCGGCCGGATGACCCGAGAACGACAGGACCCGTACCAGATGATCGAATACCGCAACGTCCGCGTCGCGCTGCTCGGAGCCGGCTCGGTCGGCTCCCAGGTGGCCCGGCTGCTCCTGGAGCACGGCGACGAGCTCGCCTCCCGTGCCGGCGCCGGCCTCGAGCTCGTTGGCATCGCGGTCCGCGACACCGACGCGCCTCGGGACGTCGACCTGCCGAAGGAGCTCTTCACGACGGACGCGGCGTCGCTCATCCTCGGCGCGGACATCGTCGTCGAGCTCATCGGCGGCATCGAGCCCGCGCGCACGCTCGTCCTGCAGGCGCTGCAGTCCGGCGCCGACGTCGTCACGGGCAACAAGGCGCTCCTCGCCACGCACGGCCCGGAGCTCTTCGCCGCGGCGGAGCAGGTCGGCGCGCAGCTCTACTACGAGGCCGCCGTCGCCGGGGCGATCCCGATCATCCGGCCGCTGCACGACTCGCTCGCGGGCGACCGCATCGAGCGGATCATGGGCATCGTCAACGGCACGACCAACTTCATCCTCGACCTGATGGACCGCGAGGGCGCGACGTTCGAGGACGCCCTGGCCACGGCGACCGAGCTCGGGTACGCCGAGGCCGACCCGACCGCCGACGTCGAGGGCTACGACGCAGCGCAGAAGGCCGCCATCCTCGCGTCGCTCGCGTTCCACACCTCGGTCCCGCTCGCCGCCGTGCACCGCGAGGGCATCACCTCGGTCACGATCGAGCAGGTCCGGGCCGCGCGCAAGGCCGGCTACGTCGTGAAGATCCTCGCGACGGCCGAGCGCCTGACCGACGCGCAGGGCGTCGAGGGCGTCAGCGCCCGGGTGTACCCGGCGCTCGTCCCGGAGTCGCACCCCCTGGCGAGCGTGCACGGCGCGAAGAACGCCGTGTTCGTCGAGGCCGAGGCGGCCGGCGACCTCATGTTCTACGGCGCGGGTGCCGGCGGCGTCGAGACGGCGTCCGCGGTGCTCGGCGACCTGGTGTCCGCCGCCCGTCGCCACGTCATCGGCGGCCCCGGGATCGCCGAGTCGACGCAGTCGGCGCTGCCGGTCTTCCCGATCGGCTCGGTGAGCACGCGCTACCAGATCACGCTGCACGTCGCGGACGCCCCTGGCGTGCTCTCCACCGTCGCCGGCGTCCTCGCCGACCACGGCGTCAGCGTCGAGACCGTCGAGCAGACCGCCGCCACCGACCCGGGTGACGGCACGGCCGGCACCGCGAACCTCGTGATCGGCACGCACCTCGCCCGCGAGTCCGCCCTGGCCGACACGGTCCGGGCCCTCCGTGACGAGGACGTCGTCGTCGAGGTGACGAGCGTGCTCCGCGTCGTCGGCGCCTGACCGTCACCCCACCGCCCCCGACTGCAACACACCGAACAAGGAGAGCCTGATGGCCCACCAGTGGCAGGGAGTCCTGCGCGAGTACGCTGATCGTCTCGACGTGACCGAGACGACGCCGATCGTCACCCTCGGCGAGGGCGGGACCCCGCTCATCCCGGCTCGTCGTCTGTCGGAGCGCACCGGCGCCGAGGTCTACGTGAAGTACGAGGGCATGAACCCGACCGGCTCCTTCAAGGACCGCGGCATGACCATGGCGATCTCGAAGGCCGTCGAGCACGGTGCGAAGGCCGTCATCTGCGCCTCGACCGGCAACACGAGCGCGTCGGCCGCCGCCTACGCCACGCACGCGGGGATCACCGCTGCGGTGCTCGTGCCCGAGGGCAAGATCGCCATGGGCAAGCTCAGCCAGGCCGTCGCGCACGACGGCCAGCTGCTGCAGGTGCAGGGCAACTTCGACGACTGCCTCGACATCGCGCGCGACCTCGCCGCGAACTACCCGGTGCACCTCGTGAACTCGGTCAACAACGACCGCATCGAAGGGCAGAAGACCGCCGCGTTCGAGGTCGTCGACGTCCTCGGTGACGCGCCGGACTTCCACTTCCTGCCCGTCGGCAACGCCGGCAACTACACGGCGTACTCCCGCGGCTACCGCGAGGACGTCGCGGCCGGCCGGTCGACGAAGATGCCGCGCATGTTCGGCTTCCAGGCCGCCGGATCCGCCCCGATCGTCCGCGGCGAGGTCGTCCCGAACCCGGACACCATCGCGTCGGCGATCCGCATCGGCAACCCGGCCTCGTGGCAGTACGCGCTCGAGGCCCGGGACGAGACCGACGGCTACTTCGGTGCGATCACCGACGAGGCGATCCTCGTCGCGCACCGCATCCTGTCCGCCGAGGTCGGCGTCTTCGTCGAGCCCGCGTCCGCGATCGGCGTGGCCGGACTGCTCGAGCGTGCCGACGCCGGCATCGTGCCCAAGGGTGCGAAGGTCGTCATCACGGTGACCGGACACGGCCTCAAGGACCCGCAGTGGGCCCTCCGCACGGCGGACGGCGGCGAGGTCGCTCCGACGAGCGTCCCGGTCGACACGAAGTCGGTCGCCGACGTGCTCGGACTGGTCGGCTCCGCGTGAGCGTCGACCGCTCGTCCGGGCCGGGGGAGGGCATGACCGCCCGCAACGCTGTACCGGCCGGACGGGCGGTGCGTGTGCGCGTCCCGGCGACCTCCGCGAACCTCGGCCCGGGGTTCGACTCCCTGGGGCTCGCGCTGTCGCTCTACGACGAGGTCGTCGTCCGGGTCCGTCCGGAGCCGGGCGCGACCGTCACGGTCGAGGGCGTCGGTGCCGGCGAGGTCGCGACGGACGACTCGAACCTGGTCGTCCGGGCCGTCCGCCGCGGCCTCGAGCACGCCGGAGTGGCCCAGCCCGGGCTCGAGCTGCACGCCGTCAACGCGATCGCGCACGGGCGCGGCATGGGTTCGTCCGCCGCGGCGATCGTCGCCGGGCTCATGGCCGCCCGCGGACTCCTCGAGGGGATCGTCGACCTCGACGCATCGACCCTGCTGTCGCTCGCCACCGAGATGGAGGGGCACCCCGACAACGTCGCCCCGGCCCTGTTCGGCGGTCTGACGATCGCGTGGATGACGCCAGAGGGCCCCGCGTACAAGCGGCTGCTCGTCCACCGCGGTGTCTCGCCGGTGGTCTTCGTGCCGACCTCGACGCTGTCGACGAAGCTCGCGCGGTCCCTGCAACCCGCGAGCGTGCCGCACGAGGACGCCGCGTTCAACGTGTCGCGGTCCGCCCTGCTCGTCGCCGCGCTCATCCAGAGCCCCGAGCTGCTGCTCGCCGCGACCGAGGACCGCCTGCACCAGTCGTACCGGGCGAGCGCGATGCCCGAGACGGACGCGCTCATCGGTCTCCTCCGGCAGCAGGGCCTCGCCGCGGTCGTCTCCGGCGCGGGACCGAGCCTGCTCGTCCTGGGCAGCGACCCGGCGCAGCGCCTGACGGCCGCGGACCTGGTGGCGCGACACGCGCAGTCCGACTGGCGGGCCCTCATGCTGGCCGTGGACCTGGGTGGTGCTACAGTGGTGCCGCACTCGGCGCTCGAAGCCGATCCCGCGTAGGCGCAAGGACTGCTCCTCACCAGCGCAGGGTCCGGTGCGCGGGGGCACTCTCTTTCTGATCACCGAATCCCGGTCCGTCGTCTGAACGACGGTCGACGCGCACCCATGCGCCGGGACGGTGGAAACTCTCCGCGTTCTGCGGTTCGAAAGGAAACACCGACTTGACGAACGTCAACGACTCCACCCCGGTGGAGATCCCCAGCGACCTGCGCGCCCTCCGACTCCCGGAGCTCCAGCGGATCGCCTCCTCGCTCGGCATCACCGGGCTCTCCAAGCTCCGCAAGGGCGACCTCATCGCCTCGATCGAGGACAAGCGTCCCGCCGACGCCGCCCCCGCCGAGACCCCCACGGTCGAGACCCCCGCGGTCGAGACCCCCGCGGTCGAGACCCCGGCGGAGCCGGCTCCGGCAGTCGAGACCCCCGCGGCAGCCGAGCCGACCGAGGCCCCCGCCGCCGAGCAGCCCGCCCGTGGCCGTCGCTCGCGCCGTGCCTCGTCCGGCGGCACGGTCAGCGCCGCGCCGACCTCGGCCGCCGAGCACACCAACCACGGCCACACCGGCACCGAGGACCTGCTCGCGGGCCTCGACCAGGTGCGCGCCGAGAAGGACGCCCAGGAGGCCGCCCAGGCCGGACAGCGCCGTGGCCGTGGCCGCGGTCCCGCCGCCGAGGCGCCGACGGTCGACGCCGCCGACCAGCAGGCCGATGCCGGTCAGCAGCCGGCCGACGCCGGTCAGCAGCCGGCCGACCAGGGTCGGACGCAGGACGACCAGGGCCAGCAGGACCAGGGCCAGGACGAGCAGCAGGGCGAGGGCGGCTCGCGCCGCGGACGCCGCAGCCGGGGTCGCGGTCGCGGCCGCGGGCAGAACGGCGAGAACGGCGAGCAGCAGTCCGGCGAGCAGAACGGCCAGCAGAAGCAGGCCGGTCAGCAGCACGCCAAGCAGGACGAGCAGAAGGCCGACGCCGACCAGGACGACCGCCAGCAGCAGAACGGCCAGCAGAAGCAGAACGGCCGCCAGAGCCAGAACGGCCAGCAGAAGCAGAACGGCCAGCAGCAGAACGGCCCGCAGCAGAACGGCCAGCAGGACGACGCCGAGGGCGGCCGCGGCCGTCGTCAGCGGGACCGCAAGCGCGGCCGTGGCGCCCAGAACGACGAGTTCGAGCCGGAGATCACCGAGGACGACGTCCTCATCCCGATCGCCGGCATCCTCGACGTCCTCGACAACTACGCCTTCGTGCGCACCACGGGCTACCTGCCCGGCCCGAGCGACGTCTACGTCTCGCTCGGCCAGGTGAAGAAGTACCACCTGCGCAAGGGCGACGCGGTCGTCGGCGCGATCAAGCAGCCGCGGGACAACGAGCAGCAGGGCCGCCAGAAGTACAACGCCCTGGTCAAGGTCGACTCGATCAACGGGCAGACCACGGACGAGGCAGCGGCCCGCAAGGACTTCTCCGACCTGACCCCGCTGTACCCGAACGAGCGCCTGCGGCTGGAGACCGAGCCGCAGAAGCTGTCCACGCGGATCATCGACCTCGTGTCGCCGATCGGCAAGGGCCAGCGCGGGCTCATCGTGTCCCCGCCCAAGGCCGGCAAGACCGTCGTGCTGCAGGCCATCGCCAACGCGATCGCGAAGAACAACCCCGAGGCGCACCTCATGGTCGTCCTGGTGGACGAGCGTCCCGAAGAGGTCACCGACATGCAGCGCTCGGTGAAGGGCGAGGTCATCGCCTCGACCTTCGACCGGCCCGCCGAGGACCACACCACGGTCGCCGAGCTCGCCATCGAGCGTGCGAAGCGTCTCGTCGAGCTCGGTCACGACGTCGTCGTGCTGCTCGACTCGATCACCCGTCTGGGCCGCGCCTACAACCTGGCGACCCCGGCCTCCGGTCGCGTGCTCTCCGGCGGCGTCGACTCCGCGGCGCTCTACCCGCCCAAGCGCTTCTTCGGCGCCGCGCGCAACATCGAGGACGGCGGCTCGCTGACCATCCTCGCGACCGCGCTCGTCGAGACCGGCTCGAAGATGGACGAGGTGATCTTCGAGGAGTTCAAGGGCACCGGCAACATGGAGCTCCGCCTGAACCGCCACCTGGCCGACAAGCGGATCTTCCCGGCCGTCGACGTGAACGCCTCCGGGACCCGTCGCGAGGAGCAGCTGCTCTCCGCCGACGAGGTCAAGATCACGTGGCGCCTGCGTCGAGCCCTCGCCGGGCTCGACCCGCAGCAGGCGCTCGAGATCGTGCTGCGGAACCTCAAGGAGACGCAGTCCAACGTCGAGTTCCTCGTCCAGGTGCAGAAGTCGGTCCCGACGACCGGCGGGCGCCACGACGGCCACCAGGAGTAACGCGTGTTCGAGTCGGTGGCGGGGCTGCTGGCGGAACACGAGGACCTGACGCAGCAGCTGTCGGACCCCGCGCTCCACGCCGATGCCGCCCGGGCGAAGAAGGTGAACCGGCGCTACGCCGAGCTGAGCCAGATCAAGGCCGCGTACGAGTCCTGGCAGGCGGCGGGGGACGACCTCGCCGCCGCCCAGGAGCTCGCCCGCGAGGACGAGGCGTTCGCGGACGAGGTCCCCGGGCTGCAGGAGCAGCTGGCGGAGCGCCAGGAGCGCCTCCGCCGGCTCCTCATCCCGCGCGACCCGGATGACGGGCGCGACGTGATCATGGAGATCAAGGGCGGTGAGGGCGGCGAGGAGTCGGCGCTCTTCGCCGCGGACCTGCTCCGGATGTACTCGCACTACGCCGAGGCGAAGGGCTGGAAGGTCGAGCTCCTCGAGCGCACCGAGTCCGACCTCGGCGGCTACAAGGACGTCCAGGTCGCGATCAAGTCGAACGCGACCGACCCCTCGCAGGGGGTCTGGGCACACCTGAAGTACGAGGGCGGCGTGCACCGCGTGCAGCGCGTGCCGGCCACCGAGTCGCAGGGCCGCATCCACACCTCGACCACCGGCGTGCTGGTGTTCCCCGAGGTCGACGAGCCCGAAGAGGTCCAGATCAACCAGAACGACCTCAAGATCGACGTGTACCGGTCGTCCGGCCCCGGCGGGCAGTCCGTCAACACGACGGACTCCGCGGTCCGCATCACGCACCTGCCCACGGGCATCACGGTCGCGATGCAGAACGAGAAGTCGCAGCTGCAGAACCGCGAGGCCGGCATGCGCGTCCTCCGCGCCCGCATCCTCGCCCGCCAGCAGGAGGAGCTCGACGCCATCGCCTCGGACGCGCGCAAGTCGCAGATCCGCGGCATGGACCGCTCGGAGCGCATCCGCACGTACAACTTCCCGGAGAACCGGATCGCGGACCACCGCACCGGCTACAAGGCGTACGACCTGGACCGCGTGATGAACGGGGCGCTCGAGCCCGTCATCCAATCCGCCATCTCGGCGGACGAAGAGGCCCGCCTGGCCGCCATCGGCGACCAGGACGGCCAGTAGCGGCCTGGAGGATCGGATCACCTCCGACGGTCAGCCGACGTTCACCGCGGATCGCCTCCTCGAGGAGGCGACCGCGGCGCTCGTCGCGCACGGGGTCCCGTCCGCGCGTGTGGACGCCGAACTCCTGCTCGCCTGGGCGACCGACACGTCGCGCGGCGCGGTGCAGGCACGCGCGATGACCGGGGGAGCGATCGCTGCCGACCACGTCGACCGCTTCCGGCACGCGGTCGCGCGGCGCACCACCCGCGAGCCGCTCCAGCACATCACCGGCGAGGCGCACTTCCGCGCGCTGACCCTGGCCGTCGGACCCGGCGTGTTCGTGCCGCGACCGGAGACCGAGGGGGTCGTGCAGTTCGGGATCGACGCCCTGCGCGCCGCCGCGGTCCCGGAGCCCGTCGCCGTCGACCTCGGGTCGGGGAGCGGGGCGATCGCGATCGCGATGGACACCGAGGTGCCGAACGCGGTCGTGTACGCGGTGGAGCGCTCGCCCGAGGCGCTCCCGTGGACCCGGCGCAACGTCGACGCCCACGGCGGGACCGTCCGGCTCGTCGAGGGCGACCTCGCTGATGCTCTCCCGGAGCTCGACGGCACGGTGTCGGTCGTCGTCTCGAACCCGCCGTACGTGCCCGACGACATGGTGCCGGTCGACCCCGAGGTCCGCGACCACGACCCGGCGCTCGCGCTGTACGGGGGAGCGGACGGCCTCGACGCCGTCCGGGCCCTCACCGAGACGGCCTGGCGCCTGCTCGTGCCGGGCGGTCTCCTCGTGATCGAGCACGCGGAGCAGCAGGGCGCCGGTGTGCGCGAGGTCCTCGCGCGCCGGGGGTTCCGGACCCCGGAGACGCACGTCGACCTCACCGGGCGCGACCGCACGACCACCGCGACCCGCTAGACGGACCCGAGCCGCGCCTCCAGGCTGTCGTCGGTCATCGCGACGAAGGCGCGGACCGCGTCGCGGAGGTCCGTGTGCTCCTCGACGAGCACCGCGTGGATGCCCACCGACCGCGCCGCCTCGACGTTGACCGGCATGTCGTCCGCGAAGAACGTGCGCTCGGCGGGGACACCGTGGTGCGCGAGCGCCCGCTCGAAGACCTCGGGCTCGGGCTTCCTGGCCCCGAAGTTGCTCGTCGTGTCCAGGTGCTCGCCGAAGAGCGGCGGGAGCGACGGTACCCAGCGGCCGATCCACCGACCGGCGAGCGGTCCGTTGTTCGTGAGGAGCCCGACGCGTCCGTGCTCGGCGGCGATCCGGACCGCCTCGACCCGGTCCGGGAGCTCCGTCATGGCCGCGCCGCGGATCCGCGCCCAGTCGGCCTCGGGCACGTCGGTGCCCATCGCGTCGGCGAACGCGGCCAGGTAGGCGTCGCCGTCGGCGTAGTGGCCGGCCTCGGCGCGGGCCTCGTTCCCGCAGTCCCACCAGCGGCGGCGGAGCTCCGCGAAGTCGTGTCCGGTGAACTCGGCGAGGGCGGCCATCCGGACCCGCCAGTCGTACCGGACGAGGACCTCGTCCATGTCGAAGAGGAACAGGAGGCGGGGCGCGTCGGTCTCGTTCACGATGCCACCCATTGTGTCGCACTATCATCGTCGAGTCATGGCCTCCCGATACGACTGCACCGACCCCGACGGGCTCCTGACCGGGATGCGGCTCGCACGTGCCGCGCTCGGGCGCGGAGAGCTCGTCGTCGTCCCCACCGACACCGTGTACGGCCTGGCGGCGGACGCGTTCAGCGCGAGCGCCGTCCAGCGCCTCCTCGACGCGAAGGGCCGCACGCGGCAGTCGCCGCCGCCGGTGCTCATCCCGGGGCCGCCGACGCTCGAGGCGCTGGCCACCGAGATCCCGCAGCAGGTCCGCGACCTCGTCGACGAGTTCTGGCCCGGCGGCCTCACCGTGATCCTCCGCGCGCAGCCGTCGCTCGACTGGGACCTGGGGGAGACGCGGGGGACCGTGGCGCTCCGGATGCCCGACTCGCGGATCGCCCTCGAGCTCCTGCAGGAGGTCGGACCGCTCGCGGTGTCCTCCGCGAACTCCACGGGCGACCCCGCAGCGATGGACGTCGACCGGGCCGAGGCGATGCTCGGCGACAGCGTGTCGGTGTACCTGGACGGCGGCCCGATCGCCGTGCGGGACGGCGTCGCAGCGTCCACCGGATCGACCATCGTCGACGCGACCGGGCTGTCCACCGGGGGGAAGCTGACGATCGTGCGGCACGGCGTCATCCCCGACGACGAGATCGCCCGGGTCGTCGGAGCCGACCTGCTCACGTGAAGTACTACCTGCTCGCCGGCGCGATCGCCGCGGTCGTGAGCTTCTGCATGAGCTGGATCGTGTGGAAGCTCGGCCTGCGGTACGGCTGGTACCCGAAGGTCCGCGAGCGCGACGTGCACCGCACGCCGACCCCGCGGCTCGGCGGGATCGCGATGTACATCGGCGTGATCGTGGCGATGCTCGCTGCGTGGTTCCTGTTCCCGTCCATCGCGGGGACCGACTACTTCCGCCTGGTGTTCAGCGAACCGGGGCGCGTGCTCGCGGTACTCGGCGGGGCGACGATCATCGTCGTGCTCGGCGTCGCCGACGACATCTGGGACCTGGACTGGATGACCAAGCTGGCCGGGCAGATCATCGCGGCCGGCATCCTCGCGTGGCAGGGCGTGGCGATCGTCTCGCTGCCGATCGGCAACACGCTCGGCGTCGGCTCGTCGTACATGAGCCTGATCTTCACGGTGCTCGCGGTCGTGCTCGTGATGAACGCCGTGAACTTCATCGACGGGCTGGACGGCCTGGTCGCCGGCGTCGCGATCATCGCCGGCGGCGTGTTCTTCCTGTACACGTTCTTCATCAACCGCGTGGTCGTCCAGACGGAGTTCTTCTTCAACCTGCCGTCGCTGCTCACGGCGGTGCTCGTCGGGGCGTGCTTCGGCTTCCTCATCCTGAACTGGCACCCCGCGAAGCTCTTCATGGGGGACGCGGGCGCGCTCCTCGTCGGCTTCCTGATGGCCACGAGCGCGGTGTCGGTGACGGGCAACATCGACCCGGCGGCGGTGCAGACGCGCCAGGCCCTGCTGCCGGCGTTCATCCCGATCCTGCTGCCGTTCGCGATCCTGATCGTGCCGATCCTCGACTTCGGGCTGGCCGTCACCAGGCGCCTGAGCGCGGGGAAGTCGCCGTTCTCGGCCGATCGGAAGCACCTGCACCACCGGCTGCTCGACATGGGGCACTCGCACTTCCACGCGGTGCTCATCTTCTACGCGTGGACCGCGACCGTCGCGTTCGGGTGTCTGCTGTTCCTGTTCGTGGACTGGTACTGGGTGCTGACCTTCGTCGCCGTCGGGTTCACCGTGTGCGCCGTCGCCACGTTCGCCCCGCTCGGGCGGAAGCGCGCCGAGTTCGCCGCGCAGGCCGCCACGCGGTCGTCCCCCGTGGTGGACGCCCGCCTCGACCCCCTCGACCGCGCCGCCAACGACCGATCGATCCCTGGAGACCCCTCGTGACCGCACCGAATGCCCTCGACCACGTCCGGCCGGTCTTCCGCCGCATCCTCCTCTGGGCGGGCCTCCTCGCCGTCGCACTGGCGGTCGTCGGCGGGGTCGTCGGGCTCGTCGTGAGCGGCACGCCAGGCCTGGTCGGCGGACTGCTCGGCGCGGTGCTCAGCGTGGTGTTCCTCGGGCTCACGGCGCTGTCCGTGCTCGTCGCCCTGCGGGTGTCGAAGGGGCAGATGATCTCCGGTGCCTTCTTCGGCATCGTGATGGGCACCTGGATCCTGAAGTTCATCCTGTTCCTCGTGGTGCTCATCGCGCTGCGTGACCGGGCGTGGGTGGACTTCCCGGTGCTCGCGGTCGTGATCATCGTCGGCGTCGTCGGATCCCTCGTGATCGACGTCGTCGCGGTCGCCAAGGCGCGCATCCCGATCGGCGTCAGCCTGCCCGGTGACGGCTCCGCTCCTGGGAACGACACCCCCCGCTCCTGAGAGCCCGGGAAGCCTCTCGCACCTGATAGGCTTCTCGAAGTCCGCGTCCGGAGCCTCGCTCGGAGCGGACGAGCCTCCACACAGTCCACCATCGCGTGCCATGACGTGCGCGCGCCGACACAGGAGACAGCGCTGCTATCCCACGCTCTTCCCCTGTCCCTCACCGCTGCGGCCAACACCGTGGCGGCGGGGAGCAGCAAGGCCGCCGAATTCCATGGTCCGTCGATCAACGAGTTCTTCCCGGACCCGATCTTCTTCGCCGGGACCCCGATCGAGATGGACCGCATCGTCCTCATCCGCTTGTTCGCGGTGGCCGTGCTGCTCGTCTTCGCGTTCGTCGGGACGCGCGCGCTGAAGCTCGTCCCGAACCGGGGCCAGGCCTTCATCGAGTACGCGTTCGACGTCGTCCGTCGCAACACCTTCGACAACCTGGGTGAGAAGGACGGCAAGCGCTTCCTGCCGCTCCTCGCCACGGTCTTCTTCGGTGTGCTCTTCATGAACCTGACGGGTCTCATCCCGTTCATGAACATCGCCGGGACCAGCCGCATCGCGATGCCGATGATCCTCGCGATCGTCGCCTACGTCGCCTTCATCTACGCCGGTCTCCGCAAGCACCCGGGCACGTTCCTGCGCAACGCGCTGTTCCCGCCCGGGGTGCCGTGGCCGCTGTACATCATCGTGACGCCGATCGAGATCGTCTCGACCTTCGTGCTCCGTCCGGTGACGCTCACGCTGCGACTGCTCATGAACATGGTCGTCGGCCACCTCCTCCTGGTGCTGTTCTTCTCGGCGACCTGGTTCTTCTTCTTCGACGCCGACAGCCTCTTCAAGCTGTTCGGCATCGGGACCCTGGCGTTCGGCATCGCGTTCAGCTTCTTCGAGATCCTCGTCG
Source organism: Curtobacterium citreum (assembly GCF_006715175.1). Lineage (NCBI taxonomy): Bacteria > Bacillati > Actinomycetota > Actinomycetes > Micrococcales > Microbacteriaceae > Curtobacterium > Curtobacterium citreum. The sequence goes on along the minus strand of NZ_VFMQ01000001.1, from coordinate 2,284,444 downwards.
CGCTGCTGCAGGCGTACGTCTTCATGCTGCTGACCGCTGTGTACATCCAGCTCGCGCTGGCTGACGAGCACTGACCTACTGACCCCCATACGGCACGACATCCGTCGGGCCGCACTCGAAAGGAAAACACGTGGACGCAACGACCGTTCTCGCGGAGATCAACGGCAACATCGCAACGGTTGGCTACGGCCTCGCCGCGATCGGTCCGGCCATCGGCGTGGGCATCGTCGTCGGCAAGACGATCGAGTCCGTCGCTCGCCAGCCTGAGCTCCAGGGCCGTCTGACGACCCTCATGTACATCGGTATCGCCTTCACGGAGGCCCTGGCCTTCATCGGCATCGCCACGTACTTCATCTTCACTGCGTAAGGCTTCTCGATGCAGACTGCACTCATCATCGCGGCGGAGGAGACCCACAATCCGCTGATCCCGCCGGTGTACGACATCGTGTGGTCCGCGGTGGCCTTCGTCATCATCTTCATCGTGATGTGGCGCGTCGTGACGCCGCGCATCACGAAGATGCTCGATGAGCGCACCGAGGCCATCGAGGGTGGCATCAAGAAGGCGGAAGCCGCTCAGGAGCAGGCCGCGGCCGCGCTCGAGGAGTACAACAAGCAGCTCGCCGACGCGCGTGCCGAAGCCTCGCGGATCCGCGAGCAGGCCCGTGCCGACGCGACCGCGATCGGCAACGAGGTCCGCGAGCAGGCACAGGCGGATGCGGCACGCATCACCGCCAACGCCCAGGCGCAGATCGAGGCCGAGCGGCAGAGCGCGCTCCAGTCGCTGCGGAGCGAGGTGGGCACCCTCGCCCTCGACCTCGCCTCCGGTGTGATCGGCGAGTCGCTCCGCGACGACGCGAAGTCGGCCGCGGTCGTGGACCGCTTCCTCGCCGACCTCGAGGCATCGCAGGGCCAGTCGGCCGGGGAGCGCTGAGCATGCGCAGCGCCACCAGGGAAGCACTCACGTCGACGAGGGCGGTGCTCGCCGACCTCGGCGGGTCGGTCGACCTCGGCGCGGGTGTCGAGATCCTCGCCTCCGGGCGTGCGATCGCCGGTGCGCCCCAGCTGCTCGGACTGCTCTCGGACCCGACGGCGGACGTCGTCGGCAAGAAGGTCCTCATCGACCGCGTCTTCGCCGGCCAGTCCGACGCGACGCGTGCGGTCCTGACCGCCGTGGCCGGCTCGCGCTGGTCCTCGCAGCAGGACCTGCTCGCCGGCATCGAGGACGCGGGCATCCGCGCCGTCGCGGCCACCGCGTCGTCGGACACCTCGATCGAGGCCGAGCTGTTCGCGTTCGAGACCGCCGTCCGTTCGGACGCGTCGCTCGAGCTCGCACTCGGCACGAAGCTCGGCAGCCCGGCGGAGAAGGCCGCGCTCGTCGAGCGTCTGATCGGGTCGAAGGCCTCGGCGCAGACGACCGCGATCGTCGCCCACCTCGTGCAGCAGCCGCGTGGCCGCCGCATCGGTGAGCTCGTCCGCGACGCCTCGCGCATCGTGGCCGACCAGGCGGGCAAGCTCGTCGCGACGGTCATCACCGCGTCCCCGCTCTCGGACGGCCAGGCGGCTCGCGTCGCCCGGGGTCTCGCCGAGCGGTACGGCAAGGACATCAGCGTCAACCACGTCGTCGACCCCGCGGTCGTCGGCGGGGTCCGCGTGCAGGTCGGTGGCGACGTCATCGACGGCACGGTGTCCACGCGCCTGTCGGAGCTCCGGCTCCAGCTCGCCGGCTGAGCGTACGGTCGAAGCCGCCCCACCCAAGTCCACAACGGGAACTGCCGAGTCAGGCAGCGTCACCCTCTCGGAGCCGAAGGGCCCCGGAAACCAACAAGGAAAATCCCATGGCAGACATCACCATCAGCCCCGATGAGATCCGTGATGCCCTGAAGGACTTCGTCTCGAACTACGAGCCGACGAAGGCCTCCACGGCCGAGGTCGGGCACGTCACCGACGCGGGCGACGGCATCGCGCACGTCGAGGGCCTCCCCGGCGTCATGGCGAACGAGCTCATCCGCTTCGAGGACGGGACCCTGGGTCTCGCGCAGAACCTCGACGAGGACGAGATCGGCGCCATCGTGCTCGGCGAGTTCGCCGGCATCGAGGAGGGCCAGGAGGTCACCCGCACGGGTGAGGTCCTGTCCGCCCCCGTCGGCGACGGCTTCCTCGGTCGCGTGGTCGACCCGCTCGGCAACCCGATCGACGGTCTCGGCGAGATCCAGGCCGAGGGCCGTCGTGCCCTCGAGCTCCAGGCCCCTGGAGTCATGTCCCGCAAGTCGGTCCACGAGCCGCTCCAGACCGGCATCAAGGCGATCGACGCCATGATCCCGGTCGGCCGCGGTCAGCGTCAGCTGATCATCGGCGACCGCCAGACCGGCAAGACGGCGATCGCGATCGACACGATCATCAACCAGAAGGCCAACTGGGAGTCCGGCGACGTCGAGAAGCAGGTCCGCTGCATCTACGTCGCGATCGGTCAGAAGGGCTCCACGATCGCCTCCGTCAAGGGTGCGCTCGAGGACGCCGGCGCGATGGAGTACACCACCATCGTCGCCGCTCCGGCCTCCGACCCGGCCGGCTTCAAGTACCTCGCCCCCTACACCGGTTCGGCCATCGGCCAGCACTGGATGTACGGCGGCAAGCACGTCCTGATCATCTTCGACGACCTGTCGAAGCAGGCCGAGGCCTACCGCGCCGTGTCCCTCCTCCTCCGTCGTCCGCCGGGCCGCGAGGCCTACCCGGGTGACGTCTTCTACCTGCACTCCCGTCTGCTGGAGCGTTGCGCGAAGCTGTCCGACGACCTCGGCGCCGGTTCGATGACGGGTCTCCCGATCATCGAGACCAAGGCGAACGACGTCTCGGCGTACATCCCGACCAACGTGATCTCGATCACCGACGGCCAGATCTTCCTGCAGTCGGACCTGTTCAACGCGAACCAGCGTCCGGCCGTCGACGTGGGCATCTCGGTGTCGCGCGTCGGTGGTGACGCCCAGGTGAAGTCGATCAAGAAGGTCTCCGGCACGCTCAAGCTCGAGCTCGCGCAGTACCGCTCGCTCGAGGCGTTCGCGATGTTCGCGTCCGACCTCGACCAGGCGTCGCGTCGTCAGCTCGACCGTGGTGCGCGTCTGACCGAGCTCCTCAAGCAGCCGCAGTACTCGCCGTACCCGGTCGAGGAGCAGGTCGTCTCGATCTGGGCCGGCACGAACGGCAAGCTCGACGAGGTGCCCGTCTCCGACGTGCTCCGCTTCGAGTCGGAGCTGCTCGAGCACCTCCGCCGCAACTCGGACGTCCTGACGACGCTCCGCGAGACCAACCAGCTCAGCGACGACACCGTCGCCGCGATGGACCGCGAGATCGACGCCTTCAAGAAGGGCTTCCAGACGAGCGACGGCAAGACGCTCGGCTCGGAGCAGTTCGACGCGGCGCAGGCCGAGGACGTCGACCAGGAGCAGATCGTCAAGGGTCGTCGCTAGATGGCGGCACAGGTCCGGGTCTACCGACAGCGCATCAAGTCGGCGAAGACCACGAAGAAGGTCACTCGCGCGATGGAGCTGATCTCGGCGTCGCGGATCCAGAAGGCGCAGGCGCGCATGGCCGCGTCCGGCCCGTACTCGCGGGCCGTGACGCGTGCCGTGTCGGCCGTGGCGACGTTCTCGAACGTCGACCACGTGCTGACCACCGAGCCCGAGTCCTCGACCCGTGCGGCGGTCGTCCTGTTCACCTCCGACCGCGGCCTCAACGGCGCGTTCAGCTCCAACGTCCTCAAGCAGGGCGAGGAGCTCGCCTCCCTGCTCCGCAGCGAGGGCAAGGACGTGGTGTTCTACCTCGTCGGTCGGAAGGCCGTCGGGTACTTCACGTTCCGTGAGCGTGCGTCGGAGCGCCAGTGGATCGGCGGCACCGACCAGCCGGAGTTCTCGACGGCGAAGGAGATCGGCGACGCGGTCGTGTCGAAGTTCCTCCAGGACACGGCGGAGGGCGGTGTGGACGAGATCCACATCGTGTTCAACCGCTTCCTGAGCCTCGCCACGCAGGAGCCCCAGGTCGTGCGTCTGCTGCCGCTCGAGGTCGTCGAGGGGGTCGAGGCGCCGTCGAACGACGAGCCGCTCCCGCTCTACGAGTTCGAGCCGGACGCCGACGCGGTGCTCGACGCGCTGCTCCCGGTCTACATCGAGAGCCGCATCTTCAACGCCATGCTGCAGTCGGCCGCTTCCGAGCACGCCGCCCGCCAAAAGGCCATGAAGTCCGCGAGCGACAACGCCGACTCGCTCATCAACGAGTTCACCCGGCTCGCGAACAACGCGCGTCAGGCCGAGATCACCCAGCAGATCTCCGAGATCGTCGGCGGCGCCGACGCCCTCTCGTCGAAGAAGAAGTAGTCCGCGGACGCCCGCGGACAGACACCACCCCTCAGGAAGGCACACGCCATGACCGACACCGCCACCACCGCGGTCGAGACGTCGTCGGCGCCCGGTGTCGGACGGATCGCCCGTGTCACGGGTCCCGTCGTCGACATCGAGTTCCCGCACGACGCCATCCCCGACATCTACAACCTCCTGCACACGACAGTCACCATCGGTGACGACTCGCAGGAGATCGGCCTCGAGGTCGCGCAGCACCTCGGCGACGACCTGGTCCGCGCCATCTCGCTGAAGCCGACCGACGGTCTCGTCCGCGGTCAGGAGGTCCGTGACTCGGGCGCCCCGATCTCGGTCCCCGTCGGCGACGTCACCAAGGGCAAGGTCTTCGACGTGCTGGGCAACGTGCTCAACACCGACGAGGCGCTCGAGATCACCGAGCGTTGGCCGATCCACCGCAAGGCCCCGGCCTTCGACCAGCTCGAGTCGAAGACCACCATGTTCGAGACCGGCATCAAGTCGATCGACCTCCTCACGCCGTACGTGCAGGGTGGCAAGATCGGCCTCTTCGGTGGCGCGGGCGTCGGCAAGACGGTCCTCATCCAGGAGATGATCCAGCGCGTCGCGCAGGACCACGGTGGTGTCTCGGTGTTCGCCGGTGTCGGTGAGCGCACCCGTGAGGGCAACGACCTCATCGGTGAGATGGAAGAGGCCGGTGTCTTCGACAAGACCGCCCTCGTGTTCGGCCAGATGGACGAGCCGCCGGGAACGCGCCTGCGCGTGGCCCTGTCGGCGCTGACGATGGCTGAGTACTTCCGCGACGTCCAGAAGCAGGACGTGCTCCTCTTCATCGACAACATCTTCCGCTTCACGCAGGCCGGTTCCGAGGTCTCCACGCTGCTCGGTCGCATGCCGTCCGCGGTGGGCTACCAGCCGAACCTCGCCGACGAGATGGGTGTGCTCCAGGAGCGCATCACCTCGACGCGTGGTCACTCGATCACCTCGCTGCAGGCGATCTACGTGCCGGCCGACGACTACACCGACCCGGCGCCGGCGACCACGTTCGCGCACCTCGACGCCACGACCGAGCTCTCGCGTGAGATCGCGTCGCAGGGCCTGTACCCGGCCATCGACCCGCTGACCTCGACGTCGCGGATCATGGACCCCCGGTACCTGGGCGCCGACCACTACGAGACCGCGACGCGTGTCAAGCAGATCCTCCAGAAGAACAAGGAGCTGCAGGAGATCATCGCGATCCTCGGTGTCGACGAGCTCTCCGAGGAGGACAAGATCACGGTCGAGCGCGCTCGTCGGATCCAGCAGTTCCTCTCGCAGAACACGTACATGGCGAAGAAGTTCACGGGTGTCGAGGGTTCGACCGTCCCGCTGAAGGACACCATCGAGTCGTTCCGCGCGATCGCCGACGGCGAGTTCGACCACGTCGCGACCCAGGCCTTCTTCAACGTCGGTGGCATCAACGACGTCGAAGAGAAGTGGGCGCAGATCCAGAAGGAGAACCGCTGACATGGCGGCACTCACCGTGAGCGTCGTCTCGGCCGACCGCGAGGTCTGGTCGGGCGACGCCACCATGGTCGTGGCTCGGACGTCCGAGGGCCAGATCGGCATCCTCGCGGGGCACGAGCCGCTGCTAGCCACCCTCGCGCAGGGGCAGGTCCGCATCACCCGAGCCGACGGCTCGACGGTGGCGGCGGACGCCGAGGACGGCTTCCTGTCGGTCGAGCACGACACGGTCACGATCGTGGCGCGCCAGGCCGCGCTGGCGTCCTGACCGGACTGACCGTCCTCCTCCCGCCTTCGGAGACGAAGCGGGAGGGCGGGGACACGGACCGCACGCTCGACCTGCGTGCGCTGTCCTTCCCGGAACTGGCCGACGAACGGGCCGCGGTGATCACCGCGGCCCGTTCCGTCAGTTCCGAGGAGTCCACGGCACGGACGGCCCTGAAGCTCGGCCCGAAGTCGATCGCCGAGCGGCTCCGCAACCTCGAGCTCGACACCGCGGCGACCCTGCCGGCGATCGAGCGGTACACCGGGGTGCTCTACGACCCGCTCGCCGCCGACGCGGCCGACGACGCCACCCGACGCTGGTGGGCGGACCACGTCGTGGTGCAGTCCGCGATGTTCGGCCCGATCGGTGCCGGAGACCAGATCCCCGCCTACCGGTTGTCGCACGACTCGCGCCTCGGCCCGCTCCGGCTCGCCCGGCACTGGCCGGAGGTGTCGTCCCGCGCGATCGGCAGCCGCGGCGCCGGGCTCGTGCTCGACCTGCGGTCCGAGGGGTACCGCGCGCTCGGTCCCGTGCCCGGAGCGGTCGCTCCGCGCGTGGTGAGCGTCGACGCCGGCGGACGACGCAAGGCGCTGAACCACTGGAACAAGACCGCGAAGGGTCGGCTCGTCGCGCTCCTCGGTCGGACGGGGGCGCAGGTCGCGTCGGTCGACGACCTCGCCGCGTGGGCTCGTGCGAACGGCGTGACGTTCGACCGCACGGCCGACGGCTGGGACCTCGTCGCCGAGAGCCTGGAACCCGCTTCGGTCTGATCCTCCACAGGAGCGCTCCGGCGGCTGTCCGTCCACAGACGTGCCGCGGACGTCGGCCTGGAGGCGCGTGGCGCGTCACGATCTCGTGCATGACCTCGTCGACGAACACCCACCCGTCCACCTTCGTGCGCTGGCCACGCGAGATCGCGGCCGCCGTCACCCTCCGCGCGGCCTGCGCCGCGCTCGTCGCCCCGGAGCATCCGGAGGATGCGCTCGACCCGCGCCGCGCCGTCGTCGTCACGACGGCCTGCGGGGCACTCGCCACGCGCTTCGCGCTGGTCGCGTTCATCGCGGCGCGCGACACCCCGACGCCGCGCTCGGTACGGTCGTTCGACCCGTTCCGCGACCCGACCCCGCCGGCGCTCACCGGGACGGGGCCGGCTCCGGACCGCGTCCGGCTGCGGGTCGCGGGGGACCGCTGCGCCTCTGCGTGGCGCCACTGGCGGGCGGAGCGACCCGGCGGGGTGGACGACGCGATCGGGGCTGCCGGCGCCCTGGCCCTCGCCGCGTGGTGCTCGTGGGCACTCGGGTCGCCCGCACGGGCGCTCGTGCGCGCACAACACGCGCTCGACACCTGGGCCGACGATCCCCTCGCGGCGCTCGTGGCGCGCTCGGTCCGCGCCGGCAACGGGCCGAGCTGGTCGACGGACCACACGGGGCGGACCGGATCGTCTACGGTGGGATGACGATGCAGCGACAGTGGACGGACGAGGACGACCTCGACGACACGGTGATCCGACCCGGGCGGACCGGCGCGGACCCGGCGGTCGCTCCGGACGACGACACCGTCATCCGACCCCGGGCCGATGAGCCCGGATCGCACGGCTCGTTCGGTGCTCCCGACGACGACACGGTCATCCGGGTCGCCGGGCCGGGCGCGCCGGTGGGCGCGAGCCGGTCCGACGGGGCAGCGACGATCCTCCCGGCCGATCCCGCACCGGTCCGTCGACTGCCGTCGATCCGTGTGGCCGGTCGTGTCGTCCGGCTCGACCACCCGGTCGTGGTCGGCCGACGGCCGACCCTGCCCCGGGTGGTGCGCGGTCCGACTCCCGAGCTCGTGACCGTGCCGTCGCCGAGTGGGCAGGTGTCGTCCTCGCACGTGCTCGTGCACGCCGACGGCGAGGCCGCGGTGGTCGAGGACCTCCGTTCGACCAACGGCACCGTCGTCCGTCCCGCGGGAGCCGCGCCGTTCCGGATGCCGTCGGGTGCCTCGATCGTCGTGCTGACGGGTACGCTCATCGAGATCGGTGACGGCAACGTGATCGAGGTCCTGTCGCCGCACCTCCGCGTCGGACCCGCGGACGGCATCCCACCGTTCCCGCCGACCCCGTTCCCGCGGATCCCGTTCGCGCCGACCCCGTGACGGCGCCGGTGTGCCCGACGCCGCCCGTTCCCCTGACGACCAGAGAGCGACCCTGAAACCGTGACCGAACTCGGCCGAGCAGCCACCGAGCACGCCATCGACGTCCCCGGCGCCGCCGGCACGACCCTCACGCTCTCGTGGGGCGCCGCCACCGACGTCGGGCGCCGTCGGGACCACAACGAGGACAGCTACGTCGTCGGTGCACCGTTCTTCGTCGTCGCCGACGGGATGGGCGGGCACCTCGCGGGGGACCGGGCGAGCGACGCGGTCGTCCGCCGACTCGACCAGGTCGCCGACGGTCCGTTCACGACACGGCAGCAGATCCAGCGCGCGCTCCTGCTCGCGACCGCGGACATCGAGCGGGCGGCCGGCGGCAACGCGCTCGGTGCCGGCACGACCGTGACGGGTGTCGCGCTGGTCGCGTCGCACGGACTCCCGGCCGCGCTCGTGTTCAACGTGGGCGACTCACGCACCTACCGGATCGAGGACGGCACCCTGCGTCGGGTGACCGTCGACCACTCGGTCGTCCAGGAGATGGTCGACGCGGGGCTCCTGCGCGCCGAGGACGCCGAGCAGCACCCGGACAGCAACGTCATCACGCGCGCCGTCGGCTTCGGCGAGCCGCCGGAGCCGGACTGGTGGACGCTGCCGCTGCGCGCCGGCGACCGCTACATCGTCTGCTCCGACGGGCTGACCAAGGAGCTCGGGGACGTCGGCATCGGCCGGATCGCGGCCCGGGTGCCCGCCGCGCAGGACCTCGCCGAGCGTCTCGTCGGCGACGCCGTCGTCGCGGGTGGGCGGGACAACGTCACCGTCGTGGTGCTGCAGGTCGACGAGGCGCCCGCCGATCCGGACGTCGAGGACACGCTGCCCCGCCACTGACTGCCGACACCGACGTCCGGCGCCGACCACTGTCGCCGGTCCCCGCCGGGTCGCCACCCCCGAAGTGGGGGCGTGTGTCAGTGCTGTGGGGCTGCAGCGGGCCCGGGGCGTCGGTGCCTCGTCCGTAGGATGTCAGGGCCGAGACGACACAGCCGGCCGTCCGGCCGGGGAGAGGGAGGGCGACCATGGCGCGACGCCTGCCGTCCACCCCGCCCGTGATCGCCGGCTCCACGCCCGTGCACGTCCTGGGCAGCGGTGGCTTCGCCGACGTGTTCCTCTACGAACAGGACATGCCGCGCCGCCAGGTCGCCGTGAAGGTGCTGCTCGACGAGGTCGTCGACGACCGGGTGCGGCAGATGTTCCAGGCCGAGGCGAACCTCATGGCCCGGCTCAGCACCCACCCGTCGATCCTCACGGTGTTCCAGGCGAGCGTCGCGTCCGACGGGCGGCCGTACCTCGTGATGGAGCTGTGCTCCTCGTCCCTCAGCGAGCGCTACCGCCGCGAAGCGATCCCCGTGTCCGAGGTCCTGTCGATCGGGGTCAGGATCGGGTCGGCCCTCGAGACCGCGCACCGCGAAGGCGTGCTCCACCGCGACATCAAGCCGTCGAACATCCTCCGGACGGCCTACGGCAACCCGGTCCTGTCCGACTTCGGCATCGCGGCCAGCATCGGGAGCGCCGACCCGGACGAACCGGTCGGGATGTCGATCCCGTGGTCCGCGCCGGAGGTCCTGGCCGACGAGTCGCGCGGGTCGATCCAGTCCGAGGTCTACTCCCTCGCCGCCACCGTGTACTCGCTGCTCGCCGGCCGCAGTCCGTTCGAGGTGCGCGGCGGGAAGAACGGCGCGGCCGACCTGATGGCGCGCATCGACAAGGGCGGGGTCAAGCCGACCGGCCGCGCCGACGCGCCGCCGTCGCTCGAGCGGCTGCTCGCCACCGCGATGTCGCGGAAGCCCGCCGCGCGTCCGGCGACCGTGATGGAGTTCGTCCGCGGACTGCAGGAGGTGGAGGCCGAACTCGGCATCCCGCAGACGCCCGCCGACGTCGCGGTCGAGGCATGGGCCGCTGCGACGCCCACGCTCGACGCCGACCACACGGTCGTCCGGGAGCTCCAGCCCGCGGGCCGGTCCTCGGTCCGCCGTCGGACCCGTCGGGCGCTCCAGGGCGGGGCGGCGACCGGGGCCGAGAGCATCGGTACCCTGCACCGCACCGGCTCGGCCACCCGCTCCCGGCGAGGTGGCCGGTCGACGCTCGTCTGGGCCACCGCACTGTCCGCCGTGGTCGTGGCGGCCCTCGCCGTGGTCGCGGTGCTCGTCGTCACCCGCCTGGGCACGGGGTCGATCCCGGTCGTGCAGGACGTGCGGGCCGAGGCCGGCGCGGACGCGGTGTCGTTCAGCTGGGATGACCCCGGACTCCGCGCCGGCGACACCTACGTCATCACCTCCGGTGGGGCCTCCAGCCAGCAGACCGGCACGACCTTCGTCGTGTCCGGGACCTCCGGTACCGAGGAGTGCATCACCGTGGCGGTCAACCGCGACGGCAAGACCGGTGCGGCCAGTGCGCAGCAGTGCGGGACCGTCGGGGGCGCCGAGTGATCCGCGCCTTCCTCGCGAAGCACCGGTCCGCCGTGGTCGGCGTCGGCGCCTCGGTCGTCGTAGCCGCCGTGGTCGCGACCGCCGCGGTGGTCTCGACGGGCTACCACACGCAGCGCGTGGACCTCGGGGACGGCACGGTCTGGGTGCCGTCGGCCGAGTACGGGGCGGTCGGCCGGGCGAACACCGGCGTGCTCGAGCTCAACACCGCGGTCGAGACGGCCAGCGACGACCTGTCCGTCCTGCAGCGCGGGCGCCAGGTGTACAGCGTCGACGGCACGAAGGGCACGGTCGCGAAGGTCGACGTGGCCTCGGCGACGGTCGGCGACCCGGTCACGCTGCCGGCGGGAGCGCCGCAGGTGTTCTTCGCCGGGGACACCGCCGTCGTGGGGAACGGCGACACCGGCGAGCTCTGGGCCACACCCGCGTCGGAGCTCGGCGACTTCGACGCTGCCGCCAAGGCCGACCTCACGCTCGGCGCGGACGCGGTGTTCGACGCGTCCGACTCGCACGTCGCGGTGTACTCGCCGCGGACCGGTCGGGCGTCCCTCGTCGACGTCGGGACCGGTCTGACCGTGGACCGTCGGTGGGACGTCCGGTTCGACCGCGACCACGACTTCCAGGTGGCGTCCTTCGGCGACCACGTCGCCGTGCTCGACCGCACCAGCGGCGCGCTGTCGGTGGACGGCGACACCGTCGACCTGGGGGAGCGCGTCGGCAGCGCACCGGCGCTGCAGCACTCCGTCGACGACGCTGCCGACGTCGTCGTCGCGGGGACGGCGGGCATGGTCCGCGTCGGCGCCTCCGGCCAGGTCGAGCAGACCGCGCTCCAGGTCTCCGGCCGCGCCGCACGGCCGACGGTCGTCGGGTCGTGCACGTACGCCGCGTGGACCGGCGGACAGGCGCTCGACACGTGCGACGGCCGCGCGCTCCAGCGGCTCAGCGACACCGCCGGCGCGAGTGACCTGCAGATCGTGCACAACGGCGACACCGTCGTCGCGAACGACCCGCGCAGCGGGCGCTCGTGGGCGATCGACCGCAGCGGTCAGCTCATCGACAACTGGGCCGACCTCGTCAAGCGGGACGACGAGCAGCGGCAGGAGCAGGTGTCGTCCGACGACCCGGAGGTCGACAAGGACCAGAAGCCGCCGGTGGCGGTCGACGACGACCTGGGCGCGCGTCCGGGACGCACCACGAGCCTCCCGGTCCTGCTCAACGACTACGACCCGAACGGCGACCCACTCGTGATCAGCGAGGTCGGCACGATCGACGCGGGGGTCGGGACGGTGCGCATCGTCGGCGACGGCCAGCGGCTTCAGATCACGCTCGCCGCGGGTGCCAGCGGCACCGTCTCGTTCCCCTACACGATCACCGACGGCAACGGCGGGTCGGCGTCCGCGACGGTCCGCGTCAGCATCCGGCCGGAGTCCGAGAACGAACCGCCGCGACAGGTGCGCGACACGTCGGCGGACGTCGTCCGCGGCGGCCACGTCGTGACGGACGTGCTCGCCGACTGGGTCGACCCCGACGGCGACCCGGTGTACCTGAAGTCGGCGTCCGCCGAGGGCGACCGGGTGTCCACCACGCCGGACGGGCTGCTCGACTTCCGCAACCAGAGCGGCCGGACCGGCGACCGTACCGTCCAGATCGTCGTGAGCGACGGCCGCGCCGACGGCCGCGGCGCGGTGACGGTGCACGTCACGGACCCCGGTCAGGTGCCGCTCTTCGCCGACCCGTTCGCGGTCACCGGGTACGCGGGCAAGTCCTTCGAGGTGCAGCCGCTCCGGCACGTCCGCGGCGGGAACGGCACCGTCACGCTGACCAGCGTGTCGTCGTCGGCCGGCCTGACGGTCACGCCGGCCTACGACGCCGGGACGTTCCGGGTCGTCGGGGCGTCGGCCGGGGACCACCAGCTCGAGTACACGGTCACGGACGGCACGAAGACGACGAGCGGCGTCGTGCGCGTGACGGTCGCGGCGCCGCCGGACGCCTCGACCGCGCCGATCACCACCCCGAAGACGGTGTTCGTGAACACGTTGTCGACGAAGGACACCGACGTCACCGCGACCGACATCGACCCCGCCGGCGGCGTGCTCATGGTGACGGCGCTCGACGCCCCGGACCGGTCCAGCGGCGTCCAGGCGAGCGTCCTCGACCAGCACACCGTCCGGGTCACCCTGACGGCCCCGCTCGACGGACCGGTCACCTTCGGTTACACCGAGTCGAACGGGCTCGCCACCGCGACCGGCACAGTCACCGTGGTCGAGATCCCGAAGCCCGACCGCATCCAGCCGCCCGTGGCCCAGGCGGACACGGCGACCGTGCGCGTCGGGGACGTCGCCGAGATCGACGTCCTCGCCAACGACACGCAGCCGGAGGGCGAGCCGCTCACGCTGCAGCCCGAACTCGTGCAGAACGTGCCCGGCAACGGTGGCCTGCTGTTCGTGTCGGGGGACCGGTTGCGGTACCTCGCTCCCGAGACCCCGGGCAACTACACCGCGGTGTACCGCGTCGCCGGGCCTGACGGCCAGTACGCCGACGCCACCGTGTCGATATCGGTCCGCGAGCGCGACGTGGCGACGAACAACCCGCCCGTGCCCCGGACGGTGACCGCCCGCGTCGTCGCCGGACAGTCCGTGCGGGTGTCGATCCCGTTGAACGGCATCGACCCGGACGGTGACTCCGTGCAGCTCGTCGGTGTCGCGGACAACCCGGAGAAGGGGTCCGTCAGCGACGTGTCCTCCGACGCGCTGACCTACGAGGCCGGCGACTACTCGGCGGGCACCGACGAGTTCACCTACACGGTCGTCGACGCCCTCGGCGCCCGTGCGACCGGGACCGTCCGGGTCGGCATCTCGCCGCGGGCGGAGCAGGCCTCGAACCCGGTGGCGCAGGCCGACCACGTCACGATCCGCCCCGGCGGCAGCGTCACGGTCCGGGTGCTGCAGAACGACTCCGACCCCGAGGGCGGCGCGCTCCGGGTCACCGCGGCCGAGCCCACGGCGAGCGGGGTCGCCGCGAAGGTGCTCCGCGGGACCGAGGTGCGCGTCACCCCGCCGCGCTCCGCCGACCGCGGTGACTTCGCGGTGCTGTACACCGTCGCGAACGACACCGGCGGCTCGAGCACGGCGTTCCTCACCGTGACCGTCGACCCGGACGCCCAGCCGCTCCGGCCCGAGGTCGAGGACACCACGCTCGACCTGCAGGACATCCTGCACCGGCAGAGCGTGACCGTGGACGTGCTCCGGAACGTCTTCTTCGCCGAGGGATCGACCTCCCGCCTGCGGGTGGGCGTGGTCGACGGGTACGGCGACACCGCGCAGACCACCCCCGACCGGCGGATCACCGTCCGCCTGACCGACGCGTCACAGGTGATCCCGTTCTCGGTCACGCGCTCGGACCACCCCGACGTGGTGTCCTACGGCTTCATCCACGTCCCCGGGTTCGACGACGCCCTGCCCCAGGTCGACCGGAGCGCCGGCGTGGTCACCGTGAAGAGCGAGGCGACCGTCCGGATCCCGCTCGAGAAGTACGTCGTGACGGCGAACGGCCGGACCGCGCAGCTCACCGACCGCGCGACGGTCAAGGCCACGCACGCGAACGGCGACGACCTGGTCGTGGACCGCTCGACGCTCCAGTTCACGTCGTCGAAGCTCTACTACGGCAACGCCTCGATCTCCTTCGAGGTCACCGACGGCTCGAGCGCGAACGGGGGCAAGGGACGCGTCGCGACGCTCGTCCTGCCGATCAAGGTGACCCCGCGGGCGAACCAACCCCCGGCGTTCACGGGTTCGACGGTCGACATGCAACCGGGTGACACCCGGACGATCGACCTCACGAAGCTCACCGACTACCCGTACCCCGCCGACCTCCCCGAGCTGCGCTACAGCGTGGTGAGCCGACCGGGGTCCGGGACGACCGCGACGATCGACGGGCAGCAGCTCCGCATCTCGGTCGCCGACACGGCGCCGAAGGACACGACGGCGTCGATCGGCATCGGCGTCGCGGACGCGGCGAACGCCGGACGTGCCGGCAGCGTGACGGTCGACGTCGTCGGCTCCACCCGGCCGCTCGTGCAACCGGGGGCCGACCGGGCCGTGACCAAGCGCGGTGCAACGACGACCATCGACGTCCTGTCGAACGACCAACCGACGAACCCGTTCCCGGACGAGGCGCTCCGCGTCGTCGCGATCCGTGGTCTCGGCGGCGGTCTGCCCGCCGGGGTCTCGGTGACGCCGAGCAGCGACCGCTCGCGACTCCAGGTGTCCGTCGCGGACGGTGCGCAGCCGGTCGACGCTCACCTGCAGTACCAGGTCGCCGACGCGACGAACGACCCCGACCGGTACGTCTGGGGCGACGTGACGATCTCGGTCCAGGACGTCCCGGACGCACCCGGCGCCCCGAGCCGCACCGGGTCGAACCAGGGCGGACAGGTCACCCTCGCGTGGTCCACCCCGCAGGCGAACAACTCGCCGATCACCGGGTACCGCGTGCAGGGCACCAACGGGGTCGCGAAGGACTGCGGCACGTCGACCGTCTGCACCGTGACCGGTCTCGACCCGTCCGCTTCGTACCGCTTCACCGTCGTCGCGACGAACGCGATCGGGGACTCCGTCGCGTCGGCGTCCTCGGCGCCGATCAGTGCGGACTTCGTGCCGGCCGCGCCGAAGGGCCTCTCGGTGACGGCGAGCCAGGACACGCCGAACCAGCTCGACGTGCGGTGGGACGCGGTGCCCGCACCGAACGGCGGCACCCCGGTGTCGAACTACGTCGTGACGATCTCCGGCCCCGGCCTCACGACGACCCGCAGCACGGGGACGTCGACGTCGACCTCGTTCTCGGGCGCGCAGAGCGGGCAGTCGTACGACGTGCAGGTCTCGGCGCGGAACGCCGCGGACCGTGACGGTTCGGTCGTGGAGTGGAACCAGGCGCGGGCGTCCGGGACCGCGGTGGGCGTCCCCGGGACGCCGAGCCTGAACGCGACCGGCCAGAAGGACGGCACCTCGACAGCGGTGTCGCTGCAGGCGTCCGAGGGCGACTGGGGTGGCGGTGGCAGCCAGAACTGGAAGATCGCCAAGTTCGCGGTGAGCACCCCGATCCCGAACGGCTGCTCGACGAGCGGAGCGGTGCAGGTCTGGAACGCGGCCTCCGCCACGGACCGGATCTCGACCCAGTTCCGCTACGTGGCGTACGCCGACAACGGATCGTTCTGTTCCGCGTCGCAAGCCGCGAGCGTCCAGGGCTACGAGACCCCCGACGCTCCGAGCGGATCGGTCACGACCGACGACGTCGACAGCGACGGGAACGTCGACCTGACCGTGCAGGCCACGCCGACGTCGCCGTACCTGTACTACTCGGTTAACGGCGGGGCGCCGCAGCGGTTCTCAGGCTCTGCCTCGATCGGCGCGGGGGCCGGCTACGGGGTCGACAGCAGCGTGGTGTTCACGTCCTGCGCCGTCGACGGTGACTACTGCGCATCGAGCAGCGCGTCCACCGCGACCGCGTTCACGACAAGGGCGAGCGTCTCCGTCGCGACCGAGGGACAGGCGCCGGTCATCAACCCACCGGCGAACAACGGCCGGTTCCAGCCGAGCGCCTACGACGTCCAGTACTGCCGGATCGCGCCGCACCTGCTGTGCTCGACGACCAACCCGGCGACCGGGGCAGCCTGGACGACCTCGGACGCCGTGCCGTCGGGCTACGCGACAATCTGGGTCCGGGCGACGGTGAACGGCGTCCAGGACCCCGAGGGCGTCACTCGACAGATCGACCAGGCGCCGAGCACCGATCCCTCCACACCCGCGGCCGGGTGACCCCGGGCCGCGCCCCGCTCCCCGTACGCTGCTGACACCGCATCCCCGAGAACGAGGACCCTCCCGCATGAGCATGACCCCCGAGCAGGCCACCTGGTTCGCCGACGTCGCCGGCCGCATCGTGACCAACGTCGAGCAGGTGCTCCTCGGGAAGACGTTCGTGATCCGTCTGGCCGTCACCGCGATGCTCAGCGAGGGACACCTGCTGCTCGAGGACGTCCCGGGCACGGGCAAGACGAGCCTCGCCCGCGCGATGGCGCAGAGCGTGCAGGGGTCGACGAACCGCATCCAGTTCACGCCGGACCTGCTCCCGGGTGACATCACCGGGATCAGCGTCTACGACCAGCGATCCCAGGAGTTCGACTTCCACCGCGGCCCGGTGTTCGCGAACATCGTGCTCGCCGACGAGATCAACCGTGCCAGTCCGAAGACCCAGTCCGCCCTGCTCGAGGCGATGGAGGAGTCGGCGGTCACGGTCGACGGCGTGAACCACCGCCTCGCCGCACCCTTCATGGTCATCGCGACGCAGAACCCCGTCGAGCAGGCCGGCACGTACCGCCTGCCCGAGGCGCAGCTCGACCGCTTCCTCTTGAAGACCTCGATCGGGTACCCGGACCACGCCGCGACGGTCCGGATCCTCGAGACCTCGTCCGCGCCGTCGGCCTCGGTGCCGCTCGCCGCCGTCGTGCCGGCTGCGACGATCACCGAGATGGCCGCCCTCGCCCGGACGGTGCACGTCGACCCGACGATCGCCGACTACGTGGCGCGCCTGGTGGACGCCACGCGCTCCGCGAACGAGGTCCGCCTCGGTGTGAGCGTGCGCGGTGCCATGGGCCTCGTCCGTGCGTCGCGCGTCCTCGCCGCGCTCAACGGCCGCCACTACGTCACCCCCGACGACGTCAAGGCACTCGCCGTCCCGGTGCTCGCGCACCGGCTGGTCCTCGACGCCGAAGCCGAGTTCGACGGGGTCAGCACGACGAGCGTCGTTGCGCAGCTCCTCGTCGAGACGCCGCCGCCGAGCGACCGGGCGGTCTCGTGAACGATCGTCGGTCCGCCGCGACGCGCTCACGGCGCGCCGCGACCCGGTCACGTCGGGGCGCCACCGTCACGGAGCGCACCGGGACGGTCGCCGGGCTGACGAACGTCCGGACCCGCCTGGTCGGCGACCGGGAGGGGGTCGCCGCCGACGCGGTCGTCGGGCTCGCGAAGGCCTGGTCCACGGCCTGGAGGCTCGTCCGTCGCGGGTGGACAGAGGTCTCCTCGGTGGTCACCGGCCTGGGATGGGCGGTCGCCGCCGTCACGCTGGTCGCGTTCGTCGTCGGGTACCGGTCCGGGCTGCGCGAGGTCGTCGTGGTCGGGTGGGCGGGGACCGTCCTGGTCCTCGTCGCGGCCGTCGCCCTCGTCGGTCGCTCGCGCCTGCTCATCCGGATGCGCCTGCCACAGCACCGCGTCGCCGTGGGGGACGAGGCCGGTGTCGTGGTCACGGCCGAGAACCCGGCGCGCCTGCCGTCGGTGCCCGCCACGGTCGAGGTCCCGGTCGGTCCGGGGCTGGTGGACGTCGCGATCCCGGGCATCCCGCCGCGGGGCACGTTCGAGCAGCGCGTCCCGGTCCCGACGGTCCGACGCGGTGTGCTCGACGTCGGACCCGTCACGGGCGTGCGTGCCGACCCCGTCGGGCTGGTCCGGCGCGAGGTCGTGTGGACCGCCCGCGAGCAGGTCATCGTCCACCCGCGCACGATCGCGATCCCCTCGACGAGCACCGGTCTGGTCCGGGACCTCGAGGGACAGGCGACCACCGACCTCTCGCCGGCGGACATCGCCTTCCACGCGATCCGCGAGTACATGCCCGGTGACGACCCCCGGACCATCCACTGGAAGTCGACGGCGAAGTCGGGCGCCCTGATGGTCCGGCAGTTCGAGGACACGCGCCGGTCCCACCTCGTCGTCGCCCTCGGCGTCGGACGCGGCGAGTTCGCGGACGACGACGAGTTCGAGCTCGCCGTGAGCGCCGCCGCGTCGCTCGGCACCCGGGCCGTCCGGGACGGCAGGGAGGTCTCCGTCGTCGTCTCCGCGCGGACCCCGGAGTACGCCAAGCGCGCCGTCTACGCCGTCCAGCCACTGCCCACGGTGACGCCCACCCGACTGCTCGACGCCTTCGCGACGGTCGGGCTCGCCGACTCGTGCCTGCCCGTGGCCGAGGTGTCGCGCATCGTGGGGGTCGAGACCACCGGGATCTCCGTCGCGTTCCTCGTCGTCGGCTCCACGGTCGGCCTGCCCGCCCTCCGCCTCGCAGCGACGCGCTTCCCGGTCGGCGTCGAGGTGGTCGCCGTGATCTGCGAACCGGAGGCCCAGCCCCGGTTCCTCCGCGTCGCCGGTCTGACCGTCGTGACGATCGGCTACCTGGACGACCTCCGCACCGCCCTGCACCGGCAGGCGGCCGCCGCGTGAGCGCCGTGACCGGGACGCGGGCCGACGCACGGCGTGCAGCCCGGCGTCGGGACGCGCGTCGCGAACCGCTGCGCCTGGTCGGCGGCACGCTCGTGGTCTGGCTCCTGCTCGCGGTCGGCAGCGTGTCGTGGTGGCCGGTCTACCGCGACGGGTCCATGGTCGCCGCTGCCGTCACCGCGGTGGTCGCCGGCTCGGTGGTCGCCCTCGCGGGGGCGGCGCTCCGCCTGCCCGCCCTCGTCGTCGGCGTCGCCACCGCTGCGGCCTTCGCCGCGACTGGCGTCCCCGCTGCCGTGCCGTCCGAGGCGGCCGGTCTGCTGCCGACCGGACCCGGTCTGGTGGACCTCGCGGCCGGT
The DNA here is from genome assembly GCF_006715175.1 of Curtobacterium citreum. Lineage (NCBI taxonomy): Bacteria > Bacillati > Actinomycetota > Actinomycetes > Micrococcales > Microbacteriaceae > Curtobacterium > Curtobacterium citreum. The sequence goes on along the minus strand of NZ_VFMQ01000001.1, from coordinate 2,265,091 downwards.
GTCGCACTCGACTGGAAGCGTCTGGTGACCATCAGCCTGCCGGTCGGGTCCTACGAGTCGCTGCTCGTCCCCTTCTTCGTCACGCTCCTCGTCGCGACGGTGACGGCCGTGAGCGTGGCGACCCGTGCCTCCCGTCCGGAACTCGCGAGCATCCCGGCTCTCGTCCTCTTCGCCGCCGGCGTCGTCGTCGGTCCGACGCGACTCGACGTGTCCGTGGCGAGTGCGGTCCTGCTCGGCGGGATCGCACTCGTCTGGGCGCTGACGGTGCGGTACGTCCGTCGCGCCGCGGCCGTGTCGCGCACCGTCGGGGCGCGGGTGCCGGTCTGGCGTTCGGTGCTCCGACCCGCGCTCGTCGGGACCGGCACGATCGTCGCGGCCGGGGTCGTGGCGACCGGACTCGGACTCGTCGTGCCACCGGCCGCGGACCGGACGGTCGCCCGCAGCGACGTCGTGAAGCCCTTCGACCCACGGGACCACGTGAGTCCGCTGAGCGGGTTCCGCGCGTACGAGGAGTTCGGCGCCGCCGATGCACCACAGCTGACGGTGACGGGTCTGCCCGCGGGCGGGTTCGTCCGGATCGCGACCCTCGACACGTACGACGGGGTCGTGTACCGCGTCGGCGGCGACGACGGGGCGTCGGCGTCCGGCACCTTCGAGCGCGTGCCGACGAGCGTCGACGTGCGCGGCGTGTCCGGCACCGACGTCCGCGTCGACGTGCGGGTCGACGGGTACCGGGGCGTGTGGCTGCCGACCGTCGGCGCCCTCCGTTCGGTGACGTTCCAGGGCGGCGACGCGGGCTCCGAACGCGGTGCGTTCTTCTACAACCGCACCACCAGCACCGGAGCGGTGGTGAGCGGGGTGGGCGACCGCACCCGCTACCAGCTCGACGCCGTCGTCCCGGACCAGCCGACGGACGCCCAGCTCGCCGACGCCCGACCGGGCACCGCCTCCGTCCCGACGCCGTCCGGCGTGCCGGACGCGGTCCGCGAGCGGGTCGAGGCGACGACCGCCGACGCGGGCTCCGACGGCGCGAAGCTCCTGGCTGCGGTGCAGGACCTCAAGCGGACGGGCTACGTGAGCCACGGCGTCGGCGACGACCGCGCCAGCCGCTCGGGTCACGGGGCGGACCGCATCCAGGAACTCCTGACGTCCCCGCTCATGATCGGCGACCAGGAGCAGTACGCCGTCACGGCCGCCCTGATGGCGCGCGAGCTCGGTTTCCCGGCACGGGTGGTGATGGGCTTCACCGCCGGGGGAGACGCCGGTGGGGACGCCGCTGAGACGGCAGGCGGCTCCGGCGGGACCACCACGTTCCGCGGTTCCGACGTCACCGCGCGGATCGAGGTCGACACCGCGCAGTACGGGTGGGTGATGCTCGACCCGAACCCGGTCGTGCGCGAGATCCCCGAGGAGCAGGACCAGACGCCGCAGCCGGTCACGCGTCCGGAGACCGTCGTCCCGCCGCCGCCGGTCGAGCAGCAGGACCAGGACCGGCAGGCGCCGCCGCAGAGCGACCGGAGCACCCCGCCGGTGCAGCCGCTCTGGTTGCAAGTGTTGCTCGCTGCCCTGCCGTGGGTGCTCGGCGTCCTCGCGCTGGCGGCCCTCGTGCTCCTGCCGTTCGCCGTCGTCGTCCTGCTCAAGCGCCTGCGACGGCGTCGGCGGCGCCGAGCCCCGACCCCGCGCGGGCGGATCGTCGGCGCCTGGGACGAGTACCGCGACGCCCTCGTCGACCGAGGGCACGACGTCACCCGCGCAGCCACGCGCAAGGAGGCCGTCGTCGGTGCACCGGGCGAGGGCGGGACGGGCCTCGCTGCGCTGGCGGACCGCGCGGTCTTCGGGCCGGACGACCCCGACGACCGCATCGCGAGCCGGATGTGGTCGGCGACCGAGGAAGCGGTCCGGAGCCTCCGCACCGGGCGGAACCGACGGCAGCGGTGGCGTGCGGCGGTGTCCGTCCGGTCCCTGCGTACGGGCAGCAGCCCCCGAACGGGGTCCCGACGTGTCTCGTCGGCCGGCCGGTGGCACCGCGGTCGTCCGGGCACGCGTGACTACGATGGGCCGGAGGCCGGCGAGCGTCGTGGACGGCCGAGTGAGGACCAACAACCGTGATCAGATGCGAACACTGCGGGTCGATGCTCCCCGAGGGGGCGATCTTCTGCGGTGAGTGCGGGCGATCGGTGAACGTCGCGGCGAACCGTCGTCCCGCGCCGGCAGCCCGGAACGACCAGACGACACCGCCGCCGCTGCAGCAGCCGGATCCGCAGGGCCGTCGCCCCGACCCGGCCACCGAGGCGTGGTTGCCCGAGGCGACCCTGGACCCCGCGACCCGGGCCTGGCTGACCGGCTCAGACCCGAACCCGACCGCCGCCCCCGCCGCACCGCACGGCATCGACCAGCGTGGTGCCGATCCGCGCGGGGCCGATTCGCGTGGTGCACGGACGCACGCGCACGGTGCGGTCTCCGGCGTCCACGTCCCCGCGACGGGCGCTCCGACCGCGCAGCCGGAGCCGCCCCTCGACCCGGAGCAGTACCCGTCGTCCTCGGTACCGGACGGTGCCGACGCCGAGTGGACGCGTCCCGCGGCTCCCCGTGAGCGACCGGCCGAGCAGACGGACCCGGTCGACGTGCCCGAGCCGCCCACCACCCCGGTCTGGCAGCCGCCGACGCAGTCGGCCCCGGTCGCGCCCTCCCGTCCGTCGTGGTGGGTCGGCCGTCCGCCGGCCGCTGAGGAGACCCCGACCGACGTCCCCGACGTCGCGCGGACCGACACCGCCCGGGACATGGCACGACCCCAGGAGAACGACACCGCCGTCGTCGAGCCCCTCGTCGACCGGCGCCCCTCGCGCCCGACACCGCTCGTGACCCCCGGGAGCGGATCCGCGACCTGTCACGTCTGCGGACACACGCTCGAGCCCGACGACATCTTCTGCGCCGAATGCGGAGCCGTGCGTCCCGCGGTGACCGCAGCGTTCACCGGACCCGTCGTCCCGCTGCCGATCGCCCGCCCGGACTGGGCTGCCGACGACCAAGCGCTCGTCGCAGCCGACGCGGTGGACGACGGCGACCAGGACAGTCGCGGCGACGACGCGACCGCCGCCGACGCTGATGCGAGCGACGCGAGCGCCGCGGACGAGCACGGTGCGGACGGGGACGACGCGACCGAGCACGACACGGACATGAACGCTGACGCCGACGAGCACGCCGCCGACGTGAGCGCGCCCAGCGCGGACGAGCACGACACGGGCGCAGGCGCGCTCGGCGGAGCGCCCGAGGCCGTCGGCCACGCGCCGCTCCCGCCGGTACCCGGCTCACCGACCGTCCCGTCCGCACCCGCAGCCGAGTGGACCGCGCCGCCCGTCACGAACGTCGCGACCACGGCCTCGGGTGCCCCCACCGCCCCTCCGCTTCCCGGTTCGACGGGGCCGGTGCTGCCGCCCACGGGGTCGGCGACGGCTCCGTCGAGTGCGGATGACCTGGACGAGGACGTCGAAGCGACCCGGATCGTCACGAAGGACACCGGCCGGGACCCCTTCGTCCTGCACTGCAGCACCGGGGAGCGCGTCGAGGTGCACGGTACCGGGCTGCTCGGTCGCCTGCCGCGGCCGCAGCCGGGGGAGCGGTTCGACGACCTCGTGACCGTCCACGACCCGGGGAAGTCCGTCTCGAAGACCCACCTCGAGCTCGGTCGGGACGGCGACGACCTCTGGGTCTCCGACCGGTTCTCGGGCAACGGCACGGTCATCCGGCACATCGACGGCTCGATCCGCCGCTGCGAGCCGGGGCGACGTTACCGCGTGGAGCGCGGGGCCCGCGTGGACATCGGCGAGCAGTTCTTCCTGGTGCAGTGACCGTGCGCTGTTCCTCCTCCACAACGGAGGAACAGCGCATCGCCCTCCACAGGACGGGCGGCTCCCTCCATGGGCAGGTCGTCCCTCTGCTGGACTGACCGGCGTGTCCCTCCTCGTCGCTCGAACCGCCCTCGTCGGCACCGCCGTGCTGCTCGGGCTCGCCGCGGTGCTCCTCGCGCTCGACGGACCCGCGAGGGCCGTCCTGTTCGGTGCGTCCAGCTGCTGCGCCCTGCTCGACCGTGCGGCGACCCGGTCGCTGCGGACGACGCCGGACGAGCCTGAACCGGAGTCGACGCGGAGGCATCTCGACCCGGGAACTAGCGACGACCGTCCGGCCCCCCAGGCGCAGTCCCGCCGGCCGGACCTGCTCCTCGGGCACGACGACGACGGCGAGCCGATCGGTCACGAACTCGGCACACCTGGGCGTCCGACGCACCTCGTGGTGGTCGGCACCGGCGCCCTCGCACTCGCGGTGTTCGTCGAACTCGCGGACCTGCTCCGTGCGACCACGACCGCGACCGCGACCACGACCGCGACCGGGACGGCGACGGCGATCCTCGGGGGCGACGTCCGGACGGCTCTCGCCGATGACCTCGTCGACGCTCGGCCGCCGGTCGCCGCGCTCGACGGCGCGCCGGCAGGCGTGTCCCTCCCCGCGGAGACGGCGGTGGCCGTCCTGTCCGATGCGGACGAGCGCATCCGGACGACGATCGTGCTCGTCCCGAGCGAGCGGATGCAGCCCCGGGCGTGGGACACCGTCGTCGAGGTCACCCGCTACGGATGCTCCGTGCGACGGGTGCAGGACCATCGCTCACGCGCGCTCGACCCCGCGTTGCCGACGCTGTGACGACGCCGGGTTCAGCGCAGGCCGGCGCCGACCCGCACCGCGCCGACGGGCACTCCGCCGCCGAGCACCTGCTCGCCCGTCGCACGCAGGACGTCCGCGACGCCCTCTGCGTCGACGTGCCCGTTCCGCTGCAGGAGCGTCAGCGCCGCGAGGGTCCCGGCGCGCTGGGAGCCGTCGAGCGTCTTCACGGCGACGGCCGCGCCTCCGGGCAGACCCATCACCATGACGCCCTCGGCACCGAACTTCGCGAGGACCTGCAGGCGCTCGATCGTGACGGTGTTGGCCCGCCCGACGCCGTCGATCGCCCACGGGTGGTGCAGGACCGCGTCGACGAGCGCGGCAGAGTCCGCGTCCGCTCGAGCGACGACTCCCGCGAAGCCGCGGGCGAGACCGGTCAGGGTCAGGGGGAACACCGGGGCGCCACACCCGTCCGTGCCGACCAGGTCGACCGTCTCCCGCGTGAACTCCTCGACGGTGTCACGGACGCGCTGCTGCAGCGGGTGGGCCATGTCCAGGTAGGTGGCCTCGTCCCAGCCGTTCACCCGGCAGGCGGCGAGCATGCCCGCGTGCTTCCCCGAGCAGTTCATCGCCAGGCGCCGGGGCTCTGCCATCGTGCGGGCCGTCGCCCGGTCGAACGGCATGTCCGGCGGGCAGCCCAGGTCGGCCTCGGTGTGGTCGAAGGACTCGAGCATGTGCAGGGCGAGGGCCTGGTGCGGGGCCGTGCCGGCGTGGCTCGCCGTGGTGAGCACGAGTTCCTCGTCGCTGAAGGACGCCCCGGCTCGGCGGATGGCCAGCGCCTGGAACGGCTTCATCGTCGACCGGGGGTAGATGCTCGCCGTCACGTCGCCGACCGCGTCGAGCACCCGACCGTCGGCACCGACGACGACACCGGCACCCACGTGCCGGCTCTCATCGAAGCCGTTGCGGTCGAGCACCGCGAGCTCGACGGAACCGTCGGCGGTGAGAGGATGGCGATCAGTGCGGACATCGGTGCTCACCGTCATGCCGCCAGCGTACCGACACCGACGAAGGGCCACCGTGAGCGACCACTCCTACGAGGTCTCCGTCAACTGGACCGGCAACCGCGGCACCGGGACGAGCGGCTACCGCGACTACGGCCGCGACCACCACGTCACCGCCGCGGGGAAGCCGTCCATCCCGGGATCGGCCGACCCGACGTTCCGTGGCGACGCGGACCGGTGGAACCCCGAGGAGATGCTGCTCGGCGCCCTCGCGCAGTGCCACATGATGAGCTACCTGTACGTCGCCGTGCAGCAGGGCTTCACCGTCCTCGACTACACCGACACCGCGACGGCGTCGCTCGACGTCCACCGTGACGGCACCGGCGAGGTCACCGCCGTCCACCTGCACCCGGTGGTCACGATCGCCGAACCGGACCGCGTCGCCGACGCCGACGCGGCGCACGCCCGCGCGAACGAACTCTGCTTCATCGCCCGCTCCGTGGCGTTCCCCGTCCACCACGCGCCGGTCACCAAGGTCCGTACGGCACACTAGGTCCCCGTGAAGCGTCTCCGCCTGCTCCCGATCGCCCTCGTCCCCGCCGTCGTGCTGGGACTCGCCGCCTGCTCCGGTTCGGGGTCGGGTGACGCGTCGGCCTCGCCGAGCGCGTCCTCGAGCGCGTCGGCCACGCCGATCTCCGCCTGCCCGAAGCCGGGTTCGGCGTCGAAGAGCATCGAGGTCAGCGGTGCGTTCGGCGGCAAGGAGGCCCCGACGGTCAGGTTCGACAAGGGCATCAGCGCGAAGACGCCGCAGGCCTCCACGGTCGTGCAGGGCGACGGTGCCGCGCTCAAGGACGGCGAGTTCGCGCAGGTCTCCTACGCCGTGTACCAGGCGAAGGACGCCTCGAAGCTCGGCGCGGTCGGCTTCGACCAGGGCAACCCGCAGGTCCTGTCGGTGGGCGGCACCGGCTTCGGTGCCCTGCTCGCCTGCACCAAGGTCGGCGACCGGGTCGCGGCGGTCGGTGCGTCCTCGGCGCTCGGCTTCACCACGAGCGGCGACATCGTCGTCGTCGCGGACGTGCTCGCGAAGACCCCGACGAAGGCGACCGGCACCCCGCAGGAGCAGAACCCCGCACTGCCCACGGTCAGGGACAAGGCGGACGGCGAGCCGGAGATCACGATCCCCGCCGGCGAGACCGCCCCCGCGAAGACCGAGGTCGAGGTCCTCAAGCAGGGCGACGGTGACACCGTGGCCGACGGGGACAGCGTCCTGGTGCAGTACAAGGGCGTGACGCTCGACGGCGGCAAGGAGTTCGACTCCTCGTGGTCGAAGGGCGCCCCCACCACCTTCACGGTTTCCGAGGGCTCGCTCATCAAGGGCTTCGTCACCGGCCTCGTCGGGCAGAAGATCGGCTCGCAGGTCCTCATCGTGACGACGGCCGAGGACGCCTACGGCTCGAACCCGCCCGAGGGCTCGAACATCCCGAAGGATGCCTCGCTCGTCTTCGTCGTCGACCTCCTGGCCAAGGGCTGACCATGACGCCGACCGGCCCGGCCGACGCGACCAGCCCGACCAGCCCGACCGGCCCGGCCGACGCGACCGGCCCGGCCGACGCGACCGGCCCGGCCGACGCGACCGGCCCGGCCGACGCGACCGGCCCGGCCGACGCGACCGGCCCGGCCGACGCGACCGGCCCGGCCGACGCGACCGGCCCGGCCGACGCGACCGGCCCGACCGACGCGACCGGCCCGACCGGCCCGACCGGACGGCGCCGCATCGTCGTCCTCGGCAGCACGGGCTCGATCGGCACCCAGGCCCTCGACGTCGTCGCCCGCAACCCCGACCGCTTCGAGGTCGTCGGCCTCACCGCCGGCACCAACCGCGAGCTCGTCGCCGAGCAGGCCGCCCGCTTCGGCGTCACGGAGACCGCGTTCGGCGCGGCCGACGCCGAACGCCTGGTCCGCGGTGTCGAGGCGGACGTCGTCCTCAACGGCATCACCGGCTCGGTCGGCCTCGGCCCGACCCTGGCGGCGCTGGACACCGGCGCGACGCTCGCCCTCGCGAACAAGGAGAGCCTGATCGTCGGCGGCCCGCTCGTGCAGGCCGCCGCCGCGCCCGGGCAGATCGTGCCCGTCGACAGCGAGCACTCCGCCATCGCGCAGGCGCTCCGCTCGGGCACCGGCGCCGAGGTCCGGCGGCTCGTCCTCACGGCGAGCGGCGGCCCGTTCCGCGGACGCTCCCGCGCCGAGCTCGTCGACGTCACGCCCGCGCAGGCGCTCGCACACCCGACGTGGGACATGGGACTCGTCGTCACGACGAACTCCGCGACGCTCGTCAACAAGGGCCTCGAGGTCATCGAGGCGCACCTGCTGTTCGGCGTGCCGTACGACCGCATCGACGTGACGGTGCACGCGCAGTCGATCGTGCACTCGATGGTCGAGTTCGTCGACGGCTCGACGATCGCCCAGGCCTCGCCGCCGGACATGCGCCTGCCGATCGCGCTCGGCCTGGCCTGGCCGGACCGCGTCCCCGGCGTGGGCGTCCCGCTCGACTGGACGACCGCGAGCACCTGGACCTTCGAACCGCTCGACACGCAGGCCTTCGGCGCCGTCGACCTCGCGAAGCACGTCGGGGTCCTCGGCGGCACGTTCCCCGCGGTCTTCAACGCCGCGAACGAGCAGGCCGTCGCCGCTTTCCACGCCGGAGCGATCGGCTTCCTCGACATCGTCGACACGGTCCGGCGCGTCGTCGACGCGCACACGGCGGGGGAGCCGTCCCTGGACGGCGTACTGGCGGCCGAGCGCTGGGCCCGCGACGCGGCGGACCGCGCGCTGACGCGCTGACGCGCTGACCCGACCCGTGCCTCCCGTCCGTCCCGTGGTGACCACCTGACGGACGGGAGGCCCGCCCCACCTCTCAGGATGCGCTCGGCTCCGTCATGGGCGGGGTCCCGTACCCTCTCCTGGTGACCGTCGAATCCGTGCTCCTGTTCGTCCTCGGCGTGGTCGTCTTCATCGTCGGCCTGCTGGTCTCGATCGGCCTCCACGAGCTCGGCCACCTGTCCTTCGCGAAGCTCTTCGGCGTCAAGGTCACGCAGTACTCGCTCGGGTTCGGCAAGGCGATGTGGTCCTTCCGCCGCGGCGAGACCGAGTACGGGATCCGCCCGATCCTGCTCGGCGGGTACATCTCGATGGTCGGCATGCTCAAGCCCCGGGCCTCGGGCAAGCCGAACGCGATCACGAACACCGGCATGTACGGCGCGTTCGTGCAGGACGCGCGCGAGGCGAGCGCCGCGCAGATCGCGGACTCCGGCGGCGACGACTCCCGCGCGTTCTACCGGCTGACCCCGTGGAAGCGCATCATCGTCATGGTCGCCGGCCCGGCGATGAACCTCGTCATCGGCATCGTCCTGTTCGGCGTGCTGCTGTGCGGCTTCGGTGCCCCGACGACGACCTTCACGTCGAGCGTCGACTGCGTCCTGCCGTCGAGCAGCGCCACGGCGTGCGCCCCGGGGGACGCCGAGTCACCCGCGAAGCAGGCCGGCATCCGGGACGGCGACGTCGTCCTGGCGGTGGACGGCCAGCAGGACCCGACGATCGCCGAGGTCTCGAAGGTCTTCCAGCGCTCCGCCGGCAAGACCGTGACGGTCGTGGTCGAGCGCGACGGTGCGCGGAAGACGCTCGAGGTCACGCCGCAGCTCGCCACCCGCGACGTCGTCACGGCCGAGGGCACGGCGGCGAAGAACGCGGACGGCACCACGAAGACGCAGCAGGTCGGTGTCGTGGGGGTCAGCATCGGGCAGTCCCTCGTGCGGCAGTCCCCGGCGGCCGTCCTCCCCGCGACGGGCGCGCAGATCGCCGCGTCGGCGCACCTGATCATCGACCTGCCGCAGCGGCTCGTCGCGGTGTGGAACGCGGCGTTCGGCTCGCAGGCGCGGTCCCAGGACAGCCCGGTCTCGGTCGTCGGCGTCGGCCGGGCCATCGGCGAGGTCTCGTCGATGAGCGGGGTCCCCGTGGTCGACAAGGTCTACACGATCCTCGGGCTCCTGGCGTCGCTCAACATCGGCCTGTTCGTGCTCAACATGGTGCCGCTCCTGCCGCTCGACGGCGGTCACATCGCCGGGGCGCTGTGGGAGGCCGTGAAGCGCCGCGCGTACCTGCTCGTCGGCAAGCCGGACCCGGGCGCGATCGACCTGGCCAAGACGATGCCGCTCACGATGGTCGTCGTCGTGCTCCTGGCCGGGATGAGCGCGCTCCTCGTCTACGCCGACATCGTGCGACCGGTGAACCTGTTCGGCTAGCACTACGCTCGGGCGCATGAGCACAGCCCCCGAGGTCCGCGCCGTCGAGCGCCAGGGCATCGACGTCATCGCCGAGTCCGACCGGAAGGGGCGGCCCCGCGGGCTGTTCTGGCCGTGGTTCGCCGCGAACGTCTCGGTGCTCGGCCTGAGCTACGGCTCGTTCGTCCTCGGGTTCGGCATCTCGCTGGCCCAGGCGACGATCGTGTCCGTCGTCGGCGTCGCGTTCTCGTTCCTGCTCTGCGGGATCGTCGCGATCGCCGGCAAGCGAGGCTCGGCGCCGACGATGGTCCTCAGCCGCGCGGCGTTCGGCGTGCGGGGGAACCGGCTGCCGTCGTTCCTGAGCTGGGTGCTCACCGTCGGGTGGGAGACCGCGCTGGCGTCCCTCGCGGTCCTGGCGACGTCGACCGTGTTCCGGGAGCTCGGCTGGGACGACGGCGTCGTGACGAAGCTCGTCGCCCTGGTCGTGGTCGCCGCGCTGGTGGTCGGGGCGGGGATCGCCGGCTTCGACGTCATCATGCGCCTGCAGACCGTGATCACCGTCGTCACCGCCGTGCTCACGGTGGTCTACGTCGTGCTCGCGGTGCCGTCGATCGACCTCGGCACGCTCGGCGCCCTGCCGTCCGGGAGCGCCCAGAACGTCCTCGGCGCACTCGTCCTCGTGATGACGGGCTTCGGGCTCGGCTGGGTCAACGCCGCTGCGGACTACTCGCGCTACCTGCCGCGGACCGCCTCGACCGGGGGCGTGGTCTGGTGGACGACGTTCGGCGGTGCGCTCGCCCCCGCCGTCCTGGTCGTGGTGGGCGTCCTGCTCGCGGGTTCGTCGAAGGACCTGAACAGCGCGATCGGCGCCGACCCGATCGGTGCGCTCACGACGATCCTGCCGGTGTGGTTCCTCGTCCCGTTCGCCCTCGTCGCGATCCTCGGGCTCGTCGGCGGTGCCGTGCTCGACATCTACTCGTCCGGGCTCGCGCTCCTCAGCGCCGGCGTCCGGATCCCGCGGCCCGTCGCGGCCGGGGTCGACGGCGTGTTCATGGTTGCCGGGGCCGTGTACGTGGTCTTCTTCGCGAAGGACTTCATCTCGCCGTTCCAGGCGTTCCTCGTGACCCTCGGCGTGCCGATCGCCGCCTGGGCGGGGGTGTTCGTCGCCGACGTGCTGCTGCGTCGCCGGGCCTACGCGGACGCCGAGCTCGACGACGTGCGGGGCCGCTACGGCGACGTGCGCTGGGCCGCGATCGGGCTCGTCGTCCTCGGGACCGTCCTCGGCTGGGGGCTCGTCACGAACACGTACGGCGTCCCGGCTTGGCTGAACTGGCAGGGCTACCTGCTCGAGCCGTTCGGCCTCGGTGGCCGGCAGGGCGCGTGGGCGTACGCCAACCTCGGCGTCCTCGTCGCGCTCGTGGTCGGGTTCGTCGGCACGCTCCTCACCGCGCGCGGGTCCGTGCGCCGCCAGGAGCAGGCGTGAGCGTCGTCGTCCCGCCCGACGCGTGGCTCGTCGCGATCGACCTGCAGCGCATCTTCACCGGTGACAGCCCGTGGGCGGCGCCGCGGTACGACGCGGCCGCCGCCGGGACCGGACGGCTGCTGCCCCGGTTCGCCGGTCGCACGGTCTTCACGCGCTTCGTCGCGCCCGAGCGGCCCGAGGGTGCCTGGGTGCCGTACTACCGGGACTGGCCGTTCGCGCTCGTCCCGGACGGCGACCCGCTGTACGGCCTGACCGAGCCCTTCGCATCCGCCGCGGTCGACCGACGCGACCCCGTCGTCACGGAACCGACCTTCGGCAAGTGGGGGACGAGCCTCCGCGCCGTCGTCGGCGACCACCCGCACCTCGTGCTCACCGGCGTCTCCACCGACTGCTGCGTGCTGAGCACCGCGCTGGCCGCGGCCGACGCCGGCGCGACCGTCACGGTCGTCGCCGACGCGTGCGCCGGCGCCACCGACGCCGACCACGAGCGCGCCCTCGACGCGATGCGGCTGTACGCCCCGCTCGTCACGGTCGTGGACCGCGGGACGGACCTGGTGACCAGCGCCGAGTGACGGCACCGCGAGCGCGTAGAGTGCACCTCGTGCCAGCAGTGAACCTCGGTCTGCCGAAAGTCCCCGAAACCCTGAGCCCGCGTCGGAAGTCGCGGCAGATCCGGGTGGGCAAGGTCCTCGTGGGCGGCGACGCTCCCGTCTCGGTGCAGTCGATGACCACCACGCCGACGACGAACATCAACGCGACGCTGCAGCAGATCGCCGAGCTCACCGCCTCCGGGTGCGACATCGTGCGCGTCGCGGTCCCGAGCCAGGACGACGCCGACGCGCTGCCGATCATCGCGAAGAAGTCGCAGATCCCGGTCATCGCCGACATCCACTTCCAGCCGAAGTACGTCTTCCAGGCCATCGACGCCGGGTGCGCCGCGGTCCGCGTGAACCCGGGCAACATCCGCAAGTTCGACGACCAGGTCGGCGCGATCGCCCGGGCCGCCAAGGACGCGGGCGTCTCGCTGCGCATCGGTGTGAACGCCGGGTCGCTCGAGCCGAGCCTGCTGCAGAAGTACGGCAAGGCCACGCCCGAGGCACTGGTCGAGTCCGCCGTGTGGGAAGCGTCCCTGTTCGAGGAGCACGACTTCCACGACTTCAAGATCTCGGTCAAGCACAACGACCCGATCGTCATGGTGAAGGCCTACCGGCAGCTCGCCGCCGCGGGGGACTGGCCGCTGCACCTCGGGGTGACCGAGGCCGGACCGGAGTTCCAGGGCACGATCAAGAGCGCCACGGCGTTCGGCATCCTGCTCGCCGAGGGCATCGGCGACACCATCCGCGTCTCGCTCTCCGCGCCGCCCGCGCAGGAGGTGAAGGTCGGCCTGCAGATCCTGCAGTCGCTCAACCTGCGCGAACGCAAGCTCGAGATCGTCTCGTGCCCGAGCTGCGGCCGCGCGCAGGTCGACGTCTACCAGCTCGCCAACGACGTCACGAAGGGGCTCGAGGGCATGACCGTCCCGCTCCGCGTCGCCGTCATGGGCTGCGTCGTGAACGGTCCGGGCGAAGCGCGCGAGGCCGACCTCGGCGTCGCGTCCGGCAACGGCAAGGGACAGATCTTCGTGAAGGGACAGGTGATCAAGACCGTGCCGGAGCGCGAGATCGTGCAGACCCTCATCGAGGAGGCCAACCGGCTCGCCGACGAGATGGGTCCGGACGCCACGACGGGTTCGCCCCAGGTCGTCACGACCCCCTAGTCGCGGGGAGGGCCGCGTGCGCCGCTAGGCTTGCCCCGTGGTCACACGGCTCTCCCATCTCTTCCTCCGCACGCTCCGCGACGACCCCTCCGACGCCGAGGTGACGAGCGCGAAGCTGCTCGTCCGCGCCGGCTACGTCCGTCGTCAGTCCCCGGGGATCTTCGCGTGGCTGCCGCTCGGCCTGCGCGTCCGCCGCCGCATCGAGGACATCGTCCGCCAGGAGATGGTGGCCGCCGGCGCGCAGGAGGTCCTGCTGCCCGCGCTCCTGCCGCGCGAGCCCTACGAGGCGACGAACCGCTGGGCCGAGTACGGCGACGGCATGTTCCGCCTGCAGGACCGCAAGGGCGCCGACTACCTGCTCGCGCCCACACACGAGGAGATGTTCGCGCTGCTCGTGAAGGACCTGTACGGCTCGTACAAGGACCTTCCCGTCACGCTGTTCCAGATCCAGGACAAGTACCGCGACGAGGCCCGGCCCCGCGCCGGACTCCTGCGCGGGCGCGAGTTCACCATGAAGGACGCGTACTCGTTCGACCTCACGGACGAGGGGCTCGAGCGCAGCTACCAGGTGATGCGGGACGCCTACGAGCGCATCTTCACCCGACTCGGCCTCGAGTACGTCATCGTCCAGGCGGACGCCGGCGCGATGGGCGGCTCGAAGTCCGAGGAGTTCCTGCACCCGATCGGCGTCGGCGAGGACACCTTCGTCCGGAGCGCCGGCGGCTACGCAGCGAACGTCGAGGCCTACGTCACCCCCGCGGCCGACAGCCTGCCGATCGAGGGGCAGCCGGAGCCCGTGCGCCTGCCCGCGGCGGACACGCCGACCATCGACACGCTCGTCGCGCACGCCAACGACGCCGCCCCCCGCGCGGACCGTCCGTGGACGGCTGCGGACACCCTGAAGAACGTCGTGCTCGCCCTGACGCACCTCGACGGCACCCGCGAGGTCGTCGTCGTCGGGCTCCCCGGCGACCGGGACGTCGACCTGAAGCGCGCCGAGGTGGCCTTCGCGCCCGCCGAGGTCGAGGCGGCCGGTGACGACGACTTCAAGCGCCACCCCGGCGTGTTCGTGAAGGGCTACATCGGCCCGCAGGTCCTGGGCGCCGACAGCCCCTCGGGCATCCGGTACCTCGTCGACCCCCGCGTCGCCGAGGGGACCGCGTGGGTCACCGGCGCGAACGAGCGCGGCGTGCACGTCTCCGGACTCGTCGCAGGTCGCGACTTCACCGCGGACGGCACCGCCGACGTCGCGGACGTCCGAGCCGGCGACCCCGCACCGGACGGCTCGGGCCCCCTCGAGACCGCCCGCGGCATGGAGATCGGGCACGTCTTCCAGCTCGGCCGCAAGTACGCCGAGGCCCTCGGACTCAAAGTCCAGGACGAGAACGGCAAGCTCGCGACCGTCACGATGGGTTCGTACGGCATCGGCGTCACGCGCATCATGGCGATCCTCGCCGAAGCGCACAACGACGAGAAGGGCCTCGCCTGGCCGAAGGAGATCGCACCGTTCGACGTGCACGTGGTCGCCACCGGCAAGGACGAGGTCGCCTACGACGTCGCCTCGTCGCTCATCGCGACCCTCGAGGGCGAGCGGTACGACGTCGTCTACGACGACCGCCCGAAGGTCTCGCCCGGCGTGAAGCTCCGCGACGCCGAGCTTCTCGGCGTGCCAGTGGTCATCGTCGCCGGTCGGAGCGCCGCCGACGGCGTCGTCGAACTGTGGGACCGCCGCTCCGGCGAGCGGCGAGACGTGCCGGTCGCGGAGCTGCTCGAGGCGGTCCGCGCGATCTGATCGCGACCCCGTGAGGGACGGGCGCGCTCCGCTCGGCGGCGACGCGGAGCGTTGCGCGGGGCGCGCCGACCGAGCCTGCGAGGGAGGCGTGGCGGGTCCGCCACGCGCCTCCCGTCCTGTTCTGGGGTACGCTGGTCGCCGACTTCCGCGCAGATCCAACCCGCGGAGGCGACTCAGCTGAATACGGAGGCACCTCGGTGAAGATCGACCTCGCAGTCCTGCGACTCATGGAGCGCGAGCGGGAGATCCCGTTCGACGAACTCGTCCAGATCATCGAATCCGCCATCCTGACGGCGTACCAGAAGCACCGCGCGGAGAACGACGAGCCCGTCGACGCCCAGGCGCGTGTCGAGCTCGACCGCAAGTGCGGCGAGGTCTCGGTCTACGTGCCGGAGCGTGACGAGGAGGGCACCGTCGTCGGCGAGGCCGTCGACCAGCCGAGCGACTTCGGCCGCATCGCCGCCTTCGCCGCGAAGCAGGTCATCAACCAGCGCCTCCGCGACATCGGCGACGACAAGATCCTCGGCCAGTTCCGCGGCAAGGAGGGTGACATCGTCGCGGGCGTGATCCAGCAGGGTCCGAACCCGAAGATGGTGCACGTCGACCTCGGCACGGTCGAGGCGATCCTCCCGCCCGAGGAGCAGGTCCCAGGCGAGGAGTACAAGCACGGCAACCGCATCCGCGTCTACGTCACGAGCGTCGGCCGCGGGGCGAAGGGCCCGCAGATCACGGTCTCGCGCACACACCCCGGGCTCGTCCGCAAGCTCTTCGCGCTCGAGGTCCCGGAGATCGCCTCCGGTGTCGTCGAGATCACGTCGATCGCCCGCGAGGCCGGGCACCGCACGAAGCTCGCCGTGAAGGCGAACGAGTCCGGCGTGAACGCGAAGGGTGCCTGCATCGGTGAGCTCGGCGCCCGCGTGCGTGCCGTGACGACCGAGCTCGGCGCGGAGAAGATCGACATCGTCGACTACTCGTCCGACCTGGCGTCCTTCGTCGCGAGCGCCCTGTCGCCGGCGAAGGTGACGAGCGCGTTCGTGCTCGACGCCTCGACGAAGGCCGTCCGCGCGCTCGTGCCGGACTACCAGCTGTCGCTCGCGATCGGCAAGGAAGGGCAGAACGCCCGCCTCGCCGCGAAGCTCACCGGCGCGCGGATCGACATCCAGCCGGACTCGATCCTGGACGGCGACGAGTAGGGATCGACATCCAGGCAGTGCCGGTCAGGGCTCGATCCTGGACGGCGACGAGTAGGGTCGACATCCAGGCAGTGCCGGTCAGGGCTCGATCCTGGACGGCGACGAGTAGGCGCGTTTTCGCTGGTGGCGTGGCCCGGTCGGGCGCGCCGGATCGCGGTCGTCGGAGGTGAGGAGTAAGATGGTTCCCGTCAGAACGTGCATCGGCAGTCGTCGCCGTGCTCCCCGGTCCTCCCTCCTCCGTGTCGTCGCCTCGAGCGACGGTCGCGTCGTGGCGGACCCGAAGGCAGTCATGCCGGGCAGGGGAGCGTGGCTCACCCCGACCGTCGAAGCCTACGAACTGGCCGTCAAGCGCCGGGCCTTCCGCCGGGCGCTCCGGCTGGATCGCGAACCCGACACGTCCGCAGTGCTCGACCACCTGCACGGCCTCGCAGCCGAGCAGTCGGGCGGACACCAGGACACGACAGAACAGGCTGAACGGCTTATGGACAACTGATGAGCGGCTCGAAATGAGACCCGTCATCCAGTGAGTCCTGCCCCCTTCGCGGGGTGGGACCCGTGAAGGAGAACAGTGGCAAAACCACGCGTACACGAGATCGCATCCGAACTCGGTGTCGACAGCAAGACCGCAATGGAGAAGCTCAAGGAGCTCGGCGAGTTCGTCAAGGGCCCGAGCTCCAGTGTGGAACCCCCCGTCGCGCGCAAGCTCCGTGCTGCGCTGCAGGCGTCCGGCGCCTCGTCGTCGGCTCCGGCAGCGTCGGCCACGCCGAGCGCGCCCGCCAAGACCGCAGCGCCGAAGTCGAGCGCGCCGAAGCCCGGCGGCCCCCGCCCGGGTCCGGCCCGTCCGGCACCGGCCCCGCAGCCCGAGCCCCAGGCGCAGGCCCCGGCCAGCGACGCCCCGGTGCCCGCTGCACCGAAGTCGGTCGCCCAGCGCCAGGCCGAGGCCGAGGCCGCACGCAAGGCCGCAGCCGACGAGAAGGCCGCGAGCCAGGCGTCCGGTGGCACGACCGCGCCGAAGGGTGACGCCGTCAAGCCCGGCGGTTCCCCGAAGCCGGGCGCAGCAGCCGGCCCGAAGCCGGGTGGCCCGAAGCCGGGCGCACGTCCCGGCAACAACCCCTACGCGTCGAGCCAGGGCATGGGCTCGCGCCCGCCGCGTCCGGGCAACAACCCGTACTCCTCGAACCAGGGCATGGGACAGCGTCCCGCCGGAGGCGCCGGTGGCGGCAACGGCATCCCGCGTCCGGCACCGCCGCGTCCGGGCGCCCCGCGTCCCGGAGCGCCGCGTCCGGGTGGCCCCGGTCAGGCGAACCGTCCCAACGGCTTCGGGCAGCGCCCGGGCCAGGGTGGCGGCCGTGGTGGCCCCGGCGGTCGTCCGGGTGCCCCGGGTGCCGGCGGCGGCTTCCCGCGTCCGGCGTTCTCCGGCCCGCGTCCCGCCGGTGGCGGTGGCCGTGGTCGTGGCCCCGGTGGTGGGACCGCCGGTGCGTTCGGTCGCGGTGGTGGCAAGAGCCGTGCCCGCAAGTCGAAGCGGACGAAGCGCGCCGAGTACGAGATGCGGCAGGCGCCGTCGCTCGGCGGCGTGCAGGTCCCTCGTGGCGACGGCAACACGGTCGTCCGTCTGCGCCGTGGTGCGAGCATCTCGGACTTCGCGGACAAGATCGACGCGATGCCCGGCAACCTCGTGACGGTGCTGTTCCACCTCGGTGAGATGGCGACCGCCACGGAGTCCCTGGACGAGGCCACGTTCGAGGTCCTCGGCGAGGAGCTCGGCTACAAGATCCAGATCGTCTCGCCCGAGGACGAGGACCGTGAGCTCCTCGAGGGCTTCGACATCGACCTCGATGCCGAGCTCGAGGACGAGGACGACGACGTGCTGCAGCAGCGGCCGCCGGTCGTCACCGTCATGGGCCACGTCGACCACGGCAAGACCCGCCTCCTCGACGCGATCCGCAACTCGAAGGTCGTCGAGGGCGAGGCCGGTGGCATCACCCAGCACATCGGTGCGTACCAGATCACGACCGAGCACGAGGGCATCGACCGCCCGATCACCTTCATCGACACCCCGGGTCACGAGGCGTTCACCGCCATGCGTGCCCGTGGTGCCCAGGTGACGGACATCGCGATCCTCGTGGTCGCGGCGGACGACGGCATCATGCCCCAGACGATCGAGGCACTGAACCACGCGCAGTCGGCCGGTGTGCCGATCGTGGTCGCGGTGAACAAGATCGACAAGGAGGGCGCGAACCCGGCGAAGGTCCGGCAGCAGCTCACCGAGTACAACCTGGTGGCCGAGGAGTACGGCGGCGACGTCATGTTCGTCGACGTGTCGGCGCGCAACAACGTCGGCATCCAGGACCTCCTCGACGCCGTGCTGCTCACCGCCGACGCGGGTCTCGACCTGCGTGCGAACCCCGACAAGGACGCACGCGGTGTCGCGATCGAAGCCCGACTCGACAAGGGTCGCGGTGCGGTCGCCACGGTGCTCATCCAGTCCGGCACGCTCCACGTCGGTGACGCCATCGTGGCGGGTACGGCCTACGGCCGCGTCCGTGCGATGACCGACGAGGACGGCAACGCGGTCACTGCCGCGACGCCGAGCCGCCCGGTCCAGGTGCAGGGTCTGTCGTCGGTGCCGCGCGCCGGTGACACGTTCCTCGTCACCGAAGAAGACCGCACGGCCCGTCAGATCGCCGAGAAGCGTGAAGCCGCCGAGCGCAACGCCCAGCTGGCCAAGGCCCGCAAGCGCATCTCGCTCGAGGACTTCACCCGCGCACTCGAAGAGGGCAAGGTCGACTCGCTCAACCTCATCATCAAGGGTGACGTCTCCGGTGCCGTCGAGGCACTCGAGCAGTCGCTCCTGGACATCGAGGTCGACGACAGCGTCCAGCTCCGGATCCTGCACCGCGGCGTCGGTGCGATCACGGAGTCGGACATCGACCTGGCCACGATCGACAACGCGATCGTCGTCGGCTTCAACGTCCGCCCGGACGTCAAGGCCCGCGAGCGTGCGGCGCGCGAAGGCATCGACGTGCGCTTCTACTCGGTCATCTACAACGCACTCGAGGACATCGAGCAGTCCCTCAAGGGCATGCTCAAGCCCGAGTACGAAGAGGTCCAGTCGGGTGTCGCCGAGATCCGCGAGGTGTTCCGCTCCTCGAAGTTCGGCAACATCGCCGGTGTCATCGTCCGCTCCGGCACGATCACGCGCAACGCCAAGGCGCGCGTCATCCGTGACGGTGTGGTGCTCGCCGACGGACTGGCCATCGAGTCGCTGCGTCGTTTCAAGGACGACGTCACCGAGGTCCGCACGGACTTCGAGGCCGGTATCGGTCTGGGCAAGTACAACGACATCCAGGTCGGTGACGAGATCGAGACCACAGAGCTCGTCGAGAAGCCTCGCGACTGACGCCTGGCTAGTCTGGACCCCGCTCCTCCCTCGGGAGGGGCGGGGTCCACCCGTTCCACCAGAAGAATCCCTGCCCCAGGAGGCACCCAATGGCCGATCCGCAGCGCGCACGCAAGATGGCGGACCGCATCAAGGAAGTCGTCGCTCGTCGACTCGACAAGGGTCTGCGCGACCCGCGTCTCGGCTTCGTCACGATCACCGACGTCCGCGTCACCGGGGACCTGCAGCACGCCTCGGTCTTCTACACCGTCTACGGCTCCGACGAGGAGCGTGCCGACTCCGCCGCGGCGCTCAAGGCCGCGACCGGCATGCTCCGGAGCGAGGTCGGCAAGAACATCACGGCACGGCTCACCCCCTCGCTCGAGTTCATCGCCGACGCCCTGCCGGAGACCTCGGCGCACATGGAGGACCTGCTCGCCCAGGCGCAGATGCGCGACGCGCAGGTGAAGGCGGCCTCGGCCGGTGCGCAGTACGCCGGCGACGCCGACCCGTACAAGCACGACGACGAGGACGAGGACGACGACCGCGCCTGACCCTCACGCACTCGGGAGCGTGTACCCGCCCGCATCGTCCCCGACGGCCAGCCCGTCGCGGAGGAGCGAGGTGAGGGCACGCTCCCGCTGTGCGTCGTCCGGCCAGACCAGGTCGATCTCGGAACGGAGCACGGGGACGTCGCTCGACCGCAGCTCGGCCATGATCAGGCCGCGCACCTGCCGGTCGCTCCCGGCGAAGCGCGCCTGCTTCGGTGCTCGCGGTCCGTCGTGCTCCGGGTACCCCGCGGCGCGCCAGGCGCACCGGTCGGCGATCGGGCAGGTGTCGCACGCGGGGGAGCGGGCGACGCAGACCAGCGCCCCGAGCTCCATCGCGGCCGCGTTCGTCGCCGCCGCCAGGTCGCGTTCCTCGGGCAGCACGGACGCCATCAGCGGCAGGTCCTGCTTCGCCTTCGCCGGTCCCGGCTCGCCCTGCCCGAGCAGCGCGCGGGCGAGGACCCGCCGGACGTTGACGTCGACGACCGGGTGGCGGTCGCCGTACGCGAACACCGCGACGGCACGCGCGGTGTAGTCACCGATCCCCGGCAGCGCGAGCAGGGCGTCGACGTCCCGCGGCACGACGTTGTCGTGCTGTTCCGCGATGGCGGTCGCCGCCGCGTGCAGCGCGAGCGCGCGACGCGGGTAGCCGAGCCGGTCCCAGGCACGCACCGCGTCCGCCGGGGGTGACGCCGCGAGGTCCGCAGGCGTCGGCCACCGGGTGAGCCACGCCTCCAGTCGGGGGACGACGCGCGCGACCTGCGTCTGCTGCAGCATGACCTCGCTGACCAGCGTGCCCCACGCCGGGAAGCCGGGGCGGCGCCACGGCAGGTCACGCGCCTCGGCGCGGAACCAGGCGACCAGCGGCGTCGCGAGGTCGGGTCGGGTCGCGTCCGACGGTTCGTCCACAGGAGGACGGGAGGCTCCGCTCGCGTTCACCACGACAGCCTACGGTGGGTGCATGGCACGCTGGGCACCGCAGGAGACCGACACGTACGCCGCGATCGCGGGCGAGGTGATCGCGCAGGTGGGGACGAACCGCGCCGTGATCGGGGTGGACGGGCAGGACGGCACTGACCTCGAGCGCGTCGCCGCCGGCCTCGTCGCCGGCTTCGAGCAGCACGGTGTCCCCGCGATGGCGGCCGCCGCTCCCTCGGACGACGTCGACCGGCTCCGTGCGGACGTCGTGACGCCGTTCCGCACGACGGGCGCCGGCGACGGTGTCCTGGTCGTGCACGGGCACGGCCTGCTGGCGCCGGGGGCGCGGGGGCTGTGGCGCTGGTCGCTGTGGGTCGAGCGCGAGGACGGGCGGCTCGAGCGCCGCGCGGACGTCAAGCTCGCCGCCTCCGCGATCCTGGACGCGACCGACCCCGAGCACCCGCGGCGCAACTGGAACGACGCCTGCTGAGCGCCGGCCCCGCAGCGCCGCTGGTACCCTCGTCCGGTGCTCGCTTCCGCGCCTGACGGCATCCTCCTCGTCGACAAGCCGCAGGGCATCTCGAGCCACCGGGTCGTCTCGATCGCCCGCCGCCGCCTCGGCCTGAAGAAGATCGGTCACGCCGGGACGCTCGACCCGATGGCGACCGGCCTGCTCATCCTGGGGGCCGGGCCGTCGACGCGTCTGCTGACGCACCTGGTCGGCCTCGGCAAGACCTACACCGCGACCATCCGGCTCGGCGTGTCGACGGACTCGGACGACGCCGACGGCACCCCGACCGCCGCACCGGGCGTCCTCGGCGCCGACGTCGGCGAGGCCGCGGTCGAGCGCGCCGTGGCGCAGCAGCGCGGCACGATCGACCAGGTGCCCTCCACCGTGAGCGCGATCAAGGTCGACGGGCGACGCGCCTACGACCTCGCGCGGAAGGGCGAGGAGGTCGTCCTGCGCTCCCGCACCGTCACGGTGTCCCGCTTCGACGTGACCGCGCGCACCGAGCACACGGTCCGGGTTGACGGCGTCGACGTCGCCGTGGTCGACCTCGACGTGGTCGTCGACTGCTCGTCGGGAACGTACGTCCGCGCCCTCGCCCGGGACGTCGGGGCTGCGCTCGGCACCGGCGGGCACCTCACCGCGCTCCGTCGGACGGCGGTGGGCCCGTTCGACGTCGCCGACGCGGTCGACCTCGAGGACGACGACGTCGACGTCCTCGGCGCGCTCGCCCGGCCGGCGGACGTCGCGCGGCGGCTCTTCCCGAGCGTGTCGCTCGACCCGCAGGCGGCGAAGGACCTGACGGACGGCAAGCGGGTCGCCGCCGACCACCCGGACGACGACGGCCCCGTTGCGGCGGTCGCGACGGCGGACGACCGGCTCGTCGGACTCGTGTCGGTCCGGCGCGGGCGACTCCGTGTCATCACGAACTTCCCCGCGCCGGCGTCCGCCGCCGCGGACGCCGACCGGAGCGGAGCCGACGCGTGATCGAGTGGTTCATGTGGGTGCAGCTCGTGCTCGCGGTCGTCGTGGGGATCTTCACGGTCGTCGTCGGGTTCGTCGGGTGGAAGCCGAACGACTACACGGTCGGAGCGCTCGCCCTCATCGAGGTGCTGCTGCTCGCCCAGGGGGTCGTGTCGCTCGTGCTGCCGGCCGTCGGGTCGCCGCCGCAGGGCAACGGGCTCGAGTTCGGCGTGTACGCGGTGTCGGTGCTGCTCGTCCCGCCGGCGGCCATCGTCTGGGCGCTCATCGACCGCACCCGCTGGAGCACGGTCGTCCTCGGCGCCGGTGCGTTCACCGTCGCGGTGATGGTCTACCGGATGTACCAGATCTGGTTCGCGCTGAACTGACCAGCGCCCACCGGGTGCTCGGGGCGGACAGCGGCTCGGGCTGGCATCGGGTGTCCCAGGGCGTCGGTAGACTCGGTGCCGTGGCGACCAGATCCTCCCTCGCGACCGGTGTCGGCCGTGTCCTCATCGCCGTCTACGGCATCCTCGCCCTCGCCGCGACGGGACGCAGCGTCGTGCAGATCATCGAGAAGTTCTCGCACGCGCCGTTCGCCTACACGCTCAGCGCGGTGGCGGCGCTCGTGTACATCGTCGCGATGATCGCCCTCATCGCCCCCGGCCGGGTCTGGTACCGGGTCGCCTGCGTGACGATCGGCTTCGAGATGGCCGGCGTGCTGATCGTCGGCACGCTGTCCCTGGTCGACCGACAGCTCTTCCCGGACGACACCGTCTGGTCGTACTACGGCCTCGGCTACGTCTTCGCGCCGCTCGTGCTGCCGATCGCCGGGCTCTGGTGGCTCCGCAAGCACCACCGCACGGCTGCCGCCGAGCCCGCCCGCAGCACCGTCGCGGCCGGCGAGTAGGGGCGCGCGTGCAGTTCTACGACGACCCTGCCGACGTCGCCTCGGGCTTCGGACCGAGCGCGGTGACGATCGGCAAGTTCGACGGCGTGCACGTCGGCCACCGCGCCGTGATCGCGCACCTCGAGCGTGCCGCACGCGAACAGGGGCTCGTGTCGACCGTCGTCACCTTCGACCGGCACCCGCTCAGCGTCATCGACCCGAGCCGGGTCCCGCCGGCCCTCACGAGCACTGCGCAGCGCCGTGAGCTCCTGGAGTCCGTCGGGGTCGACGCGACCCTGCTGCTCCGCTTCGACGAGCACCTGCAGACGCAGGCGCCGGAGTCGTTCGTGTCCGACGTGCTCGTCGACACGCTGCACGCCCGGCTCGTCTTCGTCGGCAGCGACTTCCGCTTCGGTGCCCGCGGTGCCGGCGACGTCGCCCTGCTGCGGGCGCTGGGGGAGCGGCACGGCTTCACGGTCGAGCTCATCGACGACGTCGACCTGCGGGACGACGTCCGCGAGTCGGACGAGCGCCGCGTGTCCTCCACGTGGATCCGCGAGCTCCTGGGTCAGGGCCGGGTGGCCGAGGCCGCGCGACTGCTCGGGCGAGAGCACGCCGTCCGCAGCACCGTCGTGCACGGCAACCAGCGCGGCCGTGCGATGGGCTACCCGACCGCGAACCTCGACCCGGCGTGCGAGGGCTTCGTGCCCGCCGACGGGGTGTACGCCGCTCGGGTCCTGCACCGCGGCACGGTCTACCCCGCGGCTGTCTCGGTCGGGAACAACCCGACCTTCGAGGGCGTGCCCGCGAAGCAGATCGAGGCGCACCTGCTCGACGTCGACATCGACCTGTACGGCGAGACGATCTCGGTCCTGTTCGTGTCCTACGTCCGGGGCATGGTGGCGTTCTCCTCGATGGACGAGCTCGCTGCCCAGATGCGGCAGGACGACCTCGACATCCGACTGTTGCTCGGCATGCCCGCTCCCGTCTGACCCGGACCGAGCGTCGCCCGATCGACGGTCACCCGATCGACGATCACCTGATCGACGGTCACCCGATCGACGATCACCTGATCGACGGTCACCCGATCGACGATCACCTGATCGACGGTCCTCCGGACGACGAGGGCCCCCGCACACGCGGGGGCCCTCGTCGTTGACCGGGTGATCAACCGCTCGGAGCTTCGACCACTCGGATGGTCAACCGCTCAGATCTTCAACCACCAAGCGCGTCGAGCCAGATCTTACGGGCGTCGAGGGCTTCCTGCGCGTCCTTGATCTTCCGGGCGTTCCCGGAGGCCTGCGCCTCGGCGAGCTCGGCCTCGAGCTTGCCGATCGCGTCCTCGAGCTGGCTCGCGAGGCCGGTCTGACGGGCCTTGCGCTCCGGGTCCGACGCCTTCCAGTGCTGGTCCTCGAGGCTCCGCACGTGGTCCTCGACCGCGCGCAGTCGGTCCTCGATGCGGCGGACGTCCCCGCGGGGGACCTTGCCGATCTCGTCCCAGCGGCGCTGGATGTCGGTGAGCGTGCGGCGCGCGGCAACGCGGTCGTGCTGCTGCAGGAGCGGCTCGGCCTCGGTGAGGAGCTCCTGCTTCGCGACGAGGTTGGCGGAGTACTCCTCGTTCTCCACCGCAGCCTCGGCGTGGCGCTGCTCGAACAGTACGTCACCGGCGGCCTTGAACCGCGCCCACAGCGCGTCGTCGTGGCGCTTGCCCGCCCGGCCGGCGCGCTTCCACTCGTCCAGGAGTTCGCGGTAGGCGGGGATCCCGTCCGAGCCGCGCGAGGCGAGTGCCTCGGCCTGCTGCACGAGCTCCTGCTTGCGGCCCCGTGCGTCGCGGTGCTGCGCGTCGAGCTCGGAGTAGAAAGCGCGGCGGTGCTGGTCGACCGTCGAGCGGGCGGCACGGAACCGCTTCCAGAGCTCGTTCGCCTCGTTCTTGGGCAGGCGGGGACCGTCGTGCTGGTGCTGCTGCCAGCGGGCGAACACGTCGTCCAGCTGTGCGGTGATCTGCTTCCACTGCGCACGCGCGGGGTCGACGGCCGCGAGCTGCTCGGCTTCCTCGACCAGGGCGGTCCGGTGCGCGAGGGCGTCCGTCAGGGCCTGCTGCGCCTGCGCCTGCTGCTCCTTGGTCAGCGAACCGACCTGCTCGGAGAGCTTCGCGACGCGATCCTCGAGGGACTTCAGGTCACCGACGACCCGGGCCTCGGTCACCTGCGCGCGGAGGTGCTCGACCGTGCGGGCGACGTCGTTCGCCGAGGCACCGCGCTGGGTGCGCTGCTCCGCGATCTTCACCTGCCCCTCGAGGTCGGCGTACTTCCGCGCGAAGTACGCGAGCGCCTCGTCCGGGGTGGCGTCGGGGTACTCGCCGACCGCCTTCTCGGTGTCCTCGTACCGGACGTACACCGTCCCGTTCTCGTCGACCCGGCCCCAGGTCGTTGCTTCGTCAGGTCCCACAGGTCTCGCCTCGATCGTGGTCGTGCATCACCGACGTCACCGTCGGCACGGTCAGGTCGTCAGCCTATTGCACGGGAGGCCTCCGCGACCCCCGTCCGTGCGACCTGTGGACTACTGCTGTTCGGCGATGGTGGCGCCGGTGATCGTCGTCGCGACCTTCGGCTCGCCCGTGCCGTCGCTCCCGGGGGAGGCGATGCCCTTCGAGGTGATCTGGGACTCGAGCCGGTCGAGGCCGCTCGTCACCTTGCCCACCACGGTGTAGCCGCCCGTCGAGCCGTCGAGGGTCGTGTCGCCGTAGACGATGAAGAACTGCGTGGTCTGCGACGTCGGCGAGGACCCACGGGCGATCGCGATCGTGCCGGCGGGGTACTCCCCGTCGCTCGGCACGTTCTCGAGCGGCCCGTACTGGAAACCGGCGTCACCCGTCCCGTCGCCGTTCGCGGAGCCGCACTGCAGGAACTCGAAGTCGGCGCTGTCGGCGAGCCGGTGGCACGTCGTGCCCTCGTAGAACTGCTTCCGGATGAGGTCGATCTCGACGCTCGCGGCCTGCGGGGCGGCCTTGCCGTCGAGCTCGATGCCGAGCTCGACGTCCTTGTTCAGGGTCAGCGTGCCGGTCCAGGTCTTCCCGCCGGCGATGGACTTGCTCGGCGTGTCTCCGGTGTCGCCCGAGGCACTGGCGGACGGGGTCGCCGTGGCGGTGGCCGACGTGCTCGCGCTGGCGTCCGCCTTCCCGGAGCCCTGCGTGCCCGCGTGGACGAGCTGGGACCCGGTCGCGAGCGCGGCGACCAGGACGAGCACCACCGCACCGACCGTGTTGTCCCGCACCCGGCGCCGGCGCTGCCGATCGTGCAGCCCCTGACGGGCCTGGTACAGACGGAGCCGCTCGCGCGCCTCGCGGTTGTCGCGCGACTGGTTCTTCGGTGCCACGGTGCTGATCGGACCTCTCGTCGAGTGTGCCGCCGAGCGTAGCGGACGGCGCGGTGCGCCCGGCCTGGAGGCACGCCCACGTCGGTGGGTCGGCCTACGATCGATGCATGGCAGCGGATCGAACGGGCATGCGTGCGCCCACCACCGGCGGTCGCGCCGGCCTGGCACAGGGCTCGGTGCCGCTCGCCGTCCGGATGCGCCCCACCAGCCTCGACGAGGTGGCCGGGCAGCAGCACCTGCTCGGTCGCGGCAGTCCGCTCGTGCAGCTCGCGACGGGCACGCGCGAGAACCCGGGTGGGGTCTCGGTGATCCTCTGGGGGCCGCCCGGTACCGGCAAGACCACCCTCGCGCAGGCGATCGCGCGGCAGTCCGGTCGCGAGTTCGTCGAGCTCTCCGCGGTCACCGCTGGGGTCAAGGACGTGCGCGAGGTCATGGAGAAGGCCCTGACCCACCGCGACCTGTACGGCTCGACCACCGTGTTGTTCCTCGACGAGATCCACCGCTTCAGCAAGGCGCAGCAGGACGCCCTGCTGCCCGGCGTCGAGAACGGCTGGGTGATCCTCATCGCGGCGACGACCGAGAACCCGTCGTTCTCCGTCATCTCGCCGCTGCTGTCCCGGTCGCTGCTCCTGACGCTCAAGCCCCTCACGGACGCCGACCTCGGCATGCTCGTCGACCGCGCGGTCGAGGACCCACGGGGGCTCGGCGGGTCGGTCGTGCTCGGTGACGACGCCCGTGCGGCCATCGTGCGGCTGTCCTCCGGCGATGCCCGACGCGCTCTGACCGCGCTCGAGGCCGCGGCGTCCTCGGCCATCGCGGCCGCTGCCGACCCCGAGGACGACGACGACGCGCCGCTCGACGGCGTCGACACCGTCCCGGTCGTCGACGCGGACACCGTGGCGGCCGCGGTGGACCGGGCGCTGCTCCGCTACGACCGCCAGGGCGACGAGCACTACGACGTCATCAGCGCCTTCATCAAGTCGGTGCGGGGGAGCGACGTCGACGCCGCGCTCCACTACCTGGCCCGCATGATCGAGGCGGGCGAGGACCCGCGGTTCATCGCGCGGCGCATCATCATCTCCGCGTCCGAGGACATCGGCATGGCGGACCCGCAGGCACTGCCCATAGCGGTCGCCGCGGCGCAGGCCGTCCAGCTCATCGGCATGCCCGAGGGCCGGATCCCCCTGGCCGAGGCGGTCGTGTACCTGGCCACCGCTCCGAAGTCGAACGCGTCCTACAACGGCGTGAACGCGGCGATCGCCGACGTCAAGGCCGGGCGGATGGGCGTCGTGCCGATGCACCTCCGTGACGCGCACTACCCCGGGGCGAAGCGGCTCGGGCACGGCAAGGGCTACGTCTACTCGCACGACGCCGAGCACGGGGTGGCCCGACAGCAGTACCTGCCCGACGTCCTCGACGGCACCGAGTACTACACGCCGACCGGCAACGGGTACGAGCGCGAGGTCGGTCCGCGCCTCGAGCGGCTCCGGAAGATCACCCGCGGCGAGTAGTGCTGGCACCGCGGGTCCAGATACTGCTAACATTGCCGGGCCTACGTCCTGGTCCTCGCGTGCGGCTGCGCCGAGGACAGAGTCCCGCTCCGGCGGTACGGGGACAGAGGTTCGGACTGTAGCCGTCCGATCCCACAGGCTCATCCCTCTGGATCCCGTCGTCGGGACCGAACACGCCCGCGTGCTTGCAGTGCCCCCGGTACGCAGTGCCCGCGGACGGGTGGTGTCCGACGAGTCATTCAGTTCAGACAGAGAAAAGGACCCTGTGTCTACCAAGTCACGCACCCGCAGCAAGACCCGCCTCTCGCGCGCGCTCGGCATCCCGCTGACGCCGAAGGCGGCCCGCTACCTCGAGAAGCGCCCCTACGGCCCCGGTGAGCACGGCCGCACCCGCCGTCGTGCGGACAGCGACTACGCCGTCCGCCTCCGTGAGAAGCAGCGTCTGCGCGCCCAGTACGGCATCCGCGAGAAGCAGCTCCGCATCGTCTTCGAAGAGGCCCGCAAGACGAAGGGCCTGACCGGTGAGAACCTGGTCGAGCTCCTCGAGCAGCGCCTCGACGCCCTCGTGCTCCGTGCCGGCTTCGCCCGCACCACCGCGCAGGCCCGTCAGCTGATCGTGCACCGTCACATCATGATCGACGGCAAGCTCGTCGACCGTCCGTCCTTCCGCGTGAAGGAGGGCCAGATGATCCACGTCAAGCAGCGCTCCGAGTCCCTCGAGCCCCTCCAGGTCGCCGCCGCCGGTGGTCACCTCGAGGTCCTGCCGAAGGTCCCGGGCTACCTCGAGGTCGAGATCGAGAAGCTCCAGGCCCGCCTGGTCCGTCGCCCGAAGCGCGCCGAGGTCCCCGTGACCTGTGAAGTGCAGCTCGTCGTCGAGTACTACGCAGCTCGCTGATCCACCGATCACACCCGAACGGCGGGTCGTCCTCTCAGGAGGACGGCCCGCCGTTCGGCGTACCGGAGGTTCCCCGCCACTAGACTCGTCGGGCACGCGCCGCCTGCGTGCGCGAGAGGGAGGGGCACCGTGAAGCAGCTGTTCTTCGTCGCCGTCGGCGTCGTCATCGGGTTCGCCGCAGCGCACCGGATCGCGAACACCCCGGGTGGCGCGCGCTTCTTCGCGGACGTGAACGCCCGGACCAAGGCCTTCACGGACGCCGTGGCCGACGGCTACCGGTCGCGGGACGCCGAGCTGCGCCCGTCCACCGACGTCGTCGACTGACCGCCCGAGCCGCGTCCCCGCGCACACCCTCCCACCGACTCCTCGACCCAGGAAGCACCATGCAGACCGCAGAGATCCGCCGCCGTTGGCTCCAGTACTTCGGCGACCGTGGGCACACCGTCGTCCCGTCCGCGTCGCTCGTCTCCGACGACCCGTCGCTCCTGTTCACGGTCGCCGGCATGGTGCCGTTCATCCCGTACCTGACGGGGCTCGTCCCGGCGCCGTACCCGCGCGCCACGAGCGTGCAGAAGTGCATCCGCACGAACGACATCGAAGAGGTCGGCAAGACCCCGCGGCACGGCACGTTCTTCCAGATGAACGGTAACTTCTCGTTCGGCGACTACTTCAAGGAGCAGGCGATCCAGTACGCCTGGGAGTTCCTGACGTCGTCGGAGTCCGACGGGGGCCTCGGCTTCGACCCGGAGGACCTGTGGGTCACCGTGTACGAGGACGACGACGAGGCGATCGCCTTCTGGAAGCAGCACTCGTCGCTGCCCGACGAGCGCATCCAGCGCCTGGGCAAGGACACCAACTACTGGTCGACCGGGCAGCCCGGTCCTGCTGGCCCCTGCTCGGAGATCTTCTTCGACCGCGGCCCGGCGTACGGCATCGACGGCGGTCCTGCGACGGACGACGACCGCTACGTCGAGATCTGGAACCTCGTGTTCATGCAGTACCAGATCCAGAACGTGCGGTCGAAGGTCGACTTCGACATCACGGGCGACCTGCCGAACCAGAACATCGACACCGGCATGGGCCTGGAGCGCGTCGCGTTCATCAAGCAGGGCGTCGACAACATGTACGAGATCGACCAGGTGCGCCCGGTCCTCGACAAGGCGGCCGAGATCTCCGGCCGCCGCTACGGCGCCGTGCACGAGGACGACGTCCGCATGCGCGTCATCGCCGACCACGTCCGCTCGTCGCTCATGCTCGTCGCGGACGGCGTGACGCCGTCGAACGAGGGACGCGGCTACATCCTCCGCCGACTCCTGCGCCGCACGGTCCGCGCGATGCGCCTGCTCGGCGTCGAGGGCGCCACCTTCCCCGAGCTCTTCCCGGCGTCGCGCGACGCGATGCGGGACGCCTACCCCGAGGTCGCGGAGCAGTACGACCGCATCGCGCGCACCGTCTACGCGGAAGAGGAGACCTTCCTCCGCACGCTCGCGCAGGGGACGACGATCCTCGACGTGGCCGTCGAGCGTGCGAAGCAGGACGGCGCCCCGTCGATCGGCGGCGACACGGCGTTCCTGCTGCACGACACGTTCGGCTTCCCGATCGACCTGACGATGGAGATGGCCGAGGAGGCGGGCGTCGTCGTCGACCGCACCGCGTTCGACACGCTCATGTCCGAGCAGCGTGCCCGTGCCAAGGCAGACGCGAAGAGCAAGAAGACGGCCCTCGCCGACCTGAGCGTCTACAGTGCCTTCCGCGCCGCAGGCGAGACCGTGTTCCTCGGCTACGACGCGCTCGAGGCGGAGTCCGCGATCCTCGGCATCATCGTCGACGGTGTCAGCGTGGACCGCGCGGTCGCGGGCGACATCGCCGAGGTCATCCTCGGTGAGACCTCGCTCTACGCCGAGAGCGGTGGCCAGGACGCGGACCAGGGCTCGATCGTCGGCAACGGCTTCGACCTCGAGGTCCTCGACGTGCAGCGTCCGGTCGCCGGGCTCTGGAGCCACAAGGTCCAGGTCCGGTCCGGCGAGGTCGGCGTCGGCGACGCCGCCACCACCGTCGTCGACGCCGAGTACCGCCGCGGTGCGACCCAGGCGCACTCCGCGACCCACCTCGTGAACGCCGCACTCCGCGACGTGCTCGGCCCGGAGGCGCTGCAGGCCGGCTCGTACAACAAGTCCGGCTACATGCGCCTCGACTTCTCCTGGTCGCAGCCGGTCTCGACGTCGACCCGCTCCGAGATCGAGGAGGTCGTGAACGCCGCGATCCGCTCCGACCTCGAGGTCTCCACCCGCGTGCTGCCGCTCGACGAGGCGAAGGCCCTCGGCGCCCAGGCACTCTTCGGCGAGAAGTACGGCGCCGAGGTCCGCATGGTCGACATCGGCGGCCCGTGGTCCCGTGAGCTCTGCGGTGGCACGCACGTCGCCTCGAGCGCCCAGGTCGGCCTCGTCAACCTGGTGGGGGAGTCGAGCGTCGGCTCGACGAACCGCCGCGTCGAGGCGCTCGTGGGGCTCGAGGGCTTCCGTGACCTGGCGGTCGAGCGCACGATCGTCTCGCAGCTGTCCAGCGCGCTCAAGGCGCCGCGGCACGACCTACCGGGACGCGTGCAGAGCCTGATGGAGGACCTCCGCGCCGCCCAGAAGCGCATCGCCGAGTTCGAGTCGGCGAACCTGCAGCAGCGGGTGCCGAGCATCGCGAAGCAGGCCACGACCGTCGGCGCGACGACCGTCGTCGCCGAGACGGTCGACGGCGTCCAGTCCGCCGACGACCTCCGTTCGCTCGCCACCGGCGTGCGCGCACAGCTCGGCGACGGTGCGTCCGTGGTCGTGCTCGGTGCCGTCGTGAGCGGCAAGCCCGTCGTGATCGTCGTGACGAACGACGCCGCGCGCGCTGCGGGCGTCCAGGCCGGACCCCTCGCGAAGGAGGCCGCGGGCGTGCTCGGCGGCGGCGGTGGCGGCAAGCCGGACCTGGCGCAGGGCGGCGGGACCGACCCGGCTGCGTTGCCGGCGGCCCTGCGTGCGGTGACCGCGCGCCTGGCGGGCTGACGGTGACGATGCGGTCCGGGCGACGACTCGGCATCGACGTCGGTCGCGCCCGGATCGGCGTCGCCGTGTGCGACCGGGACGGGTTGCTCGCCACCCCGGTCGAGACCGTGCGACGCGACGACAGCAGGGACCTCGGGCGCATCCTGGCGATCGCCGACGAGTACGACGTGCTCGAGGTCGTCGTCGGACTGCCGCTGTCGATGTCCGGCGGCGACACGCCCTCGACCGCCGACGCCCGCGCGTTCGCCGAGCGGATCGCACGGCACCGTCCGGTCCGGCTCGTCGACGAGCGTCTGTCGACCGTGACGGCCCAGCGCGGCCTGCACCAGGCGGGCAAGAACACGAAGAAGTCCCGGGCCGTGATCGACCAAGCGGCCGCTGTTATCATTCTGCAACACGCGCTCGACCACGAGCGTGCGTCCAGCGCCGCCCCCGGCGCCACGCTCCCCTGACCGGTCGGCCGACGACGAGGACGCCGCCACCGACCGTCGTACCCGGACCGACACCACCAGGCGGAGCCCCCGACCCGAGGAACCGAGGATCCGTTGGCAGACGACCTGGACTGGAACGCGATCATCGCGCCCGGTGACGACGCCGACGGGCGCAAGCAGCCCGCGGCACGACCCGACGACACCGAACGTCCGACGAGCGCCGACCAGCCGCTGTCCCGCCGCGAAGCCCGCGCCGCCGAGGCGGCCCGCGGTCGACGGGACGGCGACGACGCCGACAGCACGCGACCGACGTCGCCGGCCGACGCTCCCGTCGCGCAGCACCACGACGAGCTCCACCCCGAGGTGCGAGCGCTCCTGACCGGCGAGGTGCCGGCGGACGCAGCCCGGAACGCCGGGCTCGTCGGTGGTGCCGCAGCCGCCGGTGGCGGTGCGGCACCCGGCGGCGGGGCCGCGGGAGGCGGCGGACGTGACGGCCGTGGCGGCGGAGGGCGATCCTCCAGGCCGCCGCGCGAGCCGCGGCCGAAGCGACGACGCGGACCGCTGATCGCGGGGATCGTGATCGTGGCGGTCGTGCTCGCCGCCGGCGGCGGGGCGTACGCGTTCGCGGCACCGAAGATCCAACAGGTGATCGGCGCGATCAGCGGCGCCCAGGAGTCGGACGACTACTCCGGATCCGGGACGAGCAAGGTCACCATCACGATCAAGCAGGGCGACATCGGCGAGGACGTCGCGAAGACGCTGCAACGCAGCGGTGTCGTGAAGAGCTCGCAGGTGTTCTACAAGCTGCTGCTGACGTCGCCGAACGTGCAGTTCCAGCCGGGCTCCTACGCGCTCAAGAAGGAGATGAGCGCGAAGTCGGCCCTCGCGGCACTGCAGGACGAGAAGAGCCGCGTGCAGGCCTCCATCGTCATCCCCGAGGGCACGGCCCTGCAGGACATCGAGGCCGGGATGGTCTCGAAGGCCGGTCTCACCAAGGAAGAGGTCTCGTCCGCGGCCGCCGACGTGCAGGCCTACGGGCTGCCGGCCGGCACCACGACGCTCGAGGGCTGGCTGTTCCCGGCCACGTACCCGATCAACCCGGGCTGGAGCGCGAAGCAGTACTTCCAGTCGATGGTCGACACGATGAAGCAGCACCTCGCCGCAGCGGGCGTCGCCGAGGCCGACCAGGAGCGCGTGATCATCTTCGCCTCGCTCGTGCAGAAGGAGGCCGGCGTCGCAGCCGACTTCCCGAAGGTCGCGCGCGTGTTCCAGAACCGTCTCGACCAGGGGATGGCGCTGCAGTCCGACGCGACCGTCGCCTACGGGACGGGCAACACGCACACCGTCACGACGACCGACGCCGAGCGCGCAGACGCGGGGAACAAGTACAACACGTACCAGCACAAGGGCCTGCCGCCGGCACCGATCTCGAACCCGGGCGACGTCGCGATCAAGGCCGTCACCCAGCCCGCGAGCGGGAGCTGGCTGTACTTCGTCACGGTGAACCTGGAGACCGGCGAGACCGTGTTCTCCGACACCCTGCCGCAGCACGAGGCCGCGGTGGCGCAGTTCCGGGCCTGGCTGCGGGCGCACCCGTCGTACCAGTGAGCAGATCGGTCCAGTGAGCCGGTCCGGCTGCCGCGTCGCACGGTGGTGCGCTGTGGGAGGATGGTCGACATGCTTCGTTGGTTGACCGCTGGTGAGTCCCACGGACCCGAACTGATCGCGATGCTCGAGGGCCTGCCCGCGGGTGTGCCGGTGTCGTTCGAGTCCATCCGCACCGACCTCGCACGGCGGAAGCTCGGGTACGGCCGGGGCTCCCGCATGAAGTTCGAGCAGGACGAACTGCACGTCTCCGGCGGTGTCCGCCACGGGTACTCGATCGGCAGCCCGATCGCCATCCGCATCGGCAACACCGAGTGGCCGAAGTGGGTCGAGGTGATGAGCCCCGAGCCCGTCGAGCAGACCGAGATGTCGCGCGGTCGCAGCGCCCCGCTGACCCGCCCGCGTCCGGGTCACGCCGACCTGGTCGGCATGCAGAAGTACGGTTTCGACGAGTCGCGTCCGATCCTCGAGCGCGCGTCCGCCCGTGAGACCGCGGCCCGCGTCGCGCTCGGCGCCGTCGCGAAGTCCTTCCTCGCCGAGCTCGGCATCCGGTCCGTCGCGCACACCCTGCAGGTCGGTACCGTCCGCGTGCCGGACGGCACGGACCTGCCGCAGCCCGACGACGTCGACCGGCTCGACGAGGACCAGCTGCGGTGTTTCGACGCCGAGACCTCAGCGCGCATGGTCACCGAGGTCGAGGCCGCGAAGAAGGACGGCGACACCCTGGGCGGCGTCGTCGAGGTCCTGTTCTACGGCGTGCCCCCGGGACTCGGCTCCCACGTGCAGTGGGACCGTCGACTCGACGCCCGTCTCGCCGCCGCGATCATGGGCATCCAGGCGATCAAGGGGGTCGAGGTCGGTGACGGCTTCGCGACCGCCGGGCGACGGGGGTCGGCGGCGCACGACGAGCTGTACCGCGAGGACGGCGAGATCATCCGCACGAGCGACCGCGCCGGCGGCACCGAGGGCGGCATGTCGACCGGCACCGTGCTGCGCGTCCGCGCCGGCATGAAGCCGATCGCGACGATCCCGCACGCCCTGCACACCATCGACGTCGCCACGGGCGAGGACGCCTCGGCGCACCACCAGCGCAGCGACGTCTGCGCGGTGCCCGCCGCCGGCGTCGTCGCCGAGGCCATGGTCGCGCTCGTGCTCGCCGACGCCGTGCTCGAGAAGTTCGGCGGGGACAGCCTCGCCGAGACGAAGCGGAACCTCGACGGCTACCTGGCCGCGATCCCGGAGACGCTCCGCTCCCGGCGGACCGACGCCGCCGAGCCCTCGACCGCCTGGTGAGCACGCCCGACCCGGCGCCGCACGGGCCGGTCGTCGTGATCGGCCCGATGGGCGCCGGCAAGTCGAGCGTCGGCAAGCGCGTCGCGAAGGCGCTCGGCGTGCCGTTCACCGACACCGACCGGGTCATCGCGCGCGAGCACGGCCCGATCCCGGGCATCTTCGCGGAGCGCGGGGAGCCGGCGTTCCGGGAGCTCGAGGCCCGGGCGGTCCGGGACGCGATCGCCACCGGCGGGGTCGTCTCGGTCGGCGGGGGAGCCGTCACCCACGCGGACACCCGGGACGCCATGGCCGGGGCGCGGGTCGTGCTCCTGACCGTCTCACCCGAGGCCGTGGCTGAACGCATCGCCGGCAGCGACCGCCCGCTGCTCGCCCAGGGCGGCATCGACGCCTGGCAGACGATCCTGGACGCCCGGGCCGCCACCTACGCCGAACTGGCGCACGCCACCTTCGACACCTCGCGGCGGCCGATGTCGCACGTCGTGCAGGACGTCGTCGCGTGGGTGACCGCGCAGGACACCACCACCGGAGGGACACCGTGACCGAGTCGAACCTGCCCGAGGGCACCACCGAGATCCGGGTCGGCGGTGACGGCGGGTACGTCGTCGCGGTCGGGAACGGCCTGCTCGGGTCCGTCCCGGCGCTGCTCGGTCCGCGCGTCGCCAAGGTCCTGATCGTGCACGCCCCGACGCTCGGCGCCCGGGCGAACGAGCTCCGCGCGACACTCGCCGACGCTGGATTCGAAGCGCTGATCGCCGAGGTGCCGGACGCCGAAGGGGCCAAGCGCGTCGAGGTGGCGGCGTTCTGCTGGCAGGTCATGGGCCAGGCGGACTTCACCCGCACGGACGCCGTGATCGGGCTCGGCGGCGGTGCGGTCACGGACCTCGCCGGCTTCGTCGCGGCGACGTGGCTCCGCGGCGTCCCCTTCCTGGCGATCCCGACGAGCGTGCTCGGCATGGTCGACGCGAGCGTCGGGGGCAAGACCGGCATCAACACGAACGAGGGCAAGAACCTGGTCGGGGTGTTCTCCGCGCCGCGCGCCGTGGTCGTTGACCTCGACCTGGCACGGACGCTGCCCCGGAACGAGATCCTGACCGGGTTCGCCGAGATCGTGAAGGCGGGCTTCATCGCCGTGCCGGAGATCCTCGACGTCATCGAGGCCGACGTCGCACGCGTCACGGACCCGACGACGCCGGAGTTCCGCCGCGTCGTCGAGCTCGCGATCGCGCTCAAGGCCGAGGTCGTGTCGGACGACTTCACCGAGCAGGGCCGTCGCGAGGTCCTCAACTACGGGCACACGCTCGGCCACGCCATCGAGCACGCCGAGCGCTACCAGTGGCGACACGGCGCGGCGGTCTCGGTCGGGATGGTGTTCGCAGCCGAGCTCGCGCGCCTGACCGGGCACCTCGACGACGCCACCGTGGACCGGCACCGCTCGATCCTGGAGTCGCTCGAGCTCCCGACCTCCTACGGGCTCGGCCGGTGGGAGGGGCTGCTCGCGACGATGCGTCGGGACAAGAAGGCCCGGGCCGGCATGCTGCGGTTCATCATCCTGGACGGGGTCGGCAAGCCGGTCACGCTCGAGGGGCCCGAGGACCACCTGCTCTTCACCGCGTACCAGGAGGTCGGGGTCTAGCTGTACTGAGCCGTCAGGTTGTTGACACTCGGGCTGCGGGCGTGAGTCCGTGGCTCGAGTGGATCCGTTCAGTGTTGTAGTGCTCGATCCAGGGTGCAAGCGCGTCAGTTCGGGCCTGGTTGCTGGTGAAAGGCTGCCGGTACGCCCACTCGGTCGCGAGGGTCCGGTTGAACCGCTCGACCTTGCCGTTCTGCCACGGGCAGTGGGGCTTGATGAACTTCTGCCGCGCGCCCAGCGCCGCGACTGCGTCCTTGAACGCGGCCGAGTGCCGGTAGGCGAACGCGTTGTCCGAGATCACCCGCTCGATCCTGGGGATGCCATGGCGGGCGAAGTGGGCAGCGGCGCGCGTGAGGAACCCGGCTGCTGTCACGCCTTTCTCGTCGGGGTGGATCTCCGCGTAGGCGAGCCGAGTGCGATCATCGACGGCCGCGTGGACGTAGTCGAAGCCGATCCCGCGTCCCCTGAACTCCTCCTTGCGGCCATGGACGCGCCAGCCGCCGCCGTCCGGGATGCGGCCGAGCTTCTTCACGTCGACGTGGACCATGTCGCCGGGATGCTCGTGCTCGTAGCGGTTCGTCGTTGCTCTGGTCGCTCGGATCAGCGCTCCCGTGACCGGGTCCAGCCACGCCAACGGCGGGACCTGATGTCGGGCGAGGATGCGGGAGATCGTCCGAGCCGGGACACCGGTCTCCGCGGAGAGCCTGACGGGACCGAACCGGAGCCGGGTCCTGGCAGCGAGGACCACCGCTTCGCGTTCCGGGCTCGTCTTCGTCGGCATCCTGCGAGGACGACTCGACCGATCCGACAAGCCGGCGGCGCCCTCAGCGCGGAACCGGCGCACCCACCGATGCGCGCACTGACGAGAGACGCCGAGCTCTTTCGCGACGTGCGCAACGGGACGGCGATCATCGACGACGCGGGCGACAAGCAATCGACGTCCGTGCAGGGTCAATCGGGCGTTAGCGTGGGACACAGAGGCCTCCTGGCAGTGGCAGAACTAGACAGCTCCATCAAGCCAGGAGGCCTCGTCGCGTCACAACCCCCGAAGGGTCACCAACGTCACGGCCGAGTACATCTAGCTCCGCGCGGGATCACCGCAGCGTGGGTCGTGTCCGACGCCACCACCACCGCACGCGCATCGAGACGGTCAGCACACCGGTGCGTTCCCACTCGCGGAACTCGTCGAGCGTGGCCCCGTTCTCCCACGCCCAGTACTCGTCGTCGTCACGGTCTGGGTCGAGTGCGTCCGGCAGTGGTCGGAAGATCCTCATGAGTCGGCCTCCTGTCCAGCGGTCGGTCCTTGCCGTCGTTCGGCGTCGGCTGCGGCCCGTTCCCGACGACGGAGCGCGCGGTACGCCAGTCGGCGATCCGGTTTCGGCCACCACGATACGGTCGCGAGGTTCCGGAGCACAGCGATCGAGATGTCGTACGCACGGTCGTGCGGCTGCTGACGGAGCGCACAGGTGAAGCGTTCCCAGGCGTGGTGGCGGATCACGGTCCGTCGCGCCTGGAACGCGCCGAACCAGCTGACGACGGCGCCGACAGAGGACGCCAGGGCGGCGATGTTCGCCGCGACGAGTGCGGTCTCCGTGCCACCCAACGTCGCGCGCCGGGCGCACGCCGACGTCGGAGGCGAGCCGACCTGTGGAAAGCGCGCCGTGCCTCCAGGCCGTGGAGGAGCGCGGCAGGTGCGCAGGGCGGGGGAGCAGACTGGTCCAGTGCCCACCCCGCCCCGTCTGAGCGAGCTCGGTCAGCAGGAGGCCGACGCCGGCAGCCTGCGGTCCCGTGGCCGCCGCTTCGCCGAGCTGCTCGCGATCGCCCGTCGTCACCGTCTGCTGCCCTTCCGCCGGCTCGACTTCTCGCACGCCCCCGAGACCGCCGACCTGCGCCGTGACCAGGCGGAACACCTGCGGCGGGCCCTCGAGGAGGCCGGCGGCGGCTTCGTGAAGATGGGCCAGCTGCTCTCGACGCGGGACGACCTGCTGCCGGAGGAGTGGACCGAGGGGCTCGCGCACCTGCAACGGAGCGTGACCCCGGCGGACGCCGGCGCGGTCGCCGCCCTGCTCGAGGAGGAGCTCGGTGCCCCGGTCGACCAGGTGTTCGCGAGCTTCGACCCGGAGCCGGTCGCCGCCGCCTCG
Organism: Curtobacterium citreum; assembly: GCF_006715175.1. Classification (NCBI taxonomy): domain Bacteria; kingdom Bacillati; phylum Actinomycetota; class Actinomycetes; order Micrococcales; family Microbacteriaceae; genus Curtobacterium; species Curtobacterium citreum. Next base: position 2,225,809 of record NZ_VFMQ01000001.1, on the reverse strand, counting down.
ATCGCGCAGGTGCACCGTGCGACGCTGCAGGACGGCACGGTCGTGGCGGTGAAGGTCCAGCGCCCCGGCATCGACGCGGCGGTGCGTCGCGACGTCGACATCGCGCTCCGCGTGGTGCGGTTCCTGGCCCGGACGAGCACCGAGGCGCGGCAGGTCGGGGTCGCCGACGTCGCGCAGCAGTACGCCGACGACCTGGTCCGCCAGGTGGACTTCTCGTCGGAGATGCGGAACCTCGCGGCGCTCCGGGCCGCGCAGGCACGGAGTGCTCGACCGGACGCCGTGGCGTTCCCGGAGCCCTACCGGGACCTGTCGAGCCGTCGCGTCATGGTCATGGAGTTCCTCGAGGGCGAGACCCTCAGCGCGCTGCGCGCAGCCCGGTCGACGCGGGACCTCGACGAGCCGATGCGGGCCGTCCTCGACGCGTTCCTGCGGCAGGTGGTGTTCGACGGGATCTACCACGCCGACCTGCACCCGGGGAACGTCGTGCTGCTGCCGGACGGCCGCCCGGCGCTCATCGACTTCGGGTCCGTCGGGCGGCTCGACCCCGGGCTCCGCGAGACCGTGCAGGACCTGCTCGCCGGGTACATCCAGGACGACACCGCGCGCATCGCCGACGGTGTGCTGCGGATGGCGCCGGTCCGGAACCCCGAGGACGAAGCCGACTTCCGCCGGGACATCGCCGCGTTCGTCGCGGACGAGCTCGGGCCCGGTGCGCGGATCGGCGTCGAGACGGTGGACGACGCCGTCGCCGTGTTCGGTCGCTACCGGCTCAAGCCGCCGCCGGACTTCGTCGCGGCAGCACGTGCGCTGGCGATCTTCGAGGGCACGCTCCGGACGCTCGCGCCGTCGTTCGACCTGCTCGAGGAGTCACGGGACCTGGCCAGGGGGCAGATCCGGGACCAGCTGCGCCCCCGTGCGGTGCGGGACCTGGCGATCCGTGAGCTCTTCGGCGTCGTGTCCACGGTCCGTCGGCTGCCGCGGCGTGTGGACCGCATCGGCGAGGCGCTCGAGAACGGCAAGCTCGCCGTGAACATCCGGTTGTTCTCGGACCGGCGGGACCGCGAGGTCGTGTCGGGACTGCTCCGCCGGGTGCTCCTGGTGTTGCTCGGCGCGGGTGCGGGGGTGCTGTCGATCGTGTACCTGGCGATGCCGGCCCGGCCGACGGCGGTCCTGTCCACCGGCGCCGCCGGCGGGCTGCTGGGCGGCGCGGCCGTCGTGCTCCTCGTGTGGGCCGCGGTCGACGCGTGGCGGGCACGCCGACGACGCTGACCCGCGCGGTCGGCGCTGACCCGCGCGCGCCGGCTCGCGCCCGCCGGCTCGCGCCCGCCGCCCCGCGCCCGCCGTCGCGCCTGGCCGTCCCGCGTCCGTCCGCTACACTCGTCGGGGCGTCGGCACGGGCCTCCCGGCCGCCGTCGGGACCGGACGCACGTCCGGGAGACCTTCACAACACCATCGAACGGAAGACCCATGGCGAGTACCACTGACATCAAGAACGGCGCCGTTCTCATCATCGACGGGCAGCTCTGGTCGGTCGTCGAGTTCCAGCACGTCAAGCCGGGCAAGGGCGGCGCGTTCGTCCGCACCAAGCTGAAGAACGTCGTCTCGGGCAAGGTCGTCGACCGCACGTTCAACGCCGGCGCGAAGATCGACACCGCGACCGTCGACCGCCGTGACTACCAGTACCTGTACCAGGACGGCGAGTCCTACGTGTTCATGGACACCGACACCTACGACCAGATCCCGGTCTCCGAGGCCGTGGTCGGCGACGCGAAGAACTTCCTGCTCGAGTCCGCGATGGTCACCATCGCGATGAACGAGGGCAACCCGCTCTACATCGAGCTCCCGACGTCGATCGTCACCGAGGTGGAGACCGAGCCTGGCCTGCAGGGCGACCGTTCCTCCGGCGGCACGAAGGACGCGACGATCATCGCGACCGGCCACCGCATCCAGGTGCCGCTGTACCTGGAGAACGGCACCACCGTGAAGATCGACACGCGCGACGGCAGCTTCCTCGGCCGCGTCAACTCCTAGGCGTCCGCCCGATGAGTGCTCGTTCGAAGGCCCGCAAGCGCGCCCTCGACATGCTGTACGTGGCCGAGGTGCGTGAGCTCCCGATCGCCGACGTCCTGGCGACCGAGACCGTCCGGCACCTCGACCAGCCCGAGCGCGCCTCGAGCTGGGACTACGCACGGCAGATCGTCACGGGCGTCGACGACGACCGGTCGGCCATCGACAAGGTGATCGTGGAGCACGCGCAGGGCTGGTCCATCGCCCGCATGCCCGTGCTCGACCGCTGCATCCTGCGGATGGGCGTCTGGGAGCTCCGGTACAACCCGGAGGTCCCGGACGCGGTGGCGATCGCCGAGGCGGTCGAGCTCGCGCAGTCGCTGTCGACCGACGACTCGGCGAGCTTCGTGAACGGCGTGCTCGGCGCCGTGGCGGGCGGCCGTGCACCGTCGGCGAAGGCGGCCACCGCTCCCTCCGCCGGCGCTGCCGACGACGACGCCGCACCGTCCGGCCGGACGGTCGCAGGGGACCAGGAGTCCCGGTAGGGTTGACCACGTCAGCGTCCTTTAAGTCCGTCCGGTGAGGCGGGGAAGGAGGTCGGCGTGGGCACCAGAACGGTCCTGCAACAGCCCGACATCACGCGTGCCCTGACACGCATCGCGCACGAGATCCTCGAGGCCAACCACGGTGCCTCGGACCTCGTGCTCCTGGGTATCCCGACGCGGGGTGCCGTCCTGGCCGAGCGGCTCGCGTCGCTGCTCGCGGACATCGAGCCCGAGTGGGCCGCCGAGCGCGACCAGCGCCTCGGCACGCTCGACGTGACGATGCACCGGGACGACCTGGGGCACGGCATCGGTCGTACACCGCACCGCACCACGATCCCGACGAGCGGCATCGACGGCAAGGTCGTCGTGCTCGTCGACGACGTGCTGTACTCCGGCCGCACCGTGCGGGCCGCCCTCGACGCCCTGCAGGGCATCGGGCGGCCCCGTGCGGTGCGGCTCGCCGTGCTCGTCGACCGCGGGCACCGGCAGCTCCCCATCCGGGCGGACCACGTCGGCAAGAACCTGCCGACAGCGTCCGACGAACGGGTCACGCTGCGCCTCACCGAGACCGACGGCACCGACGAAGTCGTGATCGAGCAGCCGGGGGACGACGCCTGATGCGCCACCTGCTCTCCACCGCCGACCTGTCGCGCGACGAGGCCGTCCGGATCCTCGACGTCGCCGAGGAGATGGCCGAGGTCAACACGCGCGAGGTCCGGAAGCTCCCGGCCCTCCGCGGCAAGACCGTGGTCAACCTGTTCTTCGAGGACTCCACCCGCACCCGCATCTCCTTCGAGGCGGCGGCGAAGCGGCTCTCCGCCGACGTCATCAACTTCGCTGCGAAGGGCTCGAGCGTCTCGAAGGGCGAGTCGCTCAAGGACACCGTGCAGACCCTCGGCGCGATGGGCATCGACGGCATCGTGATGCGGCACCCCGCGTCCGGCGCTCCGCGGGTCCTCGCCGAGGCCGACTGGATCGACGTCCCGGTGGTGAACGCCGGCGACGGGACGCACGAGCACCCGACCCAGGCGCTCCTCGACGCCTTCACGATGCGCCGTCGGCTGCACGGCGACGCCAGCCGGGGCGCGGCCCTGGACGGTGTCCGCGTGACGATCGTCGGCGACGTCCTGCACAGCCGCGTCGCCCGGTCGAACGCCTGGCTCCTCCGCACGCTCGGCGCCCAGGTCACGTTCGCCGCTCCGCCGACGCTCCTGCCGGCGGTCGACCGCCCGTTCGGCGGAGCAGTGCACCACGACCTCGACGCGGCCCTCGCCGAGGACCCGGACGTCGTGATGCTCCTCCGCATCCAACAGGAGCGCATGAACGACGCGTTCTTCCCGAACCCCCGCGAGTACACGCGGCACTTCGGCCTGACGGCGGCCCGCGCGGCGGCCCTGTCCGAGCGCACGCTGATCATGCACCCGGGGCCGATGAACCGCGGACTCGAGATCGCCGGCGTCGCCGCCGACGACCCCCGCTCGACCGTCGTCGAGCAGGTCGCGAACGGCGTGTCGGTCCGGATGGCCGTCCTCTACCTCGCCCTGACGGGCGAGCACGAACCGAAGGAGTCCGTCGCATGACCGCTCACCTCATCCGTGGCGCGCAGCTGGTCGACGGCACGCGTGCCGACATCCGCCTGGAGGCGCGGCGCATCACCGCGGTCGGGTCCGGTCTCGACGCGGCCGGGGCCACGGTCGTCGACGCTGACGGGCTGATCGCGCTGCCCGGCCTCGTGGACCTCCACACGCACCTCCGCGAGCCCGGTTTCGAGGAGTCCGAGACGGTGCTCACCGGGTCGCGAGCGGCGGCCGCCGGCGGCTTCACCGCGGTGAACGCGATGGCGAACTCGTCGCCGGTCGCCGACACGGCGGGGGTCGTCGAGCAGGTGCAGGCGCTCGGCGACGACGCCGGGTACGTCACGGTCCGCCCGATCGGTGCGGTGTCGCAGGGGCTGCAGGGAACCCACCTGTCCGAGATCGGGGCCATGGCGACGAGCAGGGCGAAGGTCCGGGTGTTCTCGGACGACGGGTCCTGCGTCGCCGACCCGCTGCTCATGCGCCGGGCGCTCGAGTACATCAAGGGCTTCGGCGGGGTCCTCGCGCAGCACGCGCAGGAACCGCGGCTCACCATCGGCGCGCAGATGAACGAGGGCCGGCTGTCGTCGGAGCTCGGGCTCGCCGGCTGGCCCGCGGTGGCGGAGGAGGCGATCATCGCCCGCGACGTGCTGCTCGCCGACCACGTCGGAGCGCGCCTGCACGTGTGCCACGTCTCGACCGCGGGCAGCGTCGAGGTCATCCGCTGGGCCAAGTCCCGCGGCATCGACGTCACCGCCGAGGTCACGCCGCACCACCTCGTGCTCACCGAGGAACTCATCGCCGGGGTCGACGGCGCGCCCGGGTACGACGCCAAGTACAAGGTGAACCCGCCGCTCCGCTCGCGCGAGGACGTGGACGCGCTCCGCGCCGCACTCGCCGACGGCACCATCGACATCGTCGCCACCGACCACGCGCCGCACACCGCCGAGGCGAAGTGCTGCGAGTGGCCGGCCGCCGCGAACGGCATGGTCGGACTCGAGTCGGCGCTCAGCGTCGTGCACGCGGCCGTGGTCGAGTCCGGACAGCTCGACTGGGCGGACGTCGCGCGCGTCCTGTCCGAGGCGCCGGCGCGCATCGGGCAGGTCGAGGGCCACGGACAGCGCATCGTCGAGGGCGCTCCAGCCGAGCTCGCCCTCTACGACCCGGCGGCCGTCCGCGAGTTCTCCGTGGCGGATCTTGCCGGCCAGTCGCAGAACTCCCCGTACCTCGGGATGCGCCTGCCCGGACGGGTCGTCGCGACCTTCCACCACGGCGCCCCGACGGTGCTCGACGGCCGGCTCGTCGACGCCGAGACCGTCGCGGCGCACGCGCGCAGCGTGCGGGCGGAGGCGACGGCATGAGTGGTGACGCGCTGCGCTGGCTCGTCGGCGGGATCGTCCTGGCCCTCGTCGCCCTGCTGTTCGTCGCCATGGCGCGCACCTGGCGGACGCGGGCCAGGCGTCAGACGGCAGCCGTGCCTCCCGTCCCGGTCCCGACCGACGTCGGACCGGCAGCCGGGTCCTGGGACGGGTTCACCGTCGCGACGACCCGCGCCGACGAGCCACTCGAACGCATCACCGCCGGCGGTCTCGGGTTCCGGGGCCGCGGCGGGGTGACCGTCCACGACACCGGGGTGGTCCTGCACCACGCCGGCGCCGTGGACCGCTGGATCGCGGTGGACGCCGTGCGCGGCGCCGACCGCGCCACGTGGGCCATCGACCGTGTGGTCGAGCCCGGGGGACTGGTCCGTCTGCGATGGACGGCGACCGGCGCCGCAGGTGCGACGGACCTCGACACCTACTTCCGGTTCCCGGAAGGCGGCGCAGCAGCACTCGCCGCCCTGCAGGGACTGACGACGACGCACGAACACCCGCACCCCGCGGGCGAAGGGACGAACTGATGACACGCGAACGGGCCGTGCTGGTCCTCGAGGACGGCACCCGGTACGACGGATGGGCGTACGGCGCCCGAGGCCGATCCCTCGGCGAGGTGGTCTTCGCCACGGGCATGACCGGCTACCAGGAGACGCTGACCGACCCGTCCTACGCCGGACAGATCGTGGTGCAGACGGCACCGCACATCGGCAACACCGGCGTCAACGACGAGGACCCCGAGTCCCGTCGCATCTGGGTGGCGGGCTACGTCGTCCGCGACCCCAGCCGCGTCGTGTCGAACCACCGCGCGAACGCCACGCTCGACGAGCACCTCGTCCGCGACGGCATCGTCGGCATCTCCGGGATCGACACCCGCGCGCTGACGCGTCGGATCCGCGACGCCGGCGCCATGAAGGGCGGCGTCTTCAGCGGCGCGGACGCGGACCTGTCCGCCGACGAGCAGCTGGCCGCCGTCCGCGACCAGGCCGCGATGCAGGGTGCGAGCTTCTCGTCGATCGTCTCCACGCCGGAGACCTACGTGGTCCCGGCCGTCGGGGAGCAGATCGGCCGGCTCGCCGTGCTCGACCTCGGCGTGAAGGCGTCGACCACCCGCTACCTCGCCGAGCGCGGGTTCGAGGTGCACGTCGTGCCGCAGGACATCACCGCGGCCGAGCTGTCGGCGCTGGATCCCGATGCCCTCTTCTACTCGAACGGCCCCGGCGACCCCGCCGCGAGCGACGCGCAGGTCGAACTCCTGCAGCAGTCGCTGCGGACCGGCCGCCCGTTCTTCGGCATCTGCTTCGGCAACCAGCTCCTCGGCCGCGCGCTGGGCTTCGGTACCTACAAGCTGCCGTTCGGCCACCGCGGGATCAACCAGCCGGTGCTCGACACCGCCACGGGCAAGGTCGAGATCACGAGCCAGAACCACGGCTTCGCGGTCGACGCGCCCCTGGACCAGGTCGTCGAGTCGCCCGCCGGGTTCGGTCGGGTCGAGGTCTCGCACTACTCCCTGAACGACCAGGTGGTCGAGGGGCTCCGCGCCCTCGACGTGCCCGCCTTCAGCGTGCAGTACCACCCGGAGGCGGCGGCCGGCCCGCACGACTCCATGTACCTGTTCGACCGGTTCGCCGACCTGGTCCGCGCGCGCCGTGCGGGGGAGCCGCTCGACGCGGCCACCGCCACCGCCACGACCCCCGCAGCCGACGTCACGAAGGAAGCCAACTGATGCCGAAGCGCGCAGACATCAACTCCGTCCTCGTCATCGGCTCCGGCCCGATCGTCATCGGGCAGGCCGCCGAGTTCGACTACTCCGGCACCCAGGCGTGCCGCGTCCTCCGCGCCGAGGGCGTCCGCGTCATCCTCGTCAACCCGAACCCGGCGACGATCATGACCGACCCGGACTTCGCCGACGCGACCTACATCGAGCCGATCACGAGCGCGTCGCTCGAGGAGATCATCAAGATCGAGCAGCCCGACGCGGTCCTGCCGACCCTCGGCGGTCAGACGGCCCTCAACGCGGCGATCAAGCTCGACGCCGAGGGCATCCTCGAGAAGTACGGCGTCGAGCTCATCGGCGCCAAGGTCGACGCGATCCAGCGCGGCGAGGACCGCCAGCTCTTCAAGGAGCTCGTCCTCGAGTCCGGCGCCGACGTGGCCCGCAGCCACATCGCGCACACCCTCGAGGAAGCCAAGGCGTTCGCGGCCGACCTCGGATACCCGCTCGTCGTCCGGCCGTCCTTCACGATGGGCGGCCTCGGTTCGGGCTTCGCCTACAACGAGGAGGAGCTCGTCCGCTTCGTCGGCGACGGCCTGCAGTCCAGCCCGACCACCGAGGTGCTCCTCGAGGAGTCGATCCTCGGCTGGAAGGAGTACGAGCTCGAGCTCATGCGGGACAACTTCGACAACACGGTCGTGATCTGCTCGATCGAGAACGTCGACCCGGTGGGCGTCCACACGGGCGACTCGATCACGGTCGCCCCCGCGCTGACGCTGACCGACCGCGAGTACCAGAACATGCGGAACATCGGCATCGACATCATCCGTCGCGTCGGTGTCGACACCGGTGGCTGCAACATCCAGTTCGCCGTCGACCCGTCGAACGGCCGGCTCATCGTCATCGAGATGAACCCGCGCGTCTCCCGCTCGTCGGCGCTCGCGTCGAAGGCCACGGGCTTCCCGATCGCGAAGATCGCCGCGAAGCTCGCCATCGGGTACCGCCTGGACGAGATCGAGAACGACATCACCCGCGTCACCCCGGCGAGCTTCGAGCCGACGCTCGACTACGTCGTCGTGAAGACCCCGCGGTTCGCGTTCGAGAAGTTCCCGGCGGCCGACGCCACGCTCACAACCACGATGAAGAGCGTCGGCGAGGCGATGGCCATCGGCCGGAACTACGCCACCGCGCTGCAGAAGTCCCTGCGGAGCCTCGAGAAGCGCGGCTCGAGCTTCCATTGGGACACCCCGGCGGCCGAGCTCGACAAGGACGCGCTGCTCGAGAAGGCCCAGGTGCCGACCGACGGCCGCATCGTCACGGTGCAGCAGGCGCTCGTCGCCGGCGCCACGGCGGACGAGGTCTTCGAGGCCACGAAGATCGACCCGTGGTTCATCGACCAGATCGTCCTCATCAACGAGGTCGCGGCCGAGGTCGCAGCAGCCGAGACGCTCGACGCGGGCACCCTCCGGTGGGCCAAGGAGCACGGCTTCAGCGACGCTCAGATCGCGGGCCTGCGGGGGATCTCCGAGCAGGAGGCCCGCGACGCGCGGCACGCCCTGGGCATCCGCCCCGTCTTCAAGACGGTCGACACCTGCGCCGGCGAGTTCCCGGCCCTCACGCCGTACCACTACTCGTCGTACGACACCGAGACCGAGGTCGCCCCGAGCGACCGCAAGAAGGTCGTCATCCTCGGCTCCGGCCCGAACCGCATCGGCCAGGGCGTCGAGTTCGACTACTCGTGCGTCCACGCCTCCTTCGCGCTCAGCGAGGCCGGGTTCGAGACGATCATGATCAACTGCAACCCGGAGACGGTGTCGACCGACTACGACACCTCGGACCGGCTCTACTTCGAGCCGCTCACCACAGAGGACGTCCTCGAGGTCATCGAGGCCGAGGCCGCTTCCGGCGAGCTCGTCGGCGTCGTCGTGCAGCTCGGCGGCCAGACCGCCCTGGGCCTGGCGAAGCCGCTCGAGGCGGCCGGGATCCCGATCCTCGGCACGAGCCCCGCGGCGATCGACTCCGCCGAGGAGCGCGGGCAGTTCTCCGCGATCCTCGAGCAGGCCGGCCTGCTCGCACCGCGCAACGGCACCGCGCACGACCTGGCGAGCGCGACCGCGGTCGCCGAGGAGATCGGCTACCCGGTCCTCGTCCGCCCGTCCTTCGTGCTCGGCGGCCGCGGCATGGAGATCGTCTACGACCCGGCCGCCCTGGCGGACTACTTCGACCGGATGGCCGACGAGGCGATCATCGGCCCGGAGCTCCCGCTGCTCGTCGACCGGTTCCTGGACGACGCGGTGGAGATCGACGTCGACGCGCTGTCCGACGGGGAGCGCCTGTACATCGGCGGCATCATGGAGCACATCGAGGAGGCCGGCATCCACTCCGGCGACTCGGCGTGCACCCTGCCCCCGGTCGGACTCGGCAAGGCGGAGATCCGCGGCGTGGTCGAGGCCACCGAGCGGATCGCACGCGGCATCGGCGTGCAGGGCCTGCTCAACGTCCAGTTCGCCATCGGCGCCGGCGTGCTCTACGTGCTCGAGGCGAACCCGCGCGCGAGCCGCACGGTCCCGTTCGTCTCGAAGGCGCTCGGCATCCCGCTCGCGAAGGCCGCGAGCCGCATCATGACCGGCACCTCGATCGACGCGCTCGTCGCCGAGGGCCTGCTGCCCGAGCGTGACGGCTCGTCCGTGCCCGCGCAGGCACCGGTCGCCGTCAAGGAGGCCGTGCTGCCCTTCCGCCGCTTCCGCACCCACGACGGCCAGGTCGTCGACTCGGTGCTCAGCCCGGAGATGCGCTCCACGGGCGAGGTCATGGGCATCGACCGCGACTTCCCCCGCGCCTTCCTCAAGTCGCAGGACGCCGCGTACGGCGGCCTGCCGACGAGCGGCACGGTGTTCGTGAGCGTCGCGGACACCGACAAGCGCCAGGTGGTCCTGCCGGTGCACCGCCTGCAGCAGCTCGGCTTCACGATCACCGCGACCGAGGGCACCGCCGAGGTGCTCCGCCGCAACGGCATCGAGGTCACGCTGGTCGGCAAGTACAGCGAGGGCGGCGAGAGCGTCGTCGACCTGCTCGCCCGCGACGAGGTCGACATCGTCATCAACACGCCGTCCGGTGCCGCCGGTCGCGCGGACGGGTACGAGATCCGTGCGGCGACGGTCGCGGCGGACAAGCCGCTCTTCACGACCATCGCGCAGCTGGGTGCAGCGGTCGCGGCGATCGAGACGATCGGCACGCCGCACAGCGTCCGAAGCCTGCAGGACTACGCGCTCGAGCGCGCGACCTGGTGACGGCCGGTCCCGTGGCAGCTGACACCCGGCCGGGAGGCACGGCCCCCTTCGGCGTGCGGCTCGCCGCCGCCATCGGGTCGCGTTCCGCACTGTGCGTCGGCATCGACCCCCACGCCGCCACCCTGGCGGCGTGGGGGCTCGGCCGCGACGAGCAGGGGCTGACGGCGTTCGGCGCCGCCCTGGTCGACGCGGCCGCCGGCCGCGCGGCGATCGTCAAGCCGCAGGTCGCCTTCTTCGAGGCGGCGGGGGTCGCCGGCTACCGCGCGCTCGACGCGACCGTCCGTCGGGCACGTGATGCGGGCCTCCTGGTCGTCGCCGACGTCAAGCGGGGCGACATCGGCTCGACCGGTGACGACTACGCGCTGGCGTGGCTGGACCGCGACGGGCCGTTCCGGGCCGACGCGATGACGGTCTCGCCGTACCTCGGCTACGGGTCGCTCGTCGGCACCGTCGACGTGGCGCGCCGGAACGGTGCGGGGGTCTTCGTGCTCGCCGCGACGAGCAACCCCGAGGCACGGCTGCTGCAGACCGCGGTCGTCGCCGAGGGCCCGCGTGCCGGCCGGACGGTCGCGGCCGGTATCGTGCTCGATGTGGCAGACGACAACCGGACCGGCGGCGACCAGCCGCTCGGGGACGTCGGGCTCGTGCTCGGCGCCACCCTCGACCTCGACGACTTCGGCATCGACGCGGCGGCCATCGGCTCCGCGCCGGTGCTCGCCCCGGGCTTCGGCGCGCAGGGCGCCCGGATCGAGGACCTCCGGTCGTTGTACGGCTCTCGTGCCGAGCAGGTGCTCGTGAGCGAGTCCCGCGGGCTGCTGTCCGCCGGCCCCGACGGGGTCGCCGGGCTCGTGCAGGAGCGGGCGGACCGCATCCGTGTGGCGCTGGAGGTGGCCGCGTGACGGACGGCACGGACGGCGCACCCGTGGACCGCAGCGGCCTCCCCGCGCACCGGAACCCGCCGGAGGTCGACCGGGTCGCCGCCGCCCGCGCCGCCGTGGCCGCGCGACGCGCCCGGGCAGCGGTCAAGGCGCAGGTCGCGTCGGGGGAGCGCAGCCCCCTCGAGGTCGCCCGCGCCGCCTGGTCCGACGCCGACCTGCCCGCCGAGAAGTCGCTGCGCGTCCGCGACCTCCTGACGAGCATCTCGGGCATCGGTCCCGCCCGTGCCGAGGCCGTGATGAGCGAGCTGCGGATCGCGCCGTCGAAGCGCCTCGGCGGACTCGGCTCGCGGCAGCGTTCGGCCCTGGCCGACTGGCTCGCCGCGCGCGGCCGGAAACGTGGCACGTCGAAGCTCGTCGTGCTCGCCGGACCCACCGCCGTGGGCAAGGGCACGGTGAGCGCGTACATCCGCGAGCAGTACCCGGACGTGAACCTCAGCGTCTCCGCGACGACCCGGAAGCCCCGACCGGGCGAGGTCGACGGCGTGCACTACTACTTCGTCGACGACGCCGAGTTCGACCGGATGATCCGCGACCGCGAGCTCCTGGAGTGGGCGGTCGTGCACAACTCCTACCGCTACGGCACCCCGCGGCCGCCGATCGACCGCGCGCTCGACGCCGGCGACAAGGTGATGCTCGAGATCGACCTGCAGGGCGCGCGGCAGGTGCGCGACGCCATGCCCGAGGCGGTCCTGGTGTTCCTGCTCCCGCCGACGTGGGAGGAACTCGTCCGCCGCCTGATCGGCCGCGGCACCGAGTCCGCCGAGGAACAGGCCCGCCGGCTCGAGACCGCCAAGGTCGAGCTCGCCGCCCAGGACGAGTTCGACGTGCGGATCGTGAACTCCGATGTCGGCACCGCGGCACGAGAAGTCGTAGACTTGTTCACTGCGCCCTAGCCGGGAGCGCCCGTGCCCTCCGGGGCACACACCATCTTCTGCCGACTGGAGACACCATGGCCAACCCCCAGGGCATCATCGACCCGCCCATCGACGACCTGCTGTCCAAGGTGGAGTCGAAGTACGCGCTCGTCATCTTCGCGTCGAAGCGCGCTCGTCAGATCAACGACTACTACGCGGACCTGCACGAGGGATCGCTCTTCGACAACGTCGGGCCGCTCGTCGACTCGACCATCGACGACAAGCCGCTGTCCGTCGCTCTCCACGAGATCAACGAGGACAAGCTGACCGTCACCAAGCAGCAGCCCACCGACTGACCGCGGTGACGAGCACCAACCTGCGCCTCTTCACGTCCGAGTCGGTGACGGAGGGGCACCCCGACAAGATCTGCGACCAGATCTCGGACACGATCCTCGACGCGCTGCTCACGGTCGACCCGCACGCGCGCGTCGCCGTCGAGACGATGGTGACGACTGGGCTGGTGCACGTCGCCGGCGAGGTCACGACCTCGGGCTACGTCGAGATCCCGAAGCTCGTCCGCGACGTCATCACGGGCATCGGGTACAACTCGTCCGAGGTCTCGTTCGACGGCCGCACCTGCGGCGTCGAAGTCTCGATCGGTGCGCAGTCGCCGGACATCGCGCAGGGCGTCGACGAGTCGCTCGACAGCCGCTCCGGCGCAGGCGTCGACCCGCTCGACCGGCAGGGTGCCGGTGACCAGGGCATCATGTTCGGTTTCGCGACGAACGAGACGCCGGAGTACATGCCCGTCGCGATCTGGCTCGCGCACCGCCTGGCGGAGCGTCTGGCCGAGGTGCGCAAGACCGGTGTGCTCGACTTCCTCCGCCCCGACGGGAAGACGCAGGTCACCGTCGGGTACGACGGCGTCGTCCCGAAGACCGTCGAGACCGTCGTGCTCTCGACGCAGCACTCGCCGGCGGTGACGCTGGCCGAGCTCACGGCGCAGATCACCGAGCACGTGATCCGTCCGGTGCTCGACCTGGTGGACCTCGACTCGTCGCACGTCGACGTGATCGTGAACCCGACCGGCCGGTTCGAGATCGGTGGTCCCCAGGGCGACGCCGGGCTGACCGGTCGCAAGGTGATCGTCGACACGTACGGCGGAGCGTCCCGGCACGGTGGTGGCGCGTTCAGCGGCAAGGACCCGTCGAAGGTCGACCGCTCGGCCGCGTACGCGCTGCGCTGGGTCGCGAAGAACGCCGTCGCGGCGGGGCTCGCGGACCGGCTCGAGGTGCAGGTGGCGTACGCGATCGGCCGCGCGAAGCCCGTCGGGCTGTACGTCGAGTCGTTCGGCACCGGCCATGTCGACGACGCCACGATCGAGGCCGCGATCACGCAGGTGTTCGACCTGCGTCCGGCCGCGATCATCCGCGACCTCGACCTGCTCAAGCCCCGGTACGCGCAGACCGCGGCGTACGGCCACTTCGGCCGCGAGCTGCCCGGCTTCACCTGGGAGCAGCTCGACCGCGTCGAGGAACTCCGCGCCGCCGCAGGACTCGTCGCCGCCACCGTCTAGGGCACCGCGTGCCCGTCGTCGCGCGTGTCGTCCTCGACTCGCCGCTCCCGCAGTTGGACCGTCTGTTCGACTACCGGGTGCCGGCCGAGCTCGAGGACGACTGCGTGCCGGGCGTCCGTGTCAAGGTGCCGCTGCGCACCGGGGCGCGGATGTCCGACGCCTGGGTGGTCGAGGTCGTCGCGGCGGACGCCGCCGACGCCGACACGACCTTCGCGGGTGAGCTGAGCCCGGTCGAGCAGGTCGTCTCGCCGGTGCCCGTCCTGGCACCGGAGATCTGGTCGCTCGCCCGGGCCGTCGCCGACCGGGCCGCGGGGGTCGCCTCCGACGTGCTCCGGCTCGCCGTCCCGCCCCGGCAGGTGCGGGCCGAGAAGGCCTGGCTCGCGCGCGACCCCGAGTGGTCGCCGCCGTCGGTCACGGCCGGCCCCGTCGCCGGCTACGCCGAGGGCGTCCTGGAGGCGCTGGTCTCCGATCACGGACGCGCGGCGGTGGCCGCCCTGCCGCACCCGGTCGCGCTGCACCCCGTCGCGCTGCACCCCGTCGTGGTCGCGCCGAGCCCCGTCCACGGTGGCCCGGACCCGGCTCCCGCTGCTCCCGAGCCGGGACCGGATCCGGTCTGGGTCCCCGGCTGGGCCGCCACGATCGCCCAGGCCGCGGCACACGCCGTCGCCGCGGAGCAGTCCGTGGTCGTCGCGGTCCCCGACTTCCGCGACGTCACCGACCTCGAGCGGGCGCTCCTCGCCGTGCTGCCGGTCGAGCGCGTCGTGCGCTTCGACGCCAAGCAGACGAACGGCGCGCGGGCGAAGGCACTGCTGCAGGCCCGGTCGCACGCCGTCGTGGCGATCGGCAACCGCACCGCGATGTACGCGCCGGCGACCGACCTCGGTCTGATCGTCGTGTGGGACGACGGGGACGCCTCGTTCGTCGAGCCCCGGGCACCGTACGTGCACACCCGTGACGTCGCGCTCGTCCGGGCGGCCCAGTCCGGCGCCGGGCTGCTGTTCGTCTCGCACGCGCGGAGCACCGACGTGCAACGGCTCGTCGAACTGCACTGGCTCGACGAGGTCGCTCCGTACCGGCAGCCAACCCCGAAGGTCATCCCGACGGTGCAGCAGGGCGGTGCCGAGGGGTTCGCGGCCCAGGCACGCATCCCGAGCACGGCCTGGCGTGCGGCGCGCGAGGCGAGTCAGCACTGGCCGGTGCTCGTGCAGGTCGCGAGTCCCGGGTTCGGCACCGGCCTGGTCTGCGCCGAGTGCGGGGAACGGGCGCACTGCCGGGTGTGCGGGGGACCGCTCGGCCAACCCCACCGCGGCGCGACTCCGCAGTGCCGGTTCTGCGGCGCCCTCGCCGTGGGCTTCCGGTGTCCGACGTGCGGCAACGGCACCGTGAAGCCCGTCGGGCAGGGCGCTCAGCGCACCGCCGACGAGCTCGGCCGGGCGTTCCCGGGCACCCGCATCGTCGTCGCCGACGGTTCCCGACCGCTCGACGAGGTCCCCGCCCGCCCCTCGGTGGTCGTCGCCACCCGCGGCGCGGAGCCGAACGTGCCGGGCGGCTACGCCTGCGTGCTCCTGCTCGACGGGGAGCGCATGCTCGCCCGCGAGGGCCTCCGCGTGCAGGAGGACGTGCTGCGGTTCTGGACGGGCGCCGCGGCGAAGGGCGCCCCCGGGTCCGAGGTCTACCTGGTGGGCATCGGCGGCCGGCTCGCGACCGCGATGGCCACCTGGCGGCTCGACGTCCCCGCGCACGACGAACTCGTCGACCGTCGCGCGCTGCACTTCCCACCGGCGGTGCGGGTCGCGACCCTGACCGGCACGGACGACGCCGTGACGGCCGCGGTCGAGGCCCTCGGGGACTCCCTGGTCGGCGACGTGCTCGGTCCGGTGCCGGTCGAGGACGATCCGGTCCCGGGCACGGTCCGGGCGATCGTGCGGTTCCCGTACGCGCACGGTGCCGAGGTCGCGGCGACGCTCAAGGCCGAGGTCATCCGGCGCTCGTCCACGCGGCGGGTGCTCCCCGGCGGCAACCGCCGTCGTGCGGCACCCACGCTCCGCGTCCGGCTCGACGACGCCGAGCCCTTCGCCGAGGTCTGACCGCCCCCGCGCGTCGCGGCCACCTGTGCCAGGCTGAGGGACGGTGGTCACGAGCCACCGCCGAACACACCACACGCACAACGAGGTGACGAGGTGACGCCGATGCGCGCGCTCTGGAAGCCGGACGCCGGTCCGGGACTGATCATGACCGAACGACCGGTGCCGGTCCCCGCCCCGGACGAGGTGCTCGTGCGGGTGCTCCGCACCGGGATCTGCGGGACCGACCTGCACATCGAGCGGTGGGACGACTGGGCCGCGTCGGCGGTCTCCGCACCGCTCGTCCCCGGGCACGAGTTCTCCGGCGAGGTGGTCGAGGTCGGGCCCGCCGTCCGCGACGTCGCCGTGGGGGACCGGGTCTCCGGCGAGGGCCACATCGTGTGCGGCACATGCCGGAACTGCCGGGCCGGCCGCCGCCAGATGTGCATCCGCACGAAGGGCGTCGGCGTGCAGCGGGACGGCGCCTTCGCGGAGTACCTGACGCTCCCCGCCGCGAACGTCTGGGTGCACCACACCGACGTCGACCCCGAGGTCGCCGCGCTCTTCGACCCGCTCGGCAACGCGGTGCACACGGCGCTCGCGTTCCCCCTCGTCGGCGAGGACGTGCTCGTCACCGGCTGCGGTCCGATCGGGCTCATGGCGATCGCCGTCGCACGGCACGCCGGCGCCCGGTTCGTCGTCGGCACCGACGTCAGTGCGAACCGGCTCGCCCTCGCCAGGACGATGGGCGCGGACCTCGCCGTCGACGTGTCGGACGCCGGCGCCGGACGTGGTGCGGCGACCGCCGGGTCGCAGGACGCGGTCGGGGCCCTCCGCGACGCCCAGCAGCGGCTCGGCATGCGCGAGGGCTTCGACGTCGGCTTCGAGATGTCCGGCGCGCCCACGGCCCTGCCGGCGATGGTCGAGACGATGAACCACGGCGGCCGGATCGCGATGCTCGGACTCCCGTCCGGGCCGATCGCGGTCGACTGGGGGAAGGTCGTCACGCACATGCTCACCGTGAAGGGGATCTACGGCCGCGAGATGTTCGAGACGTGGCAGACCATGAGCAGCATGCTGCAGACGAGCGCGGCGCTCCGCGGTCGGATCGGCTCGCTCGTGTCCGGGCGCTTCCCGGCACGGGACTGGCAGCAGGCGTTCGCCGCGGCGGCGAGCGCGGACGGCGGCAAGGTCGTCATCGACTGGACGGAGGCGTGATGTACGGCGCGATGCAGGACCATCTGCAGGCAGAGCTCGCGGGCATCGAGGCGGCGGGGCTGACGAAGCGGGAGCGCGGCATCGCCGGCCCCCAGCGCGCGGCGATCGAGGCCGGCGGAACGGAGCTGCTGAACTTCTGCGCGAACAACTACCTCGGGCTCGCGGACGCCCCGGAGCTCGTGGACGCCGCGAAGGACGCCCTCGACCGTTGGGGGTACGGGATGGCCAGCGTGCGCTTCATCTGCGGCACGCAGGACCTGCACCTCGAGCTCGAGGAACGGGTCTCCGGCTTCCTCGGCACCGAGGCGACGATCCTGTACTCGTCGTGCTTCGACGCGAACGGCGGGCTGTTCGAGGTGCTGCTCGGTCCGGAGGACGCCGTGATCTCCGACGAGCTGAACCACGCGTCGGTCATCGACGGCATCCGGCTCAGCAAGGCGCGCCGGTTCCGGTACCGGAACCGGGACACCGCCGACCTGGAGGCGCAGCTCGCCGCCGCCGCGGACGCCCGGTTCCGCCTCGTGGTCACGGACGGCGTGTTCTCGATGGACGGGTCGATCGCGCCGCTGGCCGAGATCTGCGATCTCGCGGAGCGGTACGACGCCCTCGTGGTCGTGGACGACTCGCACGCCGTCGGGTTCGTCGGCGCGCACGGACGGGGCACGCCCGAGCTGTGCGGGGTCGCGGACCGGGTGGACGTCCTGACCGGGACGTTCGGCAAGGCACTCGGCGGGGCCTCGGGCGGGTACGTCTCCGGCCGCCGGGAGATCGTCGACCTGCTGCGCCAGCGTTCCCGGCCGTACCTGTTCTCGAACTCGCTCGCCCCGGTGATCGCCGCGGGCACGGTGGCGGCGCTCGACCTGATCGAGCGATCGGAGGACGCCCGCGCCCGGCTGGCCGCGAACGCCGCGCGCTTCCGGTCGTCGATGACCGACGCCGGGTTCGAGCTGCTGCCCGGGGAGCACCCGATCGTCCCGGTGATGTTCCACGACGCGGCGCGCACGGCCCGGATCGCCGACGAGATGCAGGCCCGCGGGGTCTACGTCACGGCGTTCAGCTACCCGGTGGTCCCGGAGGGGCGGGCACGCATCCGGGTGCAGCTCTCCGCCGCGCACACGCCCGAGCAGGTCGACCGTTGCGTCGAGGCCTTCGTGGCCGCACGCGCAGCCGTCCCCGCCTGACGATCCCCTCGCAACACGCAACGTCGGCGGTTCCTCGCAGCGGAGTACCGCTGCGAGCAACCGCCGACGTTGCGTTTCGCGGGCCGACCCCCGGGGTCAGGCCCAGGGGGCAGGCCCCGGAGGTCAGGCGCCGACGGGCGTCCGGCGACCGCGCGGGAACACGACGCCGAGGGCGACCATGCCGATCGCGAGCACGAGGTGCAGCCAGTTGTCGGCCCAGTTGAGCGGCACGAAGTTCGCGCCGGACATCGTGCCGGCGGTGAACAGCCCGTACACCCAGAGCACGAAGTAGACGACTCCGCCGATCACGAGGTACATGCGCGAGCCGGTCGCCCGGTTCGCCGCGAGCAGGCCGACGACGCCGAACAGCAGGTGCACGATGTTGTGCAGCACCGAGACCTGGAAGATCCCGAGCAGCATCGCCATCGAGCCGTGTCCGGCACCGCCGAGGTCGCCGGAGGTCAGCCCGGGCACGAACCCGGCGATCCCGACGAGCAGGAAGACGATGCCGACGACCATCGCGACCTTCTGGATCGACGAGCCGGCGTAGCGGTTGGTGGAGGTGGTCACGTCACTCATGACCCGGACGGTACTCAGCGGGCTCGCAGCGTGTTCGCGGATCCGCGACGCCCGCGCGCGTCGGACACCTCGGCCCGTGGGACGATGGAACCCATGCGCCTCGTCGTCGCCGGCAGCCCCGCTGCGGCCGTCCCCACCCTCCGCCGCCTCGCGGCGTCCGACCACGAGATCGCCGCCGTGCTCACCCGGCCGCCGACGCCGCAGGGCCGGAAGCGCGTCCTCACGCCGACCCCGGTCGCGCAGGTCGCGGCGGAGCTCGGCCTCCCGGTGATCGAGGCGACGCGGGTGGACGACGACGTCACCGCGCGGTTGACCGACCTGCGGGCCGACCTCGGCGTCATCGTCGCCTACGGTGCACTGCTCCGCCGCCCGGCCCTCGACGCGCCCCGGCTCGGCTGGGTGAACCTGCACTTCTCCGACCTGCCGGCGTACCGCGGTGCCGCCCCGGTCCAGCGCGCGGTGATGGCCGGCGACACCCGCACCGCCGCGACGGTGTTCCAGCTCGTCGAGGCGCTCGACGCCGGGCCCGTGTACGCGAGCGACCCGTTCGACATCGACCCCGAGGCGACCGCGGGCGAGGTCCTCGCCGCGATGGCCGACCGCGGTGCCGAGACCGTCCTGCGCGTCGTCGACGCCCTCGCAGCGGGCACCGCCGTCGCCCGCGAGCAGGTCGGCGAGCCGACCCTCGCCCCGAAGACGACGATCGCGGACGGGCGGATCGACTTCACCGCGCCTGCTGCCGTCGTGCACGCCCGCCTCCGCGGCGTGACGCCCGAGCCCGGCGCGTTCGCCCACCTCGGCGAGACCCGCGTGAAGCTGCTGCGCAGCACTCGGGAGGGAGGCGCGACTTCCGCCGTCCCGCGGCTCGCGCCCGGCGCGCTCGGGCTGGTCGACGGGCGCCTGCTCGTCGGCACCGCGGACGAGCCCCTCGCACTGCTCCAGGTGCAGCCGGCCGGCAAGCAGGCGATGGACGGTGCCGCCTGGGCACGCGGCCTCGGCGCGCTGGACGGGAAGGTCCTGTCGTGAGCCCCGCGCAGCAGCGCCGCGGCCCGCGCACGGTCAGCGCCCGTCGGGTGGCGTTCGACGTGCTCCGCGCTGTGCAGGTCGACGACGCCTACGCGAACCTGCTCCTGCCGACCCGGATCCGCCGTGCCGGCCTGTCCGCCCGCGACGCCGCCTTCGCCACCGAGCTGACGTACGGGTCGATCCGGATGCTCGGCCGGTACGACGCGATCATCGGCATCGCCTCCGGCCGTCGCGTCGACAACGTCGAGTCCGACGTGCTCGACGTGCTGCGGCTCGGGGTGCACCAGCTGCTCGGGATGCGCACACCGACGCACGCCGCCGTCTCCGCGACGGTGGAGCTCACCCGCGAGATCGGTGCCCGCCGTGCCACTGGCTTCGTCAACGCCGTGCTCCGCAAGGTCGCGGCCCGCACCGACGACGAGTGGGACGCGCTCATCACCGAGGGCCGGGGTGGCGACGCCCTGCTCGCGACGCGCTGGTCGCACCCGGCCTGGGTGGTCGCAGCGCTCCGGGACGCCCTCGCCGCCGAACGCTCCCGGGACGAGCTCGCCGCGCTCCTGGCCGCCGACAACGTCGCACCGCGCGTGCAGCTCGTGGCGCTGCCGGGCCTCGCGACGGCCGAGGACGTGCAGGCGGCCGAGGCCGTGCCGGACCCGGCCACGTCGGCGACCGAGGACGACCAGGCGACGCAGGACGCGCCTCCCGTCAGTCCGCAGCGGGACGAGACGGACGCGCGACCGGTGTCCCCGGTGGGCATCCGCGGGACGACCGGCGACCCCGCGCGCGTGCCGGGCGTCGCGGCCGGTCGGCTCCGTGTGCAGGACGAGGGCTCGCAGCTCGCCGCACTCGCGCTCAGCCGGTCCTCCGCCGTCCGGGCGGGGGAGCGGTGGCTCGACATGTGCGCCGGGCCGGGCGGCAAGGCCGCGCTCCTCGCCGCCGAGGCAGCGCAGGGCGGTGCGACCCTGGTCGCGAACGAACTCGTGCCGGCGCGTGCCGGACTGGTGCGGAAGGCCCTCGCGACGGTCGCCGGCGGTGACGTCGTGACCGTGGTCGAGGGCGACGGGCGTCGCTTCGGGAAGCCGGGCGACGAGCGGTTCGACCGCGTCCTGCTCGACGCGCCGTGCACTGGACTCGGCGCCCTCCGTCGTCGACCAGAGGCCCGGTGGCGGAAGCAGCCGGAGGACGTCCCCGAGCTCGCGGCGCTCCAGGCCGAGCTGCTCGACGCGGCCGTCCGGGCCCTGGCCCCCGGCGGAACGCTCGCGTACGTCACGTGCTCGCCGCACCTCGCCGAGACGCGCGGGCAGGTCGACGCGCTCATGGCAAGGCACGGCGGCGTGCTCGAACAGCTCGACACCGCCGGGGTCGTGCGCGCCGTCGCCTCCAGGGATCCGCAGGTCGCGGACGGCCGCACCGTGCAGCTCTGGCCGCACCGGATCGGCACCGACGCCATGTTCGTCGCGCTGTTCCGCCGCACCGCCTGACGACGGGCGGCGGCGGGGCAGCGCGGCGACGGCCGGTGTCGGCCGAGTCTCGCGCTGGGCGACGAGTCTCGGTCCCGAGCGCTCGAGACTCGTCGCCGGGCCCGAGACTCGGTCGGCCAGCGCCCGGGGCAGCGACCCGGCGGGCGTCGGTAGGGTTGTGCGGTGACCATCCGCATCGCGCCGAGCATCCTGTCCGCCGACTTCGCGAACCTCGAGCGGGAGCTGCACCGCATCGAGAGCGCCGACCTCGTGCACGTCGACGTGATGGACAACCACTTCGTGCCGAACCTGACGCTCGGCCTGCCGATCGTGCAGCGCCTGCAGGAGGTCTCGCCGGTCCCGCTCGACGTCCACCTGATGATCACCGACGCCGACACGCAGGCACCGAAGTACGCCGAGACGGGTGCCTCGAGCGTCACGTTCCACTTCGAGGCCGCCGCGGACCCGGTCGCCACCGCGGCCGCGATCCGCTCGAACGGTGCCCGTGCCGCGGTGGCGATCAAGCCCGGGACGCCGATCACGCAGGTCCTGCGCCACCTCGACGCCTACGACATGGTGCTGCTCATGACCGTCGAGCCGGGTTTCGGCGGCCAGTCGTTCATGCCGTCCGTGATGCCGAAGCTCGCCGACGCCCGCGCCGCCGTCGACGCGTCCGGGCTCGACGTCTGGCTCGAGGTGGACGGCGGCATCGCCGTCGACACCGTCCCCGAGGCGGTCCGGAGCGGCGCGGACACGCTCGTCGCCGGCTCTGCGGTCTACGGCGGCGAGCCGGCGCAGCGCATCGCGGACCTGCGCGAGGCCGCAGCGGCGGCACGCGCGTGACGCGGACCGACCACGTCGACGACGTGACCGGCGAGCCGGCGGCGATCCGTGCCTCCCGTCCGGACGGTGCGTCGGCCGGACCCGCGCAGGACGGTAGCCTGGTCCCCGTGAAGACGTTCGACGACCTGTTCGCGGAGCTGACCGAGAAGGCGCGCACGCGCCCCGAGGGCTCCGGCACCGTCGCCGAACTGGACGCCGGCGTGCACCAGATCGGCAAGAAGATCGTGGAAGAGGCCGCCGAGGTCTGGATGGCGGCCGAGTACGAGGGTGACGAGCGCACCTCGGAGGAGATCTCGCAGCTGGTCTACCACCTGCAGGTCCTCATGGTCGCGAAGGGGCTCACCCCGGCGGACGTCTGGCGACATCTGTAGGCAGGCGCGTCGCGCACCGAGCGCCACCGCCCCCGCAGCCGTCCCGACCTCCAGCAGAAAGCAGACCACCTGATGCTCCGCATCGCCGTGCCCAACAAGGGCTCCCTGTCCGAGACCGCGTCCGAGATGCTCAAGGAGGCCGGGTACGCCGGTCGCCGCGACCCGAAGGCGCTGCACCTGCTCGACGAGCGCAACGGCGTCGAGTTCTTCTTCCTCCGTCCCCGGGACATCGCCACGTACGTCGGTTCCGGCGCACTCGACGTCGGCATCACCGGCCGCGACCTGCTCCTCGACTCCGGGTCGGCGGCGCACGAGGTCGACGCGCTCGGGTTCGCCGACTCGACCTTCCGCTTCGCGGGCACGCCCGGCCGGTTCACCGAGCTGCAGGACCTCGAGGGCGTCCGGGTGGCGACGAGCTACCCGGGCCTGGTCGGCGAGTTCCTCGCCCAGCACGGCGTCACGGCGACCCTGGTGAAGCTCGACGGCGCGGTGGAGAGCGCGGTGCGTCTCGGCGTGGCCGACGCGGTCGCCGACGTCGTCTCGACGGGCAGCACGCTCCGCGCGGCCGGCCTCGAGATCTTCGGCCCGGTCATCCTCGAGTCGACCGCGCTGCTCATCTCGACCGACGAGACCATCCCGGGCATCGACGTCCTCCGCCGCCGGCTGCAGGGCGTGCTCGTCGCCCGCGGCTACGTGATGCTCGACTACGACATCCCGACGGGCCTGCTCGAGCAGGCGACCGCGGTGGCGTCCGGCATCGAGTCGCCCACGGTGTCGCCGCTGCACGACCGTGACTGGTCCGCCGTCCGCGTGATGATCCCGCGCGAGGACGCGAACCTCATCATGGACGCGCTCTACGACCTCGGCGCCCGGGCGATCCTGGTCAGCCCGATCCACGCCGCACGCCTGTGAACGCCGCGACCGAAGGCACGGAGCCGACCGGCAGCCCGGAGCCGACGGCCGCGTCCGGCAGCCCGGGGCCGACGGCCGCGACCGGCGGGGTCGCGGTCCGGGTCATCCCGTGCCTCGACGTCTCCGGCGGCCGAGTCGTCAAGGGCGTCAACTTCCTCGACCTGCAGGACGCCGGCGACCCCGTCGAGCTCGCCGCCCGCTACTACGAGCAGGGCGCGGACGAGCTGACCTTCCTGGACGTCGGCGCCACGGTCGAGAACCGCGCGACGATGTACGAGACGGTCACCCGCACCGCCGAGCAGGTCTTCATCCCGCTCACCGTCGGCGGCGGGGTCCGGAGCGTCGACGACGTCTCCCGCCTGCAGCAGTGCGGCGCGGACAAGATCGGCGTGAACAGCGCCGCGATCGCCCGCCCGGCCCTGGTCGGCGAGATCGCGGACCGCTTCGGCGCACAGGCGGTCGTGCTGTCGCTCGACGTCAAGCGGAGCGACCGGATGCCGTCCGGGTTCGTCGTCACGACGCACGGCGGGCGGACCGAGTCCGACCTCGACGCGATCGCCTGGGCGCGCGAGGGCGTCGAGCGTGGCGCGGGCGAGCTCCTCGTGAACTCGATCGACGCCGACGGCACGAAGAACGGCTTCGACCTCGAACTCGTCGCCGCCGTCCGCGCGGTCTCCGCGGTCCCCGTCATCGCCTCGGGCGGCGCCGGTCACCTCGACCACTTCGCACCGGCGGTCGACGCCGGGGCCGACGCGGTCCTCGCGGCGAGCGTCTTCCACCGGGGTGAGATGACGATCGGCGACGTCAAGTCGGCGCTGCGCGCCGCGGGTCACCTCGTCCGCTGAGGCCCCGGTCCCGCGGTCTGCCGCCCCACGACCGGACGGGAGGCGCGTGGCGGGCCCGCCACGATCCTCCCGTCCGTCCGTCCGTCCCCACCACCGACCGGCGCGATCCCACCACGGACCGGCCCGGTCCCACGCCGTAGGCTAGGAGCCTCATGACCGACAGCACCGACACCAGCACGGAAGCGGTCCTCGACCGCGCGCGGTTCGGTGCGGACGGGTTGCTCCCCGCCGTCGTGCAGGAGGAGTCCACGAAGGACGTCCTCATGCTCGGCTGGATGGACCGGGAAGCCCTGCGCCGCACCCTGACCGAGGGGCGGGTGACCTTCTGGTCCCGCTCCCGGCGCGAGTACTGGCGGAAGGGCGACACCTCCGGGCACGCCCAGTACGTGCGCGCCGCGGCCCTGGACTGCGACGACGACACGCTGCTCGTGACCGTGCACCAGGTCGGCGCCGCGTGCCACACCGGTGCGCACCGGTGCTTCGACGTGGACCCCCTCGACCCCGTGACCGCGACCGCACCGGAGGCCACGCGATGAGCACCTCGACCAGCACCACGCGCTCGGACTTCGACGCCCTGCTCGACGGCCACCGGGTCGTGCCCGTCGTCCGCGCGCTGTACGCCGACAGTGAGACCCCGGTCGGGGTCTACCGCAAGCTCGCGGACGGCCGCCCCGGCTCCTTCCTGCTCGAGTCGGCGGGGCAGGGCGGCCTCTGGTCGCGCTGGTCGTTCGTCGGCGTGCGGAGCTTCGGCGTGCTCACGCAGGAGGGTGACCGGGCCGCGTGGATCGACACCGGCATCCCGGCGTCGCGCGCCGTCGGGTCGCTCGACGGCGCCCCGCTCGAGGTGCTCGCGCGGCTGCACGAGCGCTGGGCGACCCCGCGCGTCCCCGGGACGCCGCCGCTCGTCGGCGGGACCGTCGGGTTCATCGGCTGGGAGGCCGTTCGGCAGCTCGAGCACCTGCCGAACGTGCCGGACGCCGACTTCGACGTGCCCGGTCAGGCACTCGCGTTCGTGTCCGAGCTGGCCGCGCTCGACCACCGCACCGGCCTCGTGCTGCTCGTCGCCAGTGCCTTGAACGACGGCACCGACGACGCCGACACGATGTGGCAGGACGCGCAGTCCCGGCTCGACCGGATGCAGGCCGACCTGGTCACGCCGAGCGTCGCCACCGTGGCCGAGGCGTTCGAGATCGCCGAGCCGACGCCGCGGCACCGCTCGACCCCGGACGAGTACATGGCCGCGGTGGTGCGGTCGAAGGACTTCATCCGCGACGGCGACGTGTTCCAGGTGGTGATCTCGCAGCGGTTCGACCACGACGTGACGGCCGACCCGCTCGACGTCTACCGGGTGCTCCGGACGCTCAACCCGAGCCCGTACATGTACTTCCTGTCCCTCGCGGACACGGCCGACGAGCGGTTCTGGATCGTCGGGGCCTCGCCCGAGGCCCTCGTGAAGGTCCAGGACGGTCGGGCGATCACCCACCCGATCGCCGGGTCGCGGCCCCGCGGGGCGACCCCGGTCGAGGACGTCCGGCTCGGCGACGAACTGCTCGCCGACCCGAAGGAGCGCGCCGAGCACCTGATGCTCGTCGACCTCGCCCGCAACGACCTGCAGAAGGTGTGCGAGCCGGGGTCCGTCGCGGTCACGGAGTTCATGACCGTCGAGCGCTTCAGCCACATCATGCACCTGGTGTCGAGCGTCGAGGGGGCCGTGTGTCCCGGAGCGTCCGCGATCGACGTCTTCCGTGCGACCTTCCCGGCCGGCACGCTCTCCGGGGCACCGAAGCCGCGCGCCCTCGAGATCATCGACGAGCTCGAACCGGCGAAGCGCGGCGTCTACGCGGGCGTCGTCGGGTACTTCGACTTCGCCGGTGACGCCGACCTGGCCATCGCGATCCGAACGGCGCTCATCAAGGACGGGGTCGCCCGGGTGCAGGCCGGCGCCGGGCTCGTGGCGGACTCCGACCCGCACACCGAGCACGTCGAGGCGGTCAACAAGGCCGCGGCCCCGCTGCGCGCCGTCGCGACCGCCAACCGCATGCGCGAGGTCCGGTCGTGAAGCGCTCCCGACCGATCACCGTCGTCGCCGGGCTCGCCGTCGCGGGCATCGTGATGCTCTCGTGGACGCAGACCTGGTTCACGGTGCACCTGCACGCCGGGACGGCCGTCGTGTCCCGGGTCGTCGCCGACGGGGCCGCCGCGGTCCCGCAGTACACCGCGCTCGCCATCGCGAGCCTGGCGCTCTTCCTCGCGCTGACGATCGCGGGGCGGGTGCTCCGCGTCGTGCTCGGCGTGGTCGAGGTCCTGCTCGGCGCGGGTGTCGTCGCGGTCGGTGTGAGCGCGCTGGCCGACCCGGTCGCCGCGGCGAAGGGCGCCGTGGGCGAGGTCGCCGGCGTGAGCGACATCGACGCGGTCCGCCGGGCGGTGTCGAGCGTCGACGTGACGCCGTGGCCGCTCGTCGGGATCGCCGGGGGCGTCCTCGCCGTGCTCCTCGGCGTTGCCGTCCTGGTCCTGCAGCGGTCGTGGCCCGGGCCGAGCCGGAAGTACGGCGCGGCGACCGCGGGTGCGGCGGCCGACGCCCGTGCGGCGGCCCCGACCGTGCGCGACGCCGTCACCGACTGGGACGACCTCAGTGCCGGCGACGACCCGACCGTCCTGGACGAGGCGTCCACGACCGACACGGTAGGATCGGAGCGGCGCCGATCGGACGACGGCGCCGGAGCAGAACGAGGAGCACCGTGAGCAACACTGAGCCCGCAGAACTCGGCGAAGGCCACTCGCCCGCCGCCTGGACCGCCGTCGTGATCATGCTGATCGGGTTCGCGGCCGGGACGCTGTTCTTCTGGTTCGACCTGGCGTGGGGCGTCTGGGCCTCCGCCGCGGTCGTGGTCGTCGGGCTCATCGTCGGTGCCGTCATGAAGCGCGCCGGCTACGGCGTCGACGGCCCGAAGTTCGTCCCCAAGCACCACGCGGAGTAGTCGTGCCGAACGTGCTCGAGACCCTCGTCGCGGGTGCCCTCGAGGACGCCGCCGCCCGTCGCCTCGACCGTCCGTACGCGGACGTCGAACGCGACCTCGACCGGGTGGCATCGCCCCTCGACGCGCTCGACTTCCTCGCCCCGGGTGACCGCGTCAAGATCCTCGCCGAGGTCAAGCGCGCGAGCCCGTCCCGCGGCTCGATGGCCACCATCGAGGACCCGGCCGCCCTGGCCGCCGACTACGAGCGCGGTGGCGCCTCGACGATCAGCGTCCTGACCGAGGGACGGAAGTTCCTCGGCAGCCTCGCCGACCTCGAGGCCGTCAAGGCGCGCGTCGGCGTCCCGGTGCTCCGCAAGGACTTCATCGCGGACCCGTACCAGGTGGTCGAGGCCCGCGCCGCCGGCGCCGATCTCGTGCTGCTCATCGTCGCCGCCCTCGACCAGGCCCGGCTCGTCGAGCTGCACGACCTGGCCGAGCAGCTCGGCATGCGCGTCCTGGTCGAGGCGCACTCCGCGGACGAGGTCTCGCGTGGCCTCGACGCCGGTGCGCGCATCCTCGGCGTGAACGCCCGCGACCTGACCGACTTCTCGCTGGACCGCGACCTGTTCGGGTCGCTCGCCGACCGGATCCCCGACGGGGTCGTCCGCGTCGCCGAGTCCGCCGTCGCCGGTCCTGCCGACGTCGCGCACTACCGCGCCGCAGGTGCCGACGTCGTCCTGGTGGGGGAGGCGCTCGTCACGGGCGCGGACCCCGCCGCCACCCTCGCGTCGTTCATCGACGCCGCGGACGGCCTCGGCCGCCCGCGGGTCTGACCGACACCGTCCCCATCGGCAGCCGTCCACCCGACGGCGCACGCCGACCCCATCCGGGAGACCCATCGTGACCTCACTGCGTGACCTGCACGGACCGTACTTCGGCGACTTCGGCGGACGCTTCGTCCCCGAGTCGCTGGTCCTCGCTCTCGACGAGCTCGAGACGGCCTTCCGCGAGGCCTGGGCGGACCCGGCGTTCCGCGAGGAGCTCGACACGCTCCAGCGCGAGTACACCGGGCGCCCGTCGATCATCACCGAGGCGCCCCGGTTCGCGAAGCACGCCGGCGGTGCCCGGATCCTGCTCAAGCGCGAGGACCTCAACCACACCGGCTCGCACAAGATCAACAACGTGCTCGGTCAGGCCCTCGTCGCGAAGCGCCTCGGCAAGACGCGCCTCATCGCCGAGACCGGCGCCGGCCAGCACGGTGTCGCGACGGCCACCGCTGCGGCGCTCTTCGGCATGGACTGCGTCGTCTACATGGGCGCGGTGGACACCGAGCGTCAGGCGCTGAACGTCGCCCGGATGCGACTGCTCGGCGCCGAGGTGATCCCGGTCGAGACCGGATCGCGCACGCTCAAGGACGCGATCAACGACGCCCTGCGGGACTGGGTCGCCAACGTCGAGTCGACGCACTACCTGCTCGGCACGGTCGCGGGCCCGCACCCGTTCCCGGAGATGGTCCGCGAGTTCCACAAGGTGATCGGCGAAGAGGCCCGTCAGCAGGTCCTCGACCGTGTCGGTCGCCTGCCGGACGCCGTCGCCGCGTGCGTGGGCGGCGGGTCGAACGCGATGGGCATCTTCGAGGCGTTCCTCGACGACGAGTCCGTCAAGCTCCACGGCTACGAGGCCGGCGGCGAGGGCATCGAGACGGGGCGGCACGCCGCGAGCATCTCGCTCGGCCGCACCGGCGTGCTGCAGGGCACGATGTCCTACCTGATGCAGGACGAGGACGGCCAGACCATCGAGAGCCACAGCATCTCGGCCGGTCTCGACTACCCGAGCGTCGGGCCCGAGCACGCCTACCTCGCGTCGATCGGTCGCGCCACGTACGAGCCGATCACCGACACCGAGGCGATGGAGGCCTTCCGGCTCCTCAGCCGCACCGAGGGCATCCTGCCGGCGATCGAGTCGTCGCACGCCCTGGCCGGTGCGATCAAGCTCGGCAAGGAGCTCGGCCCGGACGGCGTCATCCTGATCAACCTGTCCGGACGTGGCGACAAGGACGTGGCGTCCGCCAGCCGCTACTTCGGGATCCTCGACGAGAACGCGGTGCAGCTGTGACGAACCCTGAGACCACCCGATCGGTCGCCGCGACGATCGACGCCGCCAACACCGAGCGCGCCGGCGCCGTCGTCGGGTACCTGCCCGCCGGGTTCCCGGACCTGCAGACGAGCGTCGACGCGGCGGTCGCCCTCGCCGAGAACGGCGTCGACGTCATCGAGCTCGGCCTGCCGTACTCCGACCCCGTGATGGACGGCCCCGTCATCCAGCGCGCGGCTGAGGAGAGCCTGGCGAACGGCTTCCGCGTCGCGCAGGTGTTCGACGCCGTCGCGCAGATCACGAGCCGCGCGGACGTGCCGGTGCTCGTCATGACGTACTGGAACCCGGTGCTGCGCTACGGCGTCGACCGGTTCGCTGACGACCTCGTGGCCTCCGGAGCGTCCGGTCTCATCACGCCCGACCTCATCCCCGACGAGGGACGCGCCTGGATCGACGCCTCCGAGCGCACCGGGCTCGACCGTGTGTTCCTCGCGGCGCCGTCCTCCACCGACACCCGGATGCAGCAGGCGGTGCAGGCGAGCCGCGGCTTCGTGTACGCCGTCTCCACGATGGGTGTCACCGGCGCGCGCGTCGGCGTGGACACCGCAGCGCGGACGGTCGTGTCGCGGCTCCGCGACGCGGGCGTCGCCCGGACCTGTGTCGGGCTCGGGATCTCGACGGCCGACCAGGTCACCGAGGTGCTCGAGTACGCCGACGGCGCCATCGTCGGTTCGGCGTTCGTGCGTGCGCTCGCGGACCTCGGCGTCCAGGGCGTCGCGGACCGTGCGGCCGACCTGACGTCGGGTGCCGTGCGTCGCTGAGCGCGCAGGCGCGCAGCGCCGCTGCTCCGCCGCCCCGGTCGGGAGGCACGGTGCGGGTGACCGACGTCGGTGACCCGCACCGTGCCTCCCGTCCGTCACAGTTCCCACAGGACGGGCCGCAGCGTTCCTGACCGGCGCGGTTCCCGCGCTACAGTGATCGGGGCCGACCCGGTGTCGGTCCCGCGGACGCAGAGCACCGAAAGGCGACAGCACCTCCATGCCCCTCCTGAGCATCCCGAGCCCGAGCACGGCCTGGCAGTACTTCGACCTGACGGCCTGGCTCCGTGACGTGTTCGGGTTCTCGCTGCCCCTCGACTTCCGCATCCACGCCTACGCGATCTGCATCCTGCTCGGGATCGTCGCGGCCGTGTTGCTCGCGAACCGCCGGCTCAACGCCCGCGGCGTCGAGCGCTGGATCATCATCGACATCGCGATCTGGGCGGTGCCGTTCGGCATCATCGGCGGGCGCCTGTTCCACGTCTTCACCCACGTCAGCGACTACTTCGGCCCGGGCCGCGACCCGCTGTCCTTCCTCTACATCTGGGAGGGCGGTCTGGCCATCTTCGGCGCGATCATCCTCGGCTCGGTCGGGGCGTGGATCGGCTGCCGGCAGGTGGGCCTGCGCTTCACGACCCTGATCGACGCGATCGCGCCCGGCGTGCTGCTCGCCCAGGCGTTCGGGCGGCTCGGCAACTACTTCAACCACGAGCTCTTCGGCATGCCGACGAACCTGCCGTGGGGCCTGCAGATCGAGTCGTCGAACCCGGCGTTCCCGAAGGGCCTGCCCGAGGGCACGCTGTTCCACCCGACGTTCCTCTACGAGATCATCTGGAACGTCTGCGGCGTCGTCGTGATCCTGCTGCTCGACAAGCGCTTCCGCCTGCAGTGGGGCAAGGTCATGGCGCTCTACCTGATCTGGTACGGCACCGGCCGTTCCGTGCTCGAGTCCATCCGCGTCGACACGAGCGAGACGTTCTTCGGAATCCGCACGAACGTGTGGGCGTCCTTCGCCGCGATCCTGATCGGCATCATCGTCTTCATCGTCCAGACGCGGCGGCACACCGGCAAGGAACCGAGCCCGTACGCCCCGGGACGCCAGCCGCGTCGGACCTCCGATGTAGACTCGGACGACACCTGGTCAGAACACGACGACGACGCCGCGGCGGCCGTCACGGGCTCCGATCCGGTGCCGGCAGGCGGGTCCGCGAAGTAACGCGGCGCCCACCAGCCGACACGAGCAACAGCACCACCCAACCCGCCGCACGGTCGACACCCGCCGACCACGCGGACCCGCTGCACCGGCCGGCGTCGTCACCATCGACGCCGCGACCACGCACGTCGTGAGCGCACACCCTCGACGACGTGCATGGGCACCAGTCCCGCCCGCTCGGGCGGAACGCACCACCGGGCCACCGACGTCCCTGGTCCACTTCCTCGTGAGGACGGTTCCCCATGGCGCTCCAGCCACACCCGACCCCCGCCCAGGCCGCGCAGCGTGCACTCGGTCAGCGTGCACCCGGTCAGCGTGCACCCGGCGCACTCCTGCCCGCGCACCGGCGCTTCTCCGCCGTGCCGGACGCGACCGGCGCGTACGACCCGGCGAACGAGAAGGACGCCTGCGGTCTCGCGATGGTGGCGACCCTGCGCGGGACGGCCGGCCATGACATCGTCGACGCCGCACTCGGTGCACTGCGCAACCTCGAGCACCGCGGTGCCGTGGGATCGGACGCGGGCACCGGCGACGGCGCGGGCATCCTGTGCCAGGTGCCGGACGCGTTCCTGCGCGACGAGGTCGACTTCGAGCTGCCGGCAGCGGGGGAGTACGCGGTCGGGACGGCCTACCTGCCGACCGACGACGACGAGCGGCACGCGGTGCAGGGTGCCGTCGAGCGGATCGCGCGCGAAGAGGGGCTCCGGGTGCTCGGCTGGCGTCCGGTGCCGGTCCGCCCCGAGGTCCTCGGCACGCTCGCCCGCGCGGCGATGCCGGCGTTCGAGCAGCTCTTCGTGGCGTCCACCCGGCACGACGTGCACGGTGCCGCGTGGAGCGGGATCGCCCTCGACCGTCAGGCCTTCCGCCTCCGCAAGCGCGCGGAGCACGGGCTCGAGGTCTACTTCATGTCGCTGTCGAGCCGGACCATGGTCTACAAGGGCATGGTCACGACGCTCCAACTCGAGCCGTTCTACCCGGACCTCAGCGACGAGCGGTTCGCCTCGAAGCTCGCGATCGTGCACTCGCGCTACTCCACGAACACCTTCCCGTCGTGGCCGCTCGCGCAGCCCTTCCGCACGCTCGCCCACAACGGCGAGATCAACACCGTCCGCGGCAACCGCAACTGGATGCGCGCCCGCCAGTCCCAGCTCGAGAGCGAGCTGCTCGGCGACCTCGCACCGCTGCTGCCGATCGTCAGCCCCGGCGCGAGCGACTCGGCGTCCTTCGACGAGACCCTCGAGCTGCTCGCCCTGACCGGGCGGAGCCTTCCGCACGCGGTCTCGATGATGGTGCCGGAGGCCTGGGAGAACCAGGTCGGCATGGACCCCGACCTGCGGGCGTTCTACGAGTACCACTCGATGCTCATGGAGCCGTGGGACGGCCCCGCCGCGATCACGTTCACCGACGGTGCGATCGTCGGCGCCACGCTCGACCGCAACGGCCTGCGCCCCGGCCGGTTCCTCGTCACCGACGACGGCCTGATCGTGATGGGGTCGGAGACCGGCGTGCTCGACGTGCCGCCGGGCAAGGTCGTCCGCAAGGGCCGCCTGCGCCCCGGTCGGATGTTCGTCGTGGACACCGAGGCCGGTCGGATCATCGAGGACGACGAGGTCAAGCGCGACCTCGCGGCGTCCGGACCCTGGGCCCAGTGGCTCGACGAGGGCCGGATCAACCTGTCCGACCTGCCCGACCGCGAGCACATCGTGCACACGCCCGCGTCGGTCACCCGCCGCCAGCGCGCCTTCGGCTACACCGAGGAAGAAGTCCGCATCCTGCTGCGGCCGATGGCGCAGACCGGCGCCGAGCCGCTCGGTGCGATGGGCTCGGACACGCCGATCGCGGTGCTGTCCGAGCGCCCCCGTCTGCTGTTCGACTACTTCACGCAGCAGTTCGCGCAGGTGACGAACCCGCCGCTCGACTCGATCCGCGAGCAGGTCATCACCTCGATGGGCATGGGCCTCGGCCCGGAGCGCAACCTGCTCGACGCCGGCCCCGAGCACGCGAAGCAGATCACGCTCGACTTCCCGGTCATCGACAACGACGAGCTCGCGAAGATCCAGCACTTCGAGACGGCGTCCGGTCGGCACCTCACCGTGACGATCAAGGGCCTGTACCGCGTCGACGCCGGCAAGAAGGCGATGCAGAAGCGCATCGCCGCGGTGTGCGACGAGGTCGACGCGGCGATCGAGTCCGGCAAGCAGTTCATCGTGCTGTCCGACCGCGACGGCAACGCGGAGCAGGCCCCCGTGCCGAGCCTCCTGCTGCTCGCCGCCGTGCACCACCACCTGATCCGGACCGAGCAGCGCATGAAGGTCGGGCTGATCGTCGAGGCCGGCGACGTGCGCGAGGTCCACCACGTGGCGACCCTGATCGGCTACGGCGCGTCCGCGATCAACCCGTACCTGGCGATGGAGACGTGCGAGAACCTCGTGCGCTCCGGGATGATCACCGGGCTCACCCCCGAGCAGGCCGTGAAGAACGTCATCAAGGCGCTCGGCAAGGGCGTCCTGAAGATCATGTCGAAGATGGGCATCTCGACGGTGTCCAGCTACGCGGGCGCCCAGGCGTTCGAGGCCGTCGGGCTCAGCCAGGAGTTCGTCGACAAGTACTTCACCGGCACCTCGTCGATCCTCGGCGGTGTGGGGATCGAGGTCATCGCGAAGGAGAACGCCGAGCGCCACGCCCAGGCGTATCCGCAGGACGGCGCGGTGCTCTCGCACGAGCGCCTGCAGACCGGCGGCGAGTACCAGTGGCGCCGCGAGGGACCGCCGCACCTGTTCAACCCGGACACGGTGTTCCGCCTGCAGCACGCGACGCGCGCCCGCCGGTACGACATCTTCCGCGAGTACTCCCGGGCGGTCGACGACCAGTCCGAGGACCTCATGACGCTCCGCGGGCTCTTCCGGTTCCGCCACGGCGTCCGGCAGCCGATCCCGCTGGACGAGGTCGAGCCGATCGAGTCGATCGTCAAGCGGTTCAACACCGGTGCGATGTCCTACGGCTCGATCTCGCAAGAGGCGCACGAGACCCTCGCGATCGCGATGAACCGCCTCGGTGCCCGCTCGAACACGGGCGAGGGCGGCGAGGACGTCGAGCGCCTGCTCGACCCGGAGCGTCGCAGCGCGATCAAGCAGGTCGCCTCCGGCCGCTTCGGCGTCACGAGCATGTACCTGACGCACGCCACCGACATCCAGCTGAAGATGGCGCAGGGTGCGAAGCCGGGTGAGGGCGGCCAGCTCCCGCCGACGAAGGTGTACCCCTGGGTCGCGCGGACCCGGCACGCCACCGCGGGCGTCGGGCTCATCTCGCCGCCGCCGCACCACGACATCTACTCGATCGAGGACCTCAAGCAGCTGATCTTCGACGTGAAGCGGGCGAACCCGTCGGCGCGTGTCCATGTCAAGCTCGTGAGCCAGTCCGGCATCGGCGCGGTCGCCGCGGGCGTCACGAAGGCGCTGGCCGACGTCGTGCTCGTCTCGGGGCACGACGGCGGCACGGGTGCCTCCCCGCTCAACTCGTTGAAGCACGCCGGCACCCCGTGGGAGATCGGCCTGGCCGAGACGCAGCAGACGCTCATGCTGAACGGCATGCGCGACCGCGTCGTGGTGCAGGTCGACGGGCAGATGAAGACCGGGCGCGACGTGGTCGTGGCCGCGCTGCTCGGGGCAGAGGAGTACGGCTTCGCGACCGCACCGCTCGTGGTCGAGGGCTGCATCCTCATGCGGGTCTGCCACCTCGACACGTGCCCGGTGGGCGTCGCGACGCAGAACCCGGAGCTCCGGAAGCGCTTCTTGGGCAAGCCCGAGTTCGTCGTGAACTTCTTCGAGTTCATCGCTCAAGAAGTCCGCGAGCTCCTCGCCGAGCTCGGCTTCCGCAGCCTGGACGAGGCGATCGGCCAGGTCGACGCGCTCGACACCGACCGTGCCGTCGAGCACTGGAAGGCGTCCGGTCTCGACCTCGCGCCGGTGCTGCACGGCCCGGAGTTCGGTCGCGACGAGCCCCGTCGCCACCTGCGCGACCAGGACCACGAGCTCGACGAGCACTTCGACGTCCGGCTGATCCACGAGACCGCCGACGTGCTCGAGCACGGGGGGTCGATCGCGCTGGACCTGCCGATCCGCAACACGGAGCGCGCCGTCGGCACGATGCTCGGGCACGAGGTCACGCTCCGCCACGGCGAGCACGGCCTGCCCGCCGGGTCGATCGACATCACGCTCCGCGGGTCCGCCGGGCAGTCGCTCGGTGCGTTCCTGCCCGCCGGCATCACGCTCCGGCTCGTGGGCGACAGCAACGACTACGTCGGCAAGGGGCTGTCGGGTGGCTCGATCGTCGTGCGCCCGGACTCGGAGTCCGCGTTCGAGGCGTC
Organism: Curtobacterium citreum; assembly: GCF_006715175.1. Lineage (NCBI taxonomy): Bacteria > Bacillati > Actinomycetota > Actinomycetes > Micrococcales > Microbacteriaceae > Curtobacterium > Curtobacterium citreum. The sequence continues at coordinate 2,189,992 of NZ_VFMQ01000001.1, read as the reverse complement.
CGAGAACGTCATCGCCGGCAACGTCATCGGGTACGGCGCGACCCAGGGCAGCATGTTCATCCGCGGTGTCGTGGGCGAGCGCTTCCTGGTCCGGAACTCCGGGGCGACCGCGGTCGTCGAGGGCGTGGGCGACCACGCGCTCGAGTACATGACCGGCGGTCTGGCGCTCATCCTCGGCGAGACCGGCCGGAACCTCGGCGCCGGCATGTCCGGTGGCACGGCGTACGTCCTGGGGCTCCGTCGCGAGCACGTGAACACCGACGCCCTGGCGACCGGCGAGCTCCGGCTCGAGGAGCTCGACAGCGCCGACGTCGAGATCGTCACGGACCTGCTCCGGCAGCACCACGACGAGACCGGGTCGACCGTGGCGGGCGACCTGCTCGAGTCCGGCGACCTCAGCGCCTTCGTGAAGGTGCTGCCGCGGGACTACGCCGCCGTGCTCGAGACCCGCCAGCAGGCTGTCGACGAGGGGCTCGACCCCGACGGCGACATCGTTTGGAACCGCATCTTGGAGGTGACCGGTGGCTGAGACCCTCGGCACGGAACCGGCAGTTCACATCGACATCGCGGAGGTGACCGGTGGCTGAGATCCTCGGCACGGAACCGGCAGTGTGCATCAACACCACGGAGGTGACCGGTGGCTGACCCGAAGGGCTTCCTCAAGGTCCAGGAGCGCGAGCTCCCCGCACGACGACCCGTCCCCGTCCGCCTCATGGACTGGAAAGAGGTCTACGAGCAGCAGGAGTCCGGCGCGCTCAAGCGCCAGGCCGGCCGCTGCATGGACTGCGGCGTCCCGTTCTGCCACCAGGGCTGCCCGCTCGGGAACCTCATCCCCGAGTGGAACGACCTGACGTGGCGCGGCGAGGGCCGCCAGGCGATCGAGCGCCTGCACGCGACGAACAACTTCCCGGAGTTCACGGGTCGGCTCTGCCCGGCACCGTGCGAGGCGTCCTGCGTGCTCGGCATCAACCAGCCGCCGGTCACGATCAAGCAGGTCGAGGTCTCGATCATCGACGAGGCGTTCCAGAACGGCTGGGTCACACCGCACCCGCCGGAGCGCCTGACCGGCAAGACCGTGGCGGTCGTCGGGTCCGGCCCCGCCGGCCTCGCCGCCGCGCAGCAGCTCACGCGCGCCGGCCACACCGTCGCCGTGTACGAGCGCGACGACCGCATCGGCGGCCTGCTCCGCTACGGCATCCCGGACTTCAAGATGGAGAAGCGCCAGATCGACGCGCGCCTCGCCCAGATGCAGGCCGAGGGCACCCGCTTCCGCGCAGGCGTCGAGATCGGCGTCGACATCACCTGGGACGACCTGAAGTCCCGGTACGACGCGGTCGTCGTCGCGACCGGCGCGACCGTCCCGCGCGACCTGCCGATCCCCGGCCGCGACCTGGCCGGCGTGCAGTACGCGATGGACTACCTCGTCCAGCAGAACAAGACGAACGCGGGCACCACGGTCGACAACCAGGTGACCGCCGAGGGCAAGCACGTCGTCGTGATCGGCGGCGGCGACACCGGCGCGGACTGCATCGGCACGGCGCACCGGCAGGGCGCGCTGAGCGTGACGAACCTGGCCATCGGCAAGCAGCCGCCGCTCGAGCGTCCGTCCGACCAGCCGTGGCCGATGTTCCCGACCGTGTTCGAGGTCTCCAGCGCCCACGAGGAGGGCGGCGAGCGGCACTACCTGGCGTCGACCGTCGAGTTCCTCGGGAACGCCGCGGGCGAGGTCCGGGCGCTCCGGGTCGCCGAGACCGAGTACGTCGACGGCCGCCGCGTCCCGAAGAGCGGCACTGAGCGCGAGATCCCCGCCGACCTCGTCCTCATCGCGATGGGCTTCACCGGCCCGGAGACCGAGACGCTCGAGCCGCAGCTCGGGCTGCCGACCACGCCGTCCGGTGCGGTCGCACGCCAGGCCGACTACTCCACCAACGAGCCGGGCGTGTTCGTCGCCGGGGACGCCGGCCGCGGACAGTCGCTCATCGTCTGGGCGATCGCCGAGGGCCGCGCCGCCGCCGCGAAGGTCGACGAGTACCTCGAGGGCTCGACGATCCTGCCGGCACCGGTGAAGGCCACCGACCGTGCCATCTCGGTCTGACCGGGCGGGCGACGTGAACGACACGGGAACGCACGACCGCCAGTGAGCAGCAGGCCACCGGCACTCGATAGGGTGCTGGTGGCCTGCTGTCGTTCCGCGCGGCCCCACAGCGCGGAAACCCCAGCACCATCCACCACACGAAGGAATCCATTGAGACGCGCAAAGATCGTTTCGACGCTCGGACCCGCCACGTCGGAGTACGAGACCGTCAAGGAGATCATCGAAGCGGGCGTCGACGTCGCCCGCCTCAACCTCAGCCACGGTGACTACAGCGTCCACGAGGCCAACTACGAGAACGTCCGTCGCGCCGCCGAGGAGCTCGGCAAGCCGGTCGCGATCCTCGTCGACCTGCAGGGCCCGAAGATCCGCCTCGCCCGGTTCGCGGACGGCCCCCACGAGCTCGCCGTCGGTGACGTCTTCACCATCACGACCGAGGACGTGCCCGGCTCGAAGGAGATCTGCGGCACGACGTTCAAGGGCCTGCCCCAGGACGTGAAGCCCGGCGACCCGCTGCTCATCGACGACGGCCGGGTGCGGCTCCGCGTGCTCGACACCGACGGCGTGCGCGTGCGCACCGAGGTCGTCGTCGCCGGCACCGTCTCGAACAACAAGGGCATCAACCTGCCCGGCGTCGCGGTCAACGTGCCCGCGCTGAGCGAGAAGGACGAGGCCGACCTCCGCTGGGCGATCCGCCAGGGCGCCGACCTCATCGCGCTGTCGTTCGTGCGCAACGCCGCCGACGTCGACCGCGCGCACGAGATCATGGACGAGGAGGGCAAGCGCCTCCCCGTCATCGCGAAGATCGAGAAGCCGCAGGCCGTCGACGCCCTCGAGGAGATCATCGACGCGTTCGACAGCATCATGGTCGCCCGCGGTGACCTCGGCGTCGAGCTCCCGCTCGAGGCCGTCCCGATCGTGCAGAAGCGCGCCGTCGAGCTGAGCCGCCGCATGGCGAAGCCGGTCATCGTCGCGACGCAGATGCTCGAGTCGATGATCTCGTCGCCGATCCCCACCCGTGCCGAGACCTCCGACGTCGCGAACGCCGTCCTCGACGGTGCGGACGCGGTCATGCTCTCGGGCGAGACCAGCGTCGGCGAGTACCCGGTGCAGACCGTCCGCACGATGGCCCGCATCGTCGAGTCCACCGAGGACCACGGCCTCGAGCGCATCGCCCCGCTCGGCACCAAGCCGCGCACGCTCGGAGGTGCGATCACCCTCGCCGCGGTCGAGATCGCCGAGTTCACCGAGGCGTCGTACCTCTGCGTCTTCACCGAGTCCGGCGACTCGGCCCGCCGCATGTCGCGTCTGCGCCACGGTCTGCCGATCATCGCGTTCACCCCGAACGAGGCCACGCGTCGCCGCATGGCCCTCACGTGGGGCGTCCGTTCGTTCCTGGTCGACCGGAAGACCCACACCGACGAGCTCTTCTCGCAGGTGGACGACGTCCTCCTCGAGAACGGCCTGGCCGCCCCCGGCGACCGCGTCATCGTGACGGCCGGTTCGCCTCCCGGCATCGAGGGCTCGACGAACGACCTCCGCGTGCACCGCGTCGGCGACGCGCACGCCGAGGCCGCCCCGGCCTACGTGCGCGACTGACACCCGGTCACCACGCCACAGGGCGCGGACGGGAGGCACGGTGCGGGTTCCGCACACCGCCTCCGGTCCGCGCCCTGTCGCGTCCCACGCCCGCCCTCGTCCGGAACGGAGCCGCACCCGACGACGCGGCCGCGCCCGCTCTGCGCACCCACCCGTCCACGCGCGGGCGTGAGCGGGCAGGATCGGTGGGGTGAGCCTCCAGGACGAGAACCGTTCCGCACCCACCGCGACGGACGTGCGTCGCTGGCGCCGCTACCTGGCCGACGAGCGGGCGGAGGCCGCCGTCTACCGGAACCTCGCCGCGCGACGGACGGGTGAGGAGCGCGAGATCCTCGCGGCCCTCGCCGAGGCGGAGGGCCGGCACGAGCAGCACTGGATCGACCTGCTCGGCGACCGGGCGGGGCGGCCGCTGCGGGGGAGTTGGCGGACCCGGGTGCTCGCCGCGCTGGCGAAGCGGTTCGGCTCGGTGTTCGTGCTCGCGCTCATGCAGCGTGCCGAGGACCGCTCGCCGTACGCCGACGACGACGACGCCACGGCGCGGATGGCCGCCGACGAGCGGATCCACGGCGAGGTGGTCCGCGGGCTGGCGAACCGGGGGCGGATGCGCCTGTCCGGGACGTTCCGGGCGGCGGTGTTCGGCGCGAACGACGGTCTCGTGTCGAACCTGGCGCTCATCATCGGCATCAGTGCGTCCGGCGCCGACCGGCACTTCGTCCTGCTGAGCGGCGTCGCGGGTCTGCTCGCCGGTGCGCTGTCGATGGGCGCGGGGGAGTACGTCTCCGTGCGGTCGCAGCGGGAGCTGCTCGACGCCTCGGCGCCGCACCCCGAGGCCGGGCAGGCCGTCGCCGACCTCGACGTCGACGCGAACGAGCTGGCGCTGGTCTACCGGGCACGCGGGATGACCGAGATCGAGGCGCAGGCGCACGCGGACGAGGTCCTCGGCGGGCGGACGGTGCCGTCGGCGACCGGCCCGGACGAACACGAGGCGGTCGGCAACGGCATGAGCGCGGCGGTGTCGAGCTTCCTGTTCTTCGCGTCGGGTGCGGTGATCCCGGTGCTGCCGTACCTGTTCGGGCTCGAGGGGTGGGCGGCTGTGCTGCTCGCGGCGCTGCTCGTCGGGATCGCGCTGCTCGGGACGGGCGCGGTCGTCGGGGTGCTCAGCGGAGCGTCGCCGCTGCGTCGGGCCCTGCGGCAGCTCGCGATCGGGTTCGGTGCGGCCGCGGTGACGTACGGACTCGGCCTGCTGTTCGGGACGGGGAGCGCGTAGGACGCGCGGAGGCGTCCGGTCGGGTTCGGTGCGTGGCGGTCAGCGGCGCAGCGCGGTCAGCGTCGCATCGCCGCGCGGGGCGGCAGGAGCAGGAGCGCGGCGGCGCCGACCACGACGAGGGCGATCCCCGAGAAGACCGTGAAGACGGTGAGGGCGAGTCCGGGGGCGACGAGGACCACGACGCCGCCGAGGATCGACAGCACGCCGCTCACGACCGTCGGGACCCGTGAGGAACCGGGGTGCCCGACCACGGCGCCGACGAGGGCAGCGATGCCCTCGACCAGGAACGCGATCCCGGCGAGCACGGCGTAGACGAGCAGCGGGATCGCCGGGTCGACGAGCGTCAGGAGGCCGGCGAGCCCGACGAGGACCCCGACGATGCCCGAGGTCCAGCGCCACGCTGGTGGGGTGCCGTGCCCCCGGACGGCGGCGAACACCCGCAGCGCCCCGGCCACCACGAGGTACACGCCGAACACGAGGGCGACGAGCACGAGCGAGGGGCGGGGCCAGACGATCGCGACGATCCCGAGGACGACGGCCACCACGGCCGTCACGACGACGAACACTCGGAACGTGCGGACGGCACGGGAATCCACGGGACCTCCTGATCGATCGGGTGGCCTCCGACGGTACCCGGCGTTCAGCCGCGGCGTTGCGTCCCGAGCACCCCGACGACGCGTCGGTCGAGCTCGGCGAGCGCCCGCCGGGTCCCTGCCGACAGTCGGGCGGTCGGGACACGGCCGCCGACGGCGAGCTCCGCGTGCGGATGCGCCCTCCGCCCCCGCCTCGCACGCCGATGCCCCGTCGGCGCCTGCACCCCGTCCTGAGGCGCCGGCGCCGCACGCCGATGCGCCGACGGCACCGCACGTCGACACACCGAACGCCGGCCACGGTGACGCGCCGTCCGTCGAGCGTGGCGAGACGCCGGCCGTTGCGCACGACGAGCCGCCGACCAATGTCCACGGCGACGCGCCGACCCCTGCGCACGGCGACTCGCCCGCGGCGACCCACGGGGACACCCCGGCCGGCGCGCACGACGACGCACCGAGCCCCGCGCACGGCGACGACGCCCCGCCAGCTCCGCACGGGGACGCCCCTGCCGCGCACGACGAACCGTCGACCACGCACGTGGGGGACGACGGCGTCGAGCGGACGGTGCGCCAGTACGACTCCGGCAGCAAGGGGGCGTGGAACACCGACCTGTACCACAAGGCGATCGAGGCGAACACGCGGTACGAGATCGATGGCGGCAAGTGGGTCTACGAGACCGACGAGCACGCACGGGTCGTGCACGCCGAGGGTCACCTCGACCAGGTGGTCAAGGAGCTCGAGAACCGGTCTCGGCACGGTGGGCAACAGACTGCCGCGGGAGGGGCGGACCGTTTGCGTGTCGACCACGGCGGCCACATCTTCGCGACGCTCTTCGGCGGTCCGGGTGAGGGCATCAACCTCACGGCGCAGTGGAGCAAGGTCAACCTCGGAGCGTACAAGGCCCTCGAGAATCAGTGGGCGACGGCGATCGACTCCGGCAGATCGGTCCGTGTCGAAGTGAACCTGACGTACCCGGACGGACTCCGGCCGTCCAGGTACGATGTGGAATACCAGATCGGTGACGGCCCGATTCGATCGGCCCGGTTCTCGAACGCCCCGACCCCATGAGCCGCCGTGTTGCGGCTCTGCACTCTGGAGAGATGTGACAGCGGAACAACAAGCCCTCGAAGCGCGGATCGTGGCGGAAGCAGGTCGGCTGCTCGGCCCCCACGACGACTGGGTGACGGCTCGGTGCATCGTGGCCGAGGTGGGCTCGATGGGCACGCTGGTCAGTCGATTCACCCGGGCAGACGGTTCTCTCGGATCCATGCGCGTCCGAGGGCAGTTCCAGGACCTCTGGGAACAACTCCGCGAGGTGATGGCTGATCCTGAACGGGGAGCTTGGTTGTCCGCCTCCCTCGATGTCGACCGGGCGTCCGGCAGTTCTTCGTTCTCGTACAACTGGGATGGCCGCGTCTGGTTCGACCGGCTGATCCCGGACCTCGACCCTTCGGACGTCGACCTGGCGCTGCCACTCGATGAGGCGTGGGGGGAAGAACTCGCCCGACACCCGCGTTCGCCCGAGCACGTCCCTGCATGGCTGCATGCACTCGTGGCAGGCGAGGGCACAGAGCCTCAGCCCGGGGACGGCGCTGCCATCGAGCGGGCGATCGCTGCGGCGCCCACCTGGCCGCCGGCGCGCGCCTCGCTGGCGTCGTCGACACGCTGGTCCGAGGTGTTCGACGCCGTGTCAGAGGAGATCGTGCGGGCGCTCCGTGCGGACACCCCGGCGACGGAGCTGCTCCACCGCGAGGTCGACGACCGCGCACTCGAGCAGGTCGCAGCCTCCGCCGCCGGGCCGCTGCTCCGACGGTTCGTCCACGACACCGCTTCGTGTGGCGCCCTCGCAGCCGAGCTGGACACCCCGAACGGCCCGGACCGCGCCGAGGACGACGTGACCGACGCGATCACCGACCTCGTGGACTGGCAGGTCGCACGGCGGTTCGACCGATGACCGGCCTGGAGAACCCGGAACTCGACGCCCGGCTCGGCCGCGCCCTGGTCGACCCGTCAGCACTCGGTGAGTTCGTGGACAGCTTCGTCCCGAGTCCGCTCCTGGTGCCGATGCACATCGACGGCGAGACGGCCTACCCGATCGTGACGCACCGGGACGACGGCCCTGCCCTGGCCGTGTTCACCGGCGAGCAGCACAGCCTGCAGATCGACCTGCCGACCGCCAACGACGTGGTCGTCCTGACGGGCGCACGGGTCATCGGGATCGCCGTCCCCGACAGCGGCATCCTGGTCAACCCGGGTCCGCGGGAACTGCACCTGCCGGCCGCCCTCGTGGCGCACGTGCACCCGCAGATCCCGGCCGAACTGCTGGCACCACGGACGACCCCCACGGAACAGTCCGGGCAGCCCGAACCGGCAGGGTCGATCGTCGCCACGCAGCAGGCTCAGTCGACGCTCGCTGGCAACGCGTACCGGTGGCTGGCACAGGGTGGCACCTTCGACTCGGCGGACTTCTTCGTGGGGTTCTGCGGGAGCGAACACACAGCGCGTGGCGCAGTCGTCTCCGCAGGACAGACCACCCCGGTGCAGGTGCCGGACCCGATGGTCGACGAGTTCCGCGTGCTCCGGCGTTCCGCGGCCGAACCGGAGAAGGGAACCTGGATCGGCGCCGAGCTCCACCTGACCTCGGCCGGATCGTTCTCGTACTCGTTCGTGTACGACGACCGACTCGACTTCGGAGCTGCCGATCCCCGCGTTCCCCGAACCGACGCAGATCCGGTTCCGGGACTCGATGCCTGGCGCGGGGAGTTCGCCGCTCAGGGGCGCAACGCGCGGTTCATCCCGGAGTGGGCACACTGACCGACCGCGACTGCGGTGGGATGGTGGGCACGTCGAAGCTGGGCACCGAGAACGACGGCACCGAGAACGACGGCACCGGTACCGGGGAACCCGACGACGGGGAATCGGGCGCCGGCGGACCGGGCGCCGGCGCGCCCGGAACCGTGAACGTGCTGACCGGAGCGGGCTCGCGGTCCGACGTCCCGCGCGCACCCGGCGGTTGCAACCCCACGGCGCCGATCGCGACGAGCCCGATGGTCAGCCCGGCGAGCGCCAGCAGCCGGTAGCGGATGCCGAGACTCCGCAGGTACCGCTGCGGCGCGAACCGTCCAGCGCGCACGGCCTCGACGAACGCCGTCGCCGTGACGAGGGCGATCGGCCACGCCGCGGCGGTGACGAGTCCCGCCGGTGCGCCGTCTGACGATCCGGTCGCGGCGACCACCAGCCCGAGCACCCCGGCCCCGAGCCCGGTCCACAGCGCGAGTTCCTGGCGCAGGCTGCCGAAGCGCCACCCGACGCCCCACAGCACCCGCCCGGTCCGCGCCCGTGCTGCACGGAGCACCCGGTCGTCCCCGGGCAGCGGCGCCGCGACGGACAGCAGCCCCGCGACGACCGCGGTGCCGAGCACCCACGCGCTGGCCAGCTCCCAGGCGGGACCGTCGACGCCGACCGCCACCCAGCGCACGGCGACACCGAGCACGACCAACCCGGTCGTGACCATCGCGGCCCATCGGGCGACGACGGATCCGCGCCGGCTCAGCGTGGCGAGGTAGCTCGCCGGCAGCCGATCACGACGCCGTCGGTACCGCCGCAGCGCTGCCCAGACCGCGGCGGCGCCCCCGGCCGCGGCGACGGTCGCCGCCACGGCTCCGGGGAGACCGGGTCCTGCCAGCGCGACGGCCGCGACGACCGCCGGGACGAGCGCGACAGCGGACGCTGCTCGACGCTCCCAGGTGACAGCCGCGTCGAGTAGTTCCCGTGACTCCTCGTCACCCGGGTTGGTGACGAGCAGGTCGAGCAACAACCCGGGCTGCTCGGCCACGGGTGCGTACTCGGCTCGGAGCGCCAGGAGTGCCGGGTGCTGCGACGCCCGCTCGAGCCCCGCAGCGACGAACCCCCGCGCGAGTCCGGTGTTGCCGTGCACCCGTTCGCAGACGGCAGCGACCGTGTGCCAGTCCGGAGACCCCGGCTCCAGCTCGAGCGCCCGGTGGTACGCGTGCCGGACCTGCTCGATGCGGCGGCCACGCCCGTCGATGCTCGCCAGCGCGTGCTGTGCCCACACGCCGGCGACGTCGGGTGCCATGCCGACCAGCTGCGAGGTGATGGTCAGCGCCTCCGGGGCCCGGCCGGCCACGATGAGCACGGCCACCAGCCGCAGGTACGGGGGCAGCGTGTCGGGAGCGGCCTGAAGCGCGGACCGCGCGGCCTGCTCGGCCTGCAGCAGGTCGCCACGCGCCTGCAGCAGCGCGGCCCACTCCGTCAGCAGCGCAGCGTCGCCCGGAGCCGTACCGAGCGCGTCCTGCAGCAGCCGCTCGGCGGCCTCGAGTTGCCCGAGGGCCCGCAGCGACCCGGCCCGCGCGACGACCGACTCGGTGGCGTCAGAGGACACGCTTCTGCTTCAGGTACACCACCAGGTCGTCGTACCGGCCGTCGGCGTTCGCGAACGCGGCGACGTTCTTCGCGGTCACGAGCCACGAGCCCGTCGACGGTCGGACCTGGCCGAGGGCGTGCTGCACGTCCGCCATCACGAGCGGCTGGATCTCACCCGCGGCGACGGAGCGGGCCATCGCCTGTTCTGCTGCGGAGGTCACGAGGTGCGCCAGGTCGGCCCCGGAGAAGTCCTGCGTCGCCGCGACGACCTGTCCGAGGTCGATGCCGGCGATGGGGCGTCGGGCGAAGTGGTGGCGCAGGATCGCCTCGCGCGCGGGAGCGTCCGGCGGCAACACGAGCGTCATCCGGTCGAGTCGTCCGGGGCGCAGGAACGCCGGGTCAACGTCCCACGGGCTGTTCGTCGCGGCGAGCACGAACAGCCCGTCGTTCTCGGAACCGACGGAGTCGAGTTCGAGCAGCAGCTGGTTCACCATCTGCCGCAGTCCGCTCCAGCCGCTGCCGATGCTCGACCGTCGGGCGCCGAGCGCGTCGATCTCGTCGAGGAACAGCACCGCCGGCGTCTGCGCCCGCGCCGCCTCGAAGACGGCGTGCAGGTTCTTCTCCGTGTTGCCGAGGTAGGGATCGAGCACCTGGTCGATCCGCGCGGTCACGAAGTGCGCGCCGAGTTCGCCGGCGATGGCCCGCGCCATGAAGGTCTTGCCGCACCCGGGCGGTCCGTAGAGCAGCAGCCCACCGCGCAGCGTCTGCCCGAAGGCCGCGGCGATCTCCGGGTGCCGCATCGGTTCCAGGAAGGACTCGCGGATGCGCTGCTTGACGTCCGCGAGTCCGCCGACGTCGTCGAGGGTGACGTCGGGCCGTTCGACCTCGACGTCGACGACGTGCTCGCCCTCGCCGTCGAGCCGGATCTTCTCCGGCACGTCCGACGGCACGGCCGACGGCCCGGCCGACGCCTCGGGCGGCGGTGTCGGCCCGTCCTGCGGGCCGCCGGCGGACTCGACGAAGGGCGGCGGGACGCTGCGTCCCAGCTCCGCCTCGGCACGTCGCCAGTCGAACGCCTCCTCGGGACGGCCGGGAGGCTCGGTGCCGGTGGCCGCGTCGCCGACGTCGGTGGGTCCGGGCGTCCGGAGCGCGGCGCTCGCGTCCGCGAGCACGTGCAGGGCGAGCGCGTTGCCGGGGTCCAGCTGCAGCACCACGGCGGCGTGCTGGAGTGCCTCGGCCGCCCGGCCGCGTTGCAGGAGCAGCTGCGCGACCTGGCCGCGCAGGGCGACGTCGTCGGGCGCTGCCTGCACGGCGGCGAAGAGGCTGGCGAAGAGCGGGTCGTCGGTCATCGCGGGCCACCGTCCTGTGTCGAGAGCGCGGCGTGCGCGTGGTCCGCGATCGCCTCGGCCAGTCCGGTGCCGACGGACCCGGCGTCGTCGTGCAGGGGGACGAAGACGTCGGTCCACCACCAGCCGCCACCCTCCGCCTCGGGCGGGAGCTCGGTGAGGTCGGGCAGCAGGCGACGGACCTCGGTGTCCGAGCGGACGCGGCGGGGGTGCTGCACGGTGGCGACGACCCGTCCGTCGGCGTCCGTGAAGCGTCCGACCAGTCCGCCGCGGACGAGTCGCAGGCCGATCCCGGGGTCCACCGCGGCGGCCGCGGGGCGGAACTCGGCGTCGCCGACGAGCGTCGGACCGAGGATCGTGAGTTCACGGGGCACGGTGCTGCTCCTCCTGCGGGGTCCGGCCGGCGCCGAGGTCCCGGCCGGTCAGGCGTTCGAGGGCGTCGCGGCCCAGGTGGTCGACCACGGGGCGCAGGCGTTCCCACCCGGTGGCGTCCGGGCGCGAGGGGCCGTCGCGGAACCGCAACACGAGCGACGGCACCCGCGGACGGCCGACCCGTTCGGCTCCGAACCGGTCGCGCATCTCGTCGACGTCGAGTCCGAGGCCCTTGACAGCGGGGGAGCCGAGCAGCATCGCCACGGGTTCGGGGTCCTGCTCCAGCGTCGGGCGCACGGTCAGGTCGGCCGAGCCGACGCGGGCGAACACCATCGCGACCAGCGGGAGCGCAGTGCGGCACAGGTCGCCGAGCAGCACGGTCACGGCGTCGTGCGCGCGCTGGACCGCGTCGCTGCCGGGGACCCCGACGCCGACCAGGCCGGAGACGACCTCCTCCACCCCGTGCTCGGTACGCCGCGCGGTGAGCGACCCGGCCAGCGGCGCCCGCTCGTCGCCGACGACCACGAACCGGGCGTCCTGCGGCATCCGTGCGCGTGCGGCAGCGGTGAGGGTGTCCTTGTCCCAGTCGGCCTCGACCGGTTCGTGCGAGCCCCAACCACTCGGGGTCGTGCCGGGCCCGAGCGCGGCGAACGTCTCCCACGCACGACCCAGACGTGTGCCGGCGTCGGGGCGGTGGCGGATCGACGCCGACACCACGAACTGCACCTGCTCCGGTCGGGGGACCTCGAGGTACCGCGGGTCGACGGCGTCGGTGGTCCGGGGAGAGCGGAAGCCGTCGGCGAGTCCGAGCAGCGACGTGCCGGTCGACCCGTCGCGCAGCGCGCCGTCGCCGGACCGGACGACCCAGCGTCCGTCGGCCGCGTCGAGGACCTGCCGGAACGGTTCGGTCAGGCGGGAGGAGTCCGGGGTCAGGAACACCACCCGGAGTCCGGCAGCCGCGGCCTGGACGACGAGGTCCGCGCGCATCGGGGTGAGCGCCACGAGCCGCCCGACGGTCTCACTGACGACGTAGCCCGCGCCGGTCCCGTCCACCAGCGGGTGCTCGATCCCCATGCACCCGACCATACGGGACGGCGGCGCGCAGCGCGGGGCGGGGCCGCTCCGCAACCCGTTGCAACCCCCGCCGCCGTAGCGTCCCGTCCGAGGCGCGCAGACCGTGCGCCGTCGACATCGTCGTCGAGAGGGCACCACCATGACCATCGCAGCATCGCCGACCACCTACGCCGCACCGGGCGAGGACGGAGCGCTCGTCGCCTTCCGCTCCCGGTACGACCACTACATCGGCGGCGAGTACGTCCCGCCGACGGGTGGGCAGTACTTCGAGAACCCCACCCCGGTCACCGGGAAGACCTTCACCGAGGTCGCGCGGGGCGACTCCACGGACGTCGACAAGGCCGTCGCCGCCGCGTGGAAGGCCTTCCCGGCCTGGGGGAAGACGAGCGTCACCGAGCGCGCGAACATCCTGAACCGCATCGCCGACCGGATGGAGCAGAACCTCGAGATGCTCGCCGTCGCCGAGACGTGGGAGAACGGCAAGCCGATCCGCGAGACGCTCGGCGCGGACATCCCGCTCGCGATCGACCACTTCCGCTACTTCGCCGGCGCGATCCGCGCGCAGGAGGGCTCGACGGGGGAGATCGACCACGACACCGTCGCGTACCACTTCCACGAGCCGCTCGGGGTGGTCGCGCAGATCATCCCGTGGAACTTCCCGATCCTGATGGCGGTGTGGAAGCTCGCACCGGCACTCGCCGCCGGCAACTGCGTCGTGCTGAAGCCCGCCGAGCAGACGCCCGCGTCGATCCACGTGCTCCTCGGTCTGATCGAGGACCTGCTGCCCGCCGGGGTGGTCAACGTCGTGAACGGCTTCGGGTTCGAGGTCGGGGCTCCACTCGCGCAGCACCCGGACGTCCGCAAGGTCGCCTTCACGGGCGAGACCACGACCGGGCGCCTGATCATGCAGTACGCGTCGCAGAACCTGATCCCGGTGACGCTCGAGCTCGGCGGCAAGAGCCCGAACGTGTTCTTCGCCGACGTCGCCCAGGAGAAGGACGCCTTCTACGACAAGGCGCTCGAGGGCTTCGCCTTCTTCAACCTCAACCAGGGCGAGGTCTGCACGTGCCCGTCGCGTGCCTTGGTCGCGAAGGAGATCTACGACGGGTTCGTGGCCGACGGTCTGGACCGGGTGCGCGCGGTCAAGCAGGGCCACCCGCTGGACGTGTCGACGATGATCGGTGCCCAGGCGTCGAACGACCAGCTCGAGAAGATCCTGAGCTACATCGACATCGGCAAGCAGGAAGGCGCGAAGCTCCTCACGGGCGGTGAGCGCGCGGATCTCGGTGGTGAGCTGAGCGGCGGGTACTACGTCACGCCGACGGTGTTCGAGGGCGACAACAGCATGCGCATCTTCCAGGAGGAGATCTTCGGACCCGTCCTCGCGCTGACGTCCTTCAGCGGGTACGACGACGCGATCCGGATCGCCAACGACACCCTGTACGGACTCGGCGCGGGTGTCTGGAGCCGCGAGGCGACGACGCTCTACCGGGCGGGCCGCGACATCCAGGCCGGACGTGTCTGGTCGAACACCTACCACCAGTACCCGGCCGGCGCGGCGTTCGGCGGCTACAAGCAGTCCGGTGTCGGCCGCGAGAACCACAAGATGATGCTCGACCACTACCAGCAGACGAAGAACCTGCTCGTGTCGTACGCCGAGGGACCGATGGGGTTCTTCTGATGACGCATCGTCACGCCGAGGGAGCAGCGCCGGAAGGGGGGTCCTCCTGATGACGAAGCCCGGGACCACCGCCCGCGTCGCCGTCACGCCGGAGGCGGCCGAGCTCCTCCGCGCGCTCACGGCCCGGCACGGACCGCTGATGTTCCACCAGTCCGGCGGCTGCTGCGACGGCTCGAGCCCGATGTGCTACCCCGTCGGGATGTTCCGCACCGGTCCCGGCGACGTCCTGCTCGGCACCATCGACGTCCCCGAGCTCGACCCTGTCGAGGTCACAGCGCCCATCGAGGTGTACATGTCCCGAGCGCAGTTCGAGTACTGGAAGTACAGCCATCTGCTGATCGACGTCGTCGACGGCCGCGGATCCGGGTTCTCGGTCGAAAGCCCGCTGAACAGGCGTTTCCTGACCCGGTCACGCCTGTTCACCGACTCCGAACTGATCGATCTCGGGCTTACGCCTCGCGTTCAGTCCGCAGATCGTCCGCAGAATCAGCCGTAGACGCCATCAGGTCCGCCGCTGCAGCACGCGTGCGGTCCGCGGCGTCAGGGAACAGGTGCGCGTAGATCGCGAGCGTGATCGCCGGTGACGCATGCCCCATCGCACGAGCGACCGACACAGCGTCGAGTCCGGAACGGATCAAGCCCGACGCGTAGAAGTGCCGGAAGTCGTGCGGCGTGATCCCGTCCACCCCTGCGGCAGTGCACGCTTTCTCGAACCAGCGTCGCAGCGCGTTGGGGGAGGGCGGGTCACCGGGAAGGAACCACTGCGCGGAGCCGAAGACACCAACGTCGCGCATCGCCGCCGACAGCCGTTCCGTGAGCGCGGACGGCACCGGGACCACCCGTTCGCTGCCGTGCTTCGGCGGGCAGACCTCACGGGTGCCAGGGCGGTTCTGCACCTGACGCGCGACGTGGACGGTGCGGCGCAGCCAGTCGACGTCGCTGACCTGCACCGCTGCGGCTTCCCCGATCCGCAGGCCGGCGTACGCCATCACGTCCAGCAATGGGCGCAGGAACGGCTCCGCTCGGTCTCGGATCGCGTTCACCTCTCGCGGCGTCGGGATCCGCATTGTGTGCTCGGTCTTCCGGACCGCGGGGAGCTTCAAGCCGGCGGTCGGATCCTCGCTGAGCAGCCGGTCGTGGACAGCGGCGCGGAGCGCGCCCCGGACGTACTTCACGCGGGTGCGGATCGTCGACGCCGCGAGGTTCGCCTGCATCGCCTTCACCCATGCCTCGGCGTGGGAACGTCGAAGTTTCGCGAACGGGACGGCGCCGAAGTCGCAGGCCTCGACAGCCCGGTCCGCTGCTGTCCGGGTACCGACGGCCCACACCTGCCGGTCCGCCCAGTCGCCGTAGAAGCCAGCGAGGGTTATGGTAGATCGCTGAGGGTCCACGTACGTGCCGGTCCGACGAGCGGCGGCGATTTCGTCCAGCCAGGCCTGGCCGTCGCGTTTCCGGTCGAAGTGCTTGGAGTGCTCACGCCCGTCGTCGTCGCGGTAACGGGCCCGCCACTTCCCGTCAGGGCGCTGTCGAATGCTCGCCATCGAGTTCCACTTCCGAGAATAGGGTTGGGACCGCGCCGTCGTCGTCGCGGCGCTGCAGGGCCTCGTCGGCGCTCAGCCCCAGCAGCACCTCGTGAGTTCCGGCGACGGACTGCAGGCGAGCGCGGGATGCTTCGTACCGGGCGGCGGCCTGCTGGAGCTCGGCGAGCGCCCTGCGGAATTCCGCCCGCGCGACGGCAATCGCAGCCTGCTCGGCATCCGCTGCGACTTGCAGCTCTGAGCCGAGCACTTGCTCGAGATCCATGGCCTCGGCGAGCCGGAGGGGGCGCTCCCCGCTTTCGACCTTCCACACCGTCGTCTGTGACCAGCGCCAGCCGAGCTCGCGCATCGCGGCTGCCACCTCACGCTGCGCACGGTCACCGCGGAGGCGAGACACGGCCCGCCCGATTTGCTCGTCTGTGATCACGAGGCGACGGTACTTCGGAACGGACTTGCACACAACTCCGATTCGTGTACATTGGTGCTCACTCCGGTTCGGAGTAGTCCACATAGTACAAGTTGGAGTGATTATGACGAAGCTTCTGACGCTTGCCGAGACGGCCGAGCGGCTGCGCAAGACGCCCGATGCGCTGCGCTGGATGATCCAAAAGGGCACAGCGCCGAAGAGCGCGAAGATCGGCGGCCGCGTGATGTTCCGCGAGGCCGACGTCGATGCGTTCGTCGAGGCGCAGTTCGAGGAGGCAACGGCCTGATGAACGGAAACACGAAGGCCCCCGGAGCCGGCAAGGGCTCCGAGGGCGGGACCGAAAACCGCGGAGGCATTCGAGTCGTGCACCAGTTTACGCCGACTCCAGCCGAACGAGCGAAGTACGCCGACTACGACGTCGTGTTCAAGGAGAGCAAGGCGCGGGTCGAGATCGAGGTTGTGGACGGTCGGGTGATTCGGTTCGCATCGTCGGTCTGGAGGGTACCGAGCACGAAGACCTTCGTCGTTTGGATGCGTTCCGGCGCGACAAAGCGCGATCGTGCGATCGCGAAGATGGTTGCTCACAAGATGCCCTACGGCGAATGGGCGCGGATGCCCGACATGTGGGCGCGTCAGCGCATCAACGGCGTCGTCAGCTTTCGCCAGCAGCGTGGTGTGATCGACGACGAGGCGTTGTTGTTGTTCGAACTCGAGATGTCCATGGACGAGACGTTGTTGTTGAACGCGACGGTCCCCGAGGGGGCCTTGTTGACGCGGGGGTTCACGCACAACGACGTGCGTGCGCCCCATGCAGAAAGGGCCCGCTGATGCGCCGGATCCACTACGGCAGTCTCACCCTGGTCGTGTCGAACGATGTTGCAGACATGCTCGTCACGCTTAGCACGGAGCTCGCCAACGTCGGAGAGATGGCCTCCGCTCCGGTGGCGGCTGTTGAGGGAACCGCCGTGCTCACGCTCGGCGTGGGAGTGATGATCGCTGTGCTGGACGCTCCACCAGCCGAGGAGTCAGCAGAATCGCTCGAGTCTTGGGCGTACATGCGCGACATGCTCGAGGAGCTGCAGAGTCGGGAGGAGTCCTGATGGTGCCGCTCGAGCACGCTATCGCCCGCGACTTCATCCCCCTGCGAGGAGCGCTCGTCGCCGAGCTTGGTGCGGCTCCCGCGATCCTGTGGCAGCTCATCTGGTTCCGGACCGGACCGGACAGCCCTGCCTCCTACGAGCAGAACGGCCACCGGTGGTGGCGCGCCAACCGCGAGGAGCTCTCGAAGCATTCGGGTCTGACCGTGGACCAGGTGAAGCGCATCGTATCGAAGCTCGAGGCGGACGGCGCCCTCGAGAGCGCTCGACACCAAGCCGGGGGAGTGACTGATCACACGAAGTCCTACCGGTGCCTCACGGACGAAATCGCGCGACCGATTGGTGCAAATCCGCCCAATCTAGATTGGGGCAAATCCGCCCAATCCTCCTATAAGAACCATGAAGAAGAGAAGACTCCGTCTTCTCTCGTGCAGGAACGGGATGACGTCCGAGCTCTCTGCACTCAGCTGGCGGACCTGATCGAGGAGAACGGATCGCCGCGGCCGACCGTCGGGGCGGGCTGGCGAGACGCAGCACGTCTGCTCTTGGATCGCGATCACAGACCGCTCGACGAGGCCATGCAGGTCCTTGAGTGGTCGCAGCGAGATGACTTCTGGCGATCGAACATCTTGTCGATGCCGACGTTCCGCAAGCAGTACGACAAGCTGCGCCTCCGGATGGGTCGCAACCCCGGGCAGTCCCGGGGGCAACAACGGCAAGAAGAAGCGATGGCGCTGATCGAGCGCGCCGCACGAAGGGACCAGGAATATGAAGCAGCAGGACACCGCGGCACTCCTCAGCTGGATGCAGGGCCTCGATGGACGGCACCTGACGGACATCTCGGTCGCGGCATGGACTGAAGTCCTCGGCTCGGACATCACGTACGCCGAAGCGCGCACCGCGGCCGTCGAGCACTACGCCACCGAGACGCGCTACTGCATGCCAGCCGACGTGATCCGTGTCGTCGACGAGCGGCGACGCGGCGAGCGCCGCAGCGCCGAACACGAGCAGTACATGCTCGAGGCGAAGCAGCGCTGGTGCGATGCCGCCGGGGTCAGCGTCGACGAGTACGACCAACATCTCGCCGCCGGTGATCACACCTGGATCCGCGAGCACGACGAGAAGCAGCGCGCACTACAGAGCTGAACGCACTCACCCAGGGCCGGCGGGCAGGCCGCGTCAGAACATACGCCGCAGCCTCCCGACCGGCCCACGATCTCGAAGGAGCGACCTTGCACATCGACGGCACTGACCAGCTGAGCTTCGGGGCAGTGGGACTCTGGCACAAGCTCCACTACGCGTACGGGTCGCGTTGCAACAGCGTCGACGTTCTCACCGTCCACCCCGACCTGCACGCCTGGGGCCCGGAAGAGGACACGACCGATCCAAGCGGGCCGATGGACGAGCTGCTCGCTCTCGGCTTCATTGAGCAGGAGGGCCCTGACTTGTTGCTGCACGAGGAGGTTGAGCTGTGACCGACCCCACCACCCCCGAGGTCGACGCGGACACCGCGTACGCCCTCACCGCCACCCGAGCACGCCGAGCACTCGGCGACGCCGCCGGCCTCATCGCCTACGCCCGGTCCCTCGCGATCCCGTCCCTCGGCGTCATGGGCGACGGCATGCCCCGCGCCGCGTCGAAGGAGGCCCCGCTCCCGTTCCGCGCCGACGCGATCGACGACACCGACGACGCCTACGCCCGCCTCATCCAGTGGGTCACCTACTGGGCCGGCGCCCTGCAGGTGAACCCGCCGGCGACCGTCGTCGCCGTGTGGAAGCGCGGCGACGAGGAGCAGGGCTTCCGCGCCGAAGCCACCCCGGCCGGCGCGGGCGAGCTCGTGAAGATCCTCGTCACGTGGCTTCTCATCCGGTGGGACGCGATCGTGCTCCACGACAGCGGCGAGGTGTTCGTCACCGACATCGGTGACATCTTCCGACCGCTGTTCGGCAAGTACCCGCGCCGACCCCAGCGGGAGCGTCAGGTGCTGCCCCGCCCCTGCGAGGTCTGCGACCACTACGCCGTCGGCGCCGAGTGGGCCTCGGAGGACGTCACCGACTTCGTGGTCCGCTGCGACCACTGCGACGACACCGTGCCCGGCGCGACGTACCTCGCATCGGAGAAGACCGCACGGAAGCTCATGCAGGAGCTCCGTGAGGAACGGCAGGTCTGGGACCGCGGCGCCGTGCTCCGGTTCTACGACGAGCACGGCTACTACCCGGCCGACGGGGAACCCCTCGACAAGCCGCGCGCAGCACCGGCGTGCGCGGCGACGGCAATGGTGCAGCGGCGGCCCGCGGTCTGCGCGCGGCGTCTCGGCCACAACGGGCCGCACCGGTCCCTCGCGACCGGCACGGCGGTCGAGTGGGGCGAGGAGGACGGCGAGGGTGGCTGACGACTGGTGGACGAAGGCGCAGGCGATCAAGCACCTCGGCATCACCCGCCAGACCCTCAGCGGCTACATCACCAGCGGCGCCGTCACCGTCTACGGCCGCGGCAGGGAGAAGCTGCTCCGCCGCGAGGAGGTCCAAGCCGAGTACCGACGCCGCCAGCTGAAGCGCAAGACCGGCCGGTGGGGACACGCCGCACGACGAACCCCACCCGGTACCTGACAAACCCGTGCTAGCCTTGCGGAAGCGAACCACTACGTCACGGTTGCCATCACGCTTTCCGAAGGCCCTCACCATCACCGGTGGGGGCCTTCGTCGTACCCCGGTGAGGCGTCGTTGCCCCGGGCTACGGGCTGATCCGCCCGGCCGTCGGAGGCGAACGGATCCCGGGCCGGCGCTTCTGAGGCGTTGCGCCGGCCCGCAGACTTCCTCGTGCCCGCCGACACGCACCGCTACCGCAACCGCCGCCGGGCCCGCACCTCGCTCTGGGACCGGCCGCACAGCGAACCACCGCACGCGGCGCGAGCACGAGGAACTACTTCGGCGGGGGCGTTGACGCGACCCGGAAGTGCCGCGAAGGACGCTCATGACGGGGACCTCCAGGCTCCGAGGCGTACCTGCGGTCCCGCCGATCCCACCTGGCTGGAGGCGACGTGAGCAAGCACCACCCGTCAACGCGCCGGATGCGCGCCGTCCGAGAGGAACGCCGCACCGCCTGGGCGGCCGAGGACGCACCCTGCTGGCTGTGTGGGCAGCTGATCGACTGGACTGTCCCCGACGGCTCCACGGACAGCTCGTTCGAGTATGACCATTACTTCCCGGCCAGCACCCACCCCGAGCACTACGACGACCCCGCGAACGGACGGCCGTCGCACCGAGGCTGCAACCGCGACCGCGGCAACGGCGCCCCGAGAGCGGGCCTTGGCTCGCCCAGCCGGCGCTGGCTCTAAGCGAGAACCTCATCGATGGCCTGCACAAGTCCCCGGAGCCACGTCAGATCATCCGCAACCTCGGCAGTATCGACTGGCTCTCGAGCTATTCGACGAGGTCGCGATTGACGTTGCATGTCACCCTCGTGAACTACTTGATTTCGACGACGTACTATCCGATTGAGCTGATCCTGGATCGACTGCGCCTTCTGAGCCGGATTGATTTTAGTTTCGATCTTCGCAAACGCTTTGCGAGTCCCAAGCATCTGCATTGCGTCGCCAACGCCGCGCGAGCTCTGGAAGGTGTGCGCCAGGATGACCCGCTCAAGGGTGTGTCGGACTCGAACCTTCGGACGAATCGTCGTTCGGCTCGCAGCCATCGCCTCGCTCAGCTCCACGAGCTCGCCGAACGGCACGTCCAGGTTCTTCAACGCGCTCGGCATCTTCTTGAGCGGGGCCTTCGCCAGAGCCCAATGGAGGTACGTGTCCAGCGCGGCCACACCGAGGGCTAGCGCGGAACGCCTCAGGTCATCTGCAACCAGCGGAGACGACACGGACGGTGCTTCATCCAAGAGCGCTTGGGCCCGGTCGAACACGTCGTCTGCTGCCTGCTTTGCACTGATCCCCATGGCTGGCAAGACTACGGAGCCGCCATCCGATGCCGCGGCCCCACTGCGGGGGTAGGGGAGCATAAGCCGCTGGCTTGCCCGCACCCGGGGCACCCCCCGCCATGAGTGTTCCTCTCCCCCCGCGTTTCTGACGCGTTTTTGCCACCAGGGAGGCCCCAGAATCATGCCTGAGGGACGAAAGGCCGCCAGTCGGGAGCACAGGGCCGCTGTGACGCGCATGCTGAAGGCCACTGGGCTGCTCCGGATCCCCGAGGAGGCTCCGCTCGTCGCGTTGGTGAAGTCGCTGGCGAAGGAGATGGACGAGGGCGGCGGGTCGCGGACGTATTCGGCGTACCTGTCGGCCTTGAAGGACGTCCGCCGGGTGCTGGATCGCGCACCGGGGTCCGCGGCCCTGCCGAGCACGGCGGCGCCGAGCCCGGCCGACGCCGACGAGGTCTCCTCGGAGGAGAAGGCGCCGGTCGATCAGGAGGTCCTGGACTTTGCAGGTTTCGCAGCAGCTAAGGGTCGCCCTCCGCGGCGGCAAGGGGCGTGAGGAGCCGCGCGTTTGGACGCGTCCGCTCCGGCCGCTGACGCCGGAGACGTCGCACGGGTTCCACGTCATCGAGTTCGCTCGGGTGTACCTCGGGGTGACGCTGCGGCCGTGGCAGTGCTGGCTGCTGATCCACGCGCTTGAGCTGCTCGAGGACGGCACGTACCGGTTCCGCAAGGTGATCATCATCGTCGGCCGCCAGAACGGCAAGACGAAGCTGATCGAGGTGCTGGCCGCGTGGTGGCTGTTCGTGGACTCGGAGTCGTTCCCGGACCACATCGCGGCGCACGACTTCCTCGTCCTCGGGACGGCGCAGGACCGCGACACCGCGAAGAAGGTGTGGCGCCGCGTTCTCGAGCGCTCGAACCCGGAGGTGCTGCGCTGGCCGGACCGGTTCACGCCGGCTGAGCGCGAGGTGCTGGTCCCGGTGCTCGCGAAGCAGTCGCGGACGCCGTCGACGACGAACGGGTCCGAGGCGATCCGGCTCGCGAACGGGGCACGGTACGAGATCGCGGCGCTCGCGTCCGGCGGTGCCCGCGGCGACTCGACGGCGCGGGCGATCATCGACGAGCTCCGGGAGCAGAAGACCTGGGACGGCTGGGCGGCGTTCTCGAAGACGCTGAACGGCACGTTCAACTCGCAGATGTGGGCGATCTCGTCCGCCGGCGACGCCCGGTCGGTGGTCCTCGCTGACCTGCGTGCGTCCGCGACGGAGACGTGCCGGCTCTGGGCCGAGTACGTCGAGACGGGGCTGCAGGCCGCCGAGGAGTTCGCGAACGAGCACGACACCACGAACGGCCTGTTCGAGTGGTCGGCGCACGAGGACGCGGCGATCGACGACCCGGAGGGGTACTTCCAGTCGAACCCGTCGATCGGGTACGGCTACAACGTCGAGCAGCTGCTCTCCGACCTTGCTTCCGGTGAGCCGGAGGTGGTCACGAAGACCGAGGTGCTCTGCCAGTGGGTCACGGCGAGCATCGACGCGCACCTCGACGCGGGCGCGTGGGCCGACTGCGCGGACCCGTACTCGGAGCCCGCCGAGGGCGCACGGCTGATCCTTGGAGTCGACACCGGCGCCGATCGCGAGATGACGTACGTGTCCGTCGTCGGCGACCGGGCGGACGGGCTGCTGCACTGCGAGCTGATCGCGCAGCGCCCCGGGATGCTCTGGGTCGTCGACGCGGTGAAGCGCGCGGCCGAGAAGAACGGCATCACGGAGGTCGCGCTGCAGACTCGCGGCGCCCCGTCGGCTGAGTTCGCGGAACCGCTCGAGAAGGCCGGCCTGACCGTGCACCGCATCGAGGGCACCGCGCTCGGCTCGTCGGCCGGGCAGACGAAGGACCGGGTCCGGCAGCGAACCCTGCGGCACCGCGGCGACCAGGAGTCGCTGAACCTCGCCGTGTCGGGCGCCGTGTCCCGGAAGCTCAACGAGGTCCGCGTCTGGGACCGCATCAACAGCGTCGTGGACATCGCCCCGATCGTCGCCGTCTCGGCCGCGCAGTGGGCGCACGACAACACCGAACCCCCCGAGCCGTTCACGTCCGCCTACGAGGACGAGGAGCTGCTCGTGGTCTGACGAAGGGACCGCGCGTGCGTGAGCTCAAGACCCTGACGGGCCGGACGGTCATCGTCGTGACGGCGGAGACGGCCCTCGAGGGCGTCGTCGAGTCCGCGACCCGCACCTGCGTGACCCTCGTGGACGCGCGCGCCGTCGACGGACCGACTCCGGTCCCCGTCGACGGGTCGGTGCTCGTCCCGACGTCGCGGATCGCGTACGTGCAGGTGGTGCCCGCATGAGCGCCGTGTTCCAGACCCTCGGCGAGCTGTCCACGCACCTCGCCGGCACGAACATCGAGGTCGTCGACCCGGGGGTCCCGCTCGTCGAGTGGGCCGCGGAGCTGTCGAACGACCCGTCGTGGAAGAACCAGCCGTCGATCCGGAAGGTCGTCGGGTTCGCCGCGCGGAACATCGCGTCGGTCCCGATGCACCTCTACGAGTTCGTCGGCGAGCAGGACCGCCGCCGGGTGCGCGACGGGGCGCTCGCCGAGGTGCTGCGGCGCCCGTCGCGAGCCCCTGGCGAGACGGCGTACCGGTTCTGGGAGCGGGTCCTCATCGAGGGCCTGATCTACGACCGGTTCGCGGTCCGCATCGTCGAACGCGACGACGGCTACGAGCTCGTCCGGATCCCGGCCCGCCTGGTCACGTTCGCCGCGGACGCGCTGGACCGGATCACGTCGGTGAACGTCCGGAAGCCGGACGGCACCGTGCAGGAGCTCGACCCGGCCGGGTTCATCCTCGACGCCGGCTACGCGACGAAGGGCGCCAGCGGCACGTCGCCGCTGAAGACGCTCCGAGACCTCCTCGACGAGCAGACGGAGGCGGTCCGGTACCGCCGGTCGATCTGGCGGAACGGCGCACGCACCGCGGGCGTCATCGAGCGGCCCGCGAACACCCCGTGGGCCGACGGTGCGCGCGAGCGGTTCGGCCGCTCGTGGCAGAACTTCTCCCGCGGCGGCGGCCAGGAGGGCGGCACCCCGGTCCTCGAGGACGGCATGCAGTACAAGGCCATCGACGCGTTCCGGCCCCGCGACACCCTCGACCTCGAGGGTCGTCAGCTGACGGACGCGGAGGTCGCCGCGGCGTTCCACATCGCGCCCGAGCTCGTCGGCGCCCGGGAGGGCACCTTCTCGAACATCAAGGCGTTCAAGGAGATGCTCTACGGCCCCGCGCTGGGCCCGTACATCTCGGCGTGGGAGCAGACGCTCGACGCGACCCTCGTCCCGCTGCTCGGCACGCCGAACCAGTACGTCGAGGCGAACGTCGAGGCGAAGATGCGCGGCTCGTTCGAGGAGCAGGCCGGCGTCCTGTCGACGTCCGTCGGGGCGCCGTGGATGACTCGCAACGAGGCGCGCGCGAAGCAGAACATGTCCGCGATCGACGGCGGCGACGAGCTGATCACGCCGCTGAACGTCCTCGTCGGCGGTCAGGCGTCCCCGCAGGACGGGAAGACCGGCCCGGTGGTCGCGAAGTTCGCGGCCCGGCAGGAGCAGGTCGTCCGGTCGCAGAAGGCGGCCGGCTCGGACTGGTGGGACGGCCCGCGGTGGGACCGCGAGCTCGTCGCCGACCTGGTGAAGGCCGGCGTCGACGTCATCGAAGCGGCGACCGTCGCGAAGCAGTTCAACACCGAGGCGGAGCAGCGGTTCCGCGCCGAGGAGGAGTCGTGACCGTGAAGACGAAGACCGTCGACATCGAGGTCAAGGCCGATGCGCCGGACGGCGAGGGCCAGTTCACCGGGTACGCGTCGGTGTTCGGCAACAAGGACTCGTACGGCGACGTCGTCCTGCCGGGGGCGTTCGCGGAGTCGCTGAAGACCTTCGGGCCGAACGGGTCCGGGATCCCGGTCTACTGGCGGCACCGGATGGACGACCCGTACATGCTCATCGGGCAGACGATCGAGGCGAAGGAGGACGAGCGCGGCCTGTTCGTGCACGTCCAGCTCGACACGTCGATCAACAACGGCGCGCAGACGTACAAGCTGCTGAAGGCCGGTCTGGTCAAGCAGATGTCGTTCGCGTACGACGTCGTCGAGGGCGCGCTCGTCGAGTCCGAGAACGACGGCTACTACTACGAGCTCCGGAAGCTCACCATCCACGAGGTGTCCGTCGTGCCGGTGGGAGCGAACCAGGAGACCGAGATCCTCGCCGTGAAGTCGGCCGCGCTCGCGGTCGCTGCCGGCGTGAAGGCGGGGCAGATCGTCCCGACCGAGGCCAGGGAAGACCTCGAGGGCGCGATCACCGCGCTCAAGGGTGCTCTGGCGACCACCACCGATCAGGAGAAGGCAGCCGGCACGCCCGACGCCAAGGACGAGGAGCCGCCCGCGGCCAAGTCCGAGGAGCAGACGACCGTCCCCGCAGCTCGAGCACTGGCGGAAGCAACCATCCAGGGCCTGCTCTAGCAGGCAGAGAGGAGCCCCATCGTGGGACTCAAGGCACAGCTGGCTGCACTCGTCTCCGAGATGCAGTCGATCGTCGACACCGCGAAGGCCGCCGGGCGCGACCTCGACGCGGACGAGGCGAAGTCCATCGAGGCGAAGGCGGCGGAGGCCGGCGAGCTGCGCGACCGCATCGCGCGCATCGAGGCGGGCGAGAAGTCGCTCGCCGAGCTGTCGAAGGTCGTCACCGAGCCGGGCAAGACCGGCGACGCGGAGCATGGCGACGAGGACGGCACGGAGGTGCCGCTCGGTGAGCGGTTCATGAAGTCCGCGCCGTACCAGGCGTGGAAGAAGGAGAACCCCTCCGGCGTCGGCCAGGGCACCCCGATCCAGATCGGCACGGTCCGGATCGGTTCGCTGAAGGACTTCGACGCGAACCGCAAGGCGCTCACGTCGCCGATCGCGAACATCCAGCCGATCCGCGTGCCGACCGTCGACCAGGTGCAGCGGCCGACGCTGTCCCTGCTGGACGTCGTCTCGCGCGGCACCGCGGCCGGCAACTTCGAGTACGTCCAGGTCACCTCGGTGACCCGGAACGCGAAGATCGTCCCCGAGGCCACCTCGGCGACGGACAACGCGGCGCTGAAGCCCGTCTCGGACCTCACCACGACCCTCGCGGACGCGAAGGCCTACACGTACGCCGACGGCTACGACGTCACCAACCAGCTCCTCGCCGATGCCCCGGCGTTCGCGTCCTACATGGACAACGAGCTCCGGTACTCGCTCGACTCGGTCATCGAGGACACCCTCCTCAACGGCTCGGGCACGAACGGCGTCCCGAAGGGCATCCTGAACACCACTGGTGTCCAGGAGCAGGAGTACGCCACCGCCGACGGCCCGATGGGCTTCGTGAAGGCCGTCCGTCGTGCCATCACGAAGGTGACGCAGCTGCAGGGCGGCACGGTCGCGGCGATCCTCCTGAACCCGGAGGACGACGAGAACATCGACCTGCTGCAGGACGCGAACGAGCGCTTCTACGGTCAGGGCCCGTTCGGCACCGGCCCGCAGACGCTCTGGGGCCGCCCCCGCATCCTGTCGGAGGCGATCGAGCCCGGCGAGTTCCTCCTCGGCGACTTCCGCCAGGTGGCGCTCCTCGACCGTGAGGGCCTGTCGGTGCAGGCCTTCAACCAGCACAAGGACTACGCGCAGCGGAACATGACGTACGTGCGTGCGGAGCTCCGCGCGATGCAGGTCATCTGGAAGCCCGCGTACCTCGTGCACGGCGGCCCGGCCGCCTGAGCGGGAGGGAGCAGCAGATGACGAGCCAGATGAAGGTCATCGACGGCGTCCGGTACCGCGAGGAGGACATCCCCGCGGACGCGAAGGACGTCACGGTCGACGAGAAGAAGGCCGCCCCGAAGGCGAGGGTCGTCAGCAACAAGGCGGCCGCGCCGGAGAGCAAGTAGGAGGTGACGGGCGTGACGAGCATCCCTCCGATCGTCGAACCAGGGCCGCGGTCGCCGAAGTTCTGGCTCGACGCAGCACAGGGCGCCGTCCGGCGGTTCTGCGGCTGGCACGTCGCGCCCGTCATCACCGAGACGATCCGACTGGACGGGACCGGGCAGCGCACGCTCCTGGTCCCGTCCGGCCGGATCCTCGAGGTCACCGCGGCGACCTCGGACGGCCGCGACGTCCTCGCGCAGGTCGACGTGTCCGGGAAGGGCATGCTCGAGCTCCGCGACGACGGGCTCTGGTCGTCTCGGCTCGGCGGCATCAGCATCACCCTCCGCCACGGGTACGCAGTCGACGAGGCACCCGACGTCGCCGGCGTCATCGCGACCGCGGCGGCACGCGGCGGCGGCCCGGGCGGGCAAATCGTCTCCCAGGCGGTCGGGCCCGCGAACGTCCGCTACAGCGGCAATGACATCCAGCTCCTGCAGACGGAGCTCGCAACGCTCGAGCCGTACCGGCTCTGACGAGGAGACCACCGATGGTGAACATCACGGACCAGCGCGGGAACCAGTTCACGGTCCCGGACGAAGTCGCTGACGACTACCGTTCTCCGGGCATCGCGGTCCCGGCGCCCGCCGACGACCCGGCACCGGACGAGCACACCCACAACGGCGACATCAGGGCGTGGGCGGCTCGGCACGACGTCGATCTCGGCGACGCGACGACGAAGGCGGACATGCTCGACGTGATCCGCGCCTCGCTGGGCGGCTGATGGAGTTCGCGGCCGGCGCGACCGTCGTCCGCCTCCGCGCGACGCCGGTCCTGGACCCGTACTCGCAGCGGCCCGTCGGCGCGGACTGGACTGCCCCGAACACGCTCACGATCGCGGGCGCGTTCGTCGGGTCGTCGTCCTCGTCTCCCGTCGACGGCGAGCTCCGGCGGGAAGTCGTCACGACGAAGTCGCTCTACTGCGACCCGAGCGCGGACGTGCGCGTCGGTGACCGCATCGTCTCCGGCGCTCACACGTACACGGTCACCGCGGTCCCGGAGGCGGACGTGAACCCGTGGACGGGCTGGCAGCCGGTGCAGGAGATCCCGCTCGAGGAGGTGGTCGGCTGATGGCGAAGATGACGTTCAACGAGCGCTACTTCGACGAGCTGCTGAAGTCGTCGCGCGTCGACGGCCTCGTGTCGCGGATCGCCGACGGTATCGCGACGGACGCGCGTGCCTCGGCGCCGGTCGACACGGGCGCGTACCGGTCGGGCATCGTCCGCCGGAAGAAGACCAGCGCGCACCGCGTCGTGCATCTGGTCGTCGCGTCGGATCCGAAGTCGCTGATCATCGAGGCCCGCACCGGGAACCTCGTCCGTGCGCTCCGGAAGCGGAAGCGGTGACCGCGGTCATCTACGCGGACCTCGAGCAGTATCTCTGCGACCGGTTCCGCGCCGAGCTCGCCGCCCGCGGCCGCTCGGATGTCCTGGTGAGCAACCGGGAGCCGGGACCGAACGAATCGGCGCCCGCGGCGATGCTGATCGTCCGCGACAACTCCGGCCCGTCGAAGTCGATGATCTCCGCCGAGCGGGACGTGAACCTGTCGGTTCTCGCCGGCACGAAGGCCGCCCCGAAGCCCGCGATGGACCTCGCACGGCTCGTCACAGCCCTCGCCGGGGACCTGGCAGGCCTCGAACCCGGCAACCCGATCGCGCACGTGCCGGAGGACGGCGTCAACGGCCCCTACTGGGTGCCGGAGGACGCCGTGTACGCGCGCACGCTGACCACGGTGACGTTCGTCGTCGTCGGACAGCCTCTCTGACCGCATCCACACCCACCCACCACCACATCGCCCCTGGCAGCAGCCGGGGGCTTCTCTCTGAAGGAGCAACATGGCTGCGGACTCGCAGGGCAACGACATCACCGCCGTCGGCATCCCGATCTCTGGGTCCGTCGGCATCGCACCGATCACCACCGCGCTGCTGACGCCGGCCGCGGGCAAGGCGTACGACCTCGAGCTCGCCGAGGCGTTCCGGAAGCTGGGTCTGCAGACCGAGGACGGCGGCCACAACTGGACGCTCGAGGCGGACGGCGACCCGATCGTCTTCTTCCAGGACGGCTACTCGATCCCGTCGGGCCTCGCGAACGCGACGCTCGTCGTGAAGCTCGCGCAGTACGACGCGCTCACCCAGGAGCTCCTGTCCGGCGCGGTGCCGGACGCGAACGGCTACATCCTCATCGACGCGGCTGGCCACTCGACCGAGTACCGGCTGTTCACCGAGGAGATCTTCAAGAACGGCGTCATCCGCCGCCGGCAGGCGGGCAAGGCGACCATCACCGGCGTCGTGGTCGACCAGTCGACCCGCGGCGAGGTGAACGGCGTCGAGGTGACATTCAAGATCGACCGCTCCCCGGACCTCGGGAACAAGCACCTCGGCGAGTGGCTGATCAAGCCGCCCGTCGACGGTGGCACGTCCGGTTCCTGACCCTGACCGCGGGGCCGCCGCTGTGGATGCCGGCGGCCCCGCACCTCACCACGCATCCACGCCCGCATCCACGACCAGGAAGGCATCCACACCATGACCGAGTCCGCATTCACCGAGCCCGCTGCCCCGACGATCGAGAAGGCGCCGGAGCCGGAGTTCCCGCAGTTCCGGCTGATCGAGAAGAACCTCCACGTCCTCACGTCGACGCAGGGCGAGCTCGTGCTCCCGCTGCAGGTGAAGACGAAGGTGTTCCGCCGCATCTCGGAGATCGACGACGAGATGAAGCAGCTGTTCGCGATGCTCGACGATCTCGGTGACGCCGAGACGCCGCGCAAGCTCGACGAGCTCGACATCTTCGAGACGCAGAAGATCGTCGGCCGCTTCTTCGAGGAGTTCGCGGCGAAGGCGCAGGCCACCGTGGGGGAATCGCAGCGCTCCTCCAACTCGTAGAGGAGCACCGGCGCCCGCTGCGCGCCGACTTCCGCCGCTGGTTCGGGCTCAGCCTCGACGAGCTCGGCGAGACGTACACGCACGGTGAGGCGTGGGACCACGTACAGACGCTCCGGGACACCCCGGGCTCGTGGTTCCACGCCTCTCTCGCTGGTTGGGACTGGCCCGCCACCTGGGTCGACGTCGCGACAATCGCGGCCGCGTCGACGACCGTCAACGTCAACCGCGACGAGAAGAAGCAGCCGAAGCCGCTCGAGTTCGCCTGGCCGTGGCCTGACCCGGAGCAGACGGCCGAGAAGGTCACCGACGAGGAGCGCACGGCGCTCAAGGCGACGCTGAAGCGGTACTCGGCGTTCCACGACTGAGAGGGGCACCGATGACGTCCGAGGTCGGTTCCGGTCAGGTAGCCATCTTCCCAACGCTGCGCGGCTTCCGCCGTGCGGTCGCTCGGGAGGTCGACGGCACCACCGCGGACTCCGGCCGCCGCTTCCAGCGGGCGTTCTCCCGCGCCGGCCGTGACGCCGGCGACGGGGCCGGTTCGGGGTTCCGGCAGGCGTTCTCGCGCGGCACCCGCGGTGTGTCCGACGCGACGCTGAAGGCTCTCGCCGCGGACGTGTCGAAGTCGTCGCGCGCCCTGTCGGCGGCCCGTCTCGCTGAGATGGACGCCGCCGGCAAGGTGCGCGTCGCCGAGACCCGCCTCCTCGAGGTCAGGTCCCGGTTCGGCGCGACGTCGTCGCAGGCGATCGCCGCCGAGGAGCGCCTCGCCGCGGTGCAGCGTCGGCTCGTCGTCACGCAGGAGAACACCCGCGCCGCGTCGGAACGTCTCGCGGCTGCTCGTGCCGCGCAGACTGCCGCGGTCGGCGCTGAGACGCGGGCGACGCAGCGGGCCCGCGCGAGCTTCTCGATGATGTTCTCGCAGTTCCGGTCGGGGTTCGCGGACGCCCGGGCGGCGCAGTCCGCGTTCTCCGGCGTCACGGGTGCGCTGGGCGGCCTCGCTCGGCTGTCCCTGGCGCCGCTCGAGATCGGACTGAACGCGGTCCGGCTGGCGACCTCC
Organism: Curtobacterium citreum; assembly: GCF_006715175.1. Lineage (NCBI taxonomy): Bacteria > Bacillati > Actinomycetota > Actinomycetes > Micrococcales > Microbacteriaceae > Curtobacterium > Curtobacterium citreum. The sequence goes on along the minus strand of NZ_VFMQ01000001.1, from coordinate 2,158,687 downwards.
CGGTCGTCGACGGGCTTCCAGAACTTCGTCGCCGGATTCCGGGACGCGAACGCTGCGGCGTCGGCGTTCACCGGCACCCTCGGCACTCTCGGCGGGCAGGTCGCCCGCCTTCTCGCTCCCGTCCGAGCGCTCGGCGTCTCGTTCGTCGACGCGTTCACGACTCCGTTCCGGCAGATCGCCGCCGGCTTCGCGGACGCGGCGCTCGGCGCGACCGGCTTCCTCGGGATCCTCGGCCGTGTCGGCGCCGGCGCACGCCGCGTCTTCGACAAGGTGTCGACGGCGGCGCAGACCGTCTCGCTGAACGTCGCGGCACCGTTCTCGCAGTTCCGCGCCGGGTTCCTCGACGCATCCCGTGCCGCGTCCGTCCTGACGGGCCGCATGGGGACGCTCGGCGGGGCTGTGCGGGCGACGATGGACCGGGCGATCGCCTCGGTCGTCGCGTTCGGCACGGCGACCCTCCGCCCGTTCGTCAACTTCACCGCCGGGTTCCGCAGCGCCGACATCGCCGCCGCCGGACTCGCCGGCCGGATGGGGACGCTCGGCGCCGCGGTCGCGAAGGGCCTCGCCCCCGTGCAGACGGCAGCCGTCGCGGTCGGTTCCGCGATCCGGGCCGGTGTGGTCGGCGCGATCAACCTGATCCCCGAGCCGGTGCGGCAGGCGGGCCAGACCGTCGTCGCGGCCATGCAGAAGATGGGCTCGGCTGTCGCGTCCGGGTTCCGCGGCCTCGGCCCGGTCGCGGGTGCTGCAGGCTCGGCGATCGCTGCCGGCTTCTCGTCCGCGATGAACAGCGTCCGGTCGCTCGCTGCCGACGCGGCGACCGCGGTGACGTCGACGTTCAAGGGCGTCGGCCTCGCTGTTGCAGCAGGCGTCGCGGCGGCAGGTGGCGCTGGGTTCAACCGCCTCGCCTCGATCGAGACGGCGCAGGCGAAGCTCAAGGCGCTCGGCAACACGTCGCAGGACGTCGCCGAGATCATGAAGAACGCCAACGACGCCGTGATCGGGACGCAGTTCTCGCTCGCTGACGCCGTGACTGGTGCCGCGTCGGCGGTCGCTGCCGGCGTGAAGCCCGGCAAGGAGCTCACGGACTACCTGAAGACGTCGGCGAACGCCGCCGCCATCGCGGGTGTGAACTTCAACGACCTCGGCCTGGTCATGAACCAGGTCCAGGCGCAGAACAAGGCGTACACGCAGGACCTCAACCAGGTCGCGACGCGAGGCATCCCGATCTACGCCGCTCTCCGCAAGGTGTACGGCGAGACGCAGGAGGAGCTGCGTGACCGCCTGCAGCGCGGCGAGGTCGACGCTCAGCACTTCCAGCAGGCGCTGAAGGTCGCGGTCGGCGACGGCGCGGTGGCCATCGGTCAGACCACGGTCGGCGCGTTCAAGAACATGGGCGCCGCGTTCAGCCGGTTCGGTGCGGGTCTCCTCACGGGGGTCTACCCGATCTTCGTGCAGGTCTTCCGGACCATCACGCAGGGCCTCGACGCGATCACCCCCGCGGTGACCGCGGTGTCGAACGCGATCGGTCCGTCGCTGCAGGCGGCGGTCGGCGCGGGCCTCGAGCGCATCTCGGGCGTCTTCGCGAGCGTGAAGGGCGCGCTGGCCGGGCTCGACATGTCGGGCCTCTCCGGTGCGTTCTCGACGCTCGGTCAGGTGCTTGCTCTGGCTGCGCCTCTGCTGCCGATTGTCGCGGGGTCGATCGCTGGCCTGGTGTCGCAGCTGCCGATCCTCGGCAAGCTGCTCGCTGGCCCCTTCGCCGCTCTTGCGGGTCCGCTCGGTCTGGTCGTCGGCATCTTCACCACGCTCCTCGCGCTCTCTCCCGAGCTCCGCCGGGCGATGGGGGATGCCTTCAGCCAGATCGGCACAGCGGTCGGCAACCTCGCCTCGATCCTCGGCCCGGTATTCAGCCAGGTCCTCGCGGCAATCGTGCCGGCTGTCGGAGCAATCGGGTCTGCGCTCGGGACGGCGATCGGTGCGGTGGTGCCGCTGCTCGATCCGCTCGTCGGGATCATCGCGCAGCTCGCACCGCTGCTGGTCCCGATCGCGCAGCTCGTCGGCCAGGTCGCTGCGGCACTCGCCGGGGCGCTCGCGTCGGCGATCGGTTCGGTCCTGCCGCCGCTGACGGCGCTGGCGACGTCGGTCGTCCCGGTGATCCGGACGGTCATCGCGTCGCTGACGCCGGTGATCACCGCGCTGACGCCGATCCTGACGCAGTTCGCGTCGACGATCGGTGACGCGCTCGGCGCCGCGTTCGCGATTGTCCTGCCGATCATCACCGCGGTGGTGCAGGCCCTCGGGCCGATCCTCACCACGGTGATCTCGGCGCTGTTGCCGATCATCCAGCAGCTGATCCCGATCGTCATCCAGATCGCGACGACGTTCGGTCAGGTGCTCGGCCAGGTGCTGACGGCGCTCCTGCCGATCATCACGCAGCTGATCGGGTTCATCGCGCAGCTCGTCCCGGTGATTATGCCGCTGATCACCGCCGTGCTCAGCCTGGTGGCGGCGTTCCTGCCGCTGCTGACGCCGCTACTGCAGCTGATCGGCACGATCCTCCCGCCGCTGATCTCGCTGTTCTCCGCGGTCCTCGGCCCGGTGCTGCAGCTGGTGCAGGTGATCATCTCCGCGCTGATGCCGGTCATCACGGCGCTGATCGGTGTCCTCACGGGCTTGATCACGTTCGTCGTCGGGGTGTTCACCGGCAACTGGAAGATGGCGTGGAACGGCATCAAGCAGGTGTTCTCCGGGGTCTTTGACTTCTTTAGGTCGGCGATCTCCGGGGTCGGCGCGATCTTCGGCGGCATCGTCGACGCGGTGATCGGCATCGGCTCGAGCTTGTTCTCCGCGGGGAAGGCGATCATCGGCCGGCTGATCGACGGCATCAAGTCGATGATCGGCGCGGTCGGTGACGCGATCGGGTCCGTGGTGGAGAAGGTGAAGGCCTTCCTGCCGCACTCGCCCGCGAAGGAGGGCCCGTTCTCCGGAGCTGGCTGGACCGGCCTCCGGACGTCGGGTCAGGCGCTGATGGAGCAGTTCAACGCTGGCATCTCGGACTCGGACGTGTCCCTGTTCCGGAACGTCGCGCTCGGGGTCACCGGGTCGGCGTCCGGGACGGCCACGGCCGCGCCGACTGGCGGCACGTCGACGGCGTTCCCGGACCAGGTGACGCTCGTCGACTCGAGCGGCGCGCTGCTCGGGGTGATGGACGTGAAGATCCGCCGCTCGCAGGACGCCCTCGGGGACCGCATCGGACGCGGCACTCGGGTCCGCTGACAGGAAGGAAGACCAGATGGCCGACATCGTCGACGGTGGGGGTCCGGACTCGGTCTTCCCGGACACCCTGGACGGGGGGAACCCGGCAACGGTGTATCCCCCCGCCCTGACGCCGCTCCCGGAAGGGCGACCGGTTCCGTCGGTACAGATCATCGTCGCGGACGTGAAGCCGGGCACGGCGGCGGTCGACGTGTACCGGATCGCGGACGGCCGGACGACGCTGGTGCGTGGCGGGATCCGGAAGTCCGCGATCGGCGGCACGACCCTCGTCGACTGGGAGGCTCCTTTCGGGGTGCCGATCCAGTACCGGGCCGAGCAGTTCGACGACACGGACACGTCGCTGGGCTTCACGGAGACCTCGACGACGACGCTCGAGGTGACGGACACCTGGATCCACCAGCCCCTGAACCCATCCGTCGCGGTGTCGCCGTTGCGGCTCTCCAAGACCGCAGGGGACGTCGCACGTTCGACCCCCGGCGAGCTTGTGTACGTGCAGGGCGCGGAGTTCGCGACTCGGGTCGGCGGCCAGCGTCGCGGGGTCTCCGCGGTGCCGTTCGAGCTCCTTACTCGGTCGCTGGCGGACGCGGATCGGCTGCAGGCCGTGTTCGGTCAGTACGGCAGCCGCGGCGCCGGCGTGGTGTGCATCCGGGCGCCGCCGCCGATGCGTCTCCCGCGGACGTTCTACGCGTCGGTCGATGAGGTGCACGAGGTCCCGGTGAACATCCAGATCGGCCGCGAGGACATCACGTTCACGTTCGAGGCGACGGAGGCACGGCCGCCCGCTCCTGGGCTCGTGACGGCCGTCCTGCGGCGCAAGGACATCGACGCCGCGTACCCGACTCGGGCGGCTCGCGCTGCGGCGTACGCGACGCGCCTCGAGCGGGACTCGGACTACTCGCTGGCGGGGGTCGCGGATGCGTGAGGCCAGCGAGCAGCTGCGCGACGTGCTCCGCTCCGGATCGTTCGACGTGCAGTGGGTCGCGGACGTCTACTACGACGGCACCCGTCGGATGGCGAACATCGACATCACCCGGCCGTCGTTCACGGATGACCGCACCGCGAAGGTGCAGGGGTCGGGGTCGTGCACGGTCGTGTGGACGTCGGACTTCGCTGCGTCGCTGACGCCCCGGGCCGCGTCGGACATGCTCGCACCCTTCGGGGCTGAGCTGTCGATCGCCGTGCTCATCACCGCTGGTTCATTCACGAGCCGGGTGCAGATGGGCTGGTACCGCATCGACGAGGTCCCCAACGCCGCTGACCACCTCGAGGAGTTCGCCGGCCGGCTGATCCCGGTCGGGTCGACTGTCGAGCTGACGTTGATGGACCGGATGCGGAAGACGCAGAAGGACCGCTTCGACGTGCCGTCGTCGCCGCCGCAGAAGCTGTCGGTGCTGACGGAGGCGCAGCGCATCACCGGCTTCCAGATCGTCCGTGAGCTCCCTGACGGGGCGATCCCGAAGTCGTTCGCGTACGAGGAGGAGCGCCTTGATCCGCTGTACGACCTGCTGGCGCTGATCGACGCGGAACCGTACATGCGGCCGGACGGTTCGATGGGGCAGCGTCCGCTGGACTGGCCGGTGGTCACGGATGTCCTCACGGACGGCTCAGACGGCACGGTCGTGTCGGTCGGGAACTCGATGTCGGCGGAGAAGGTCTACAACCGGGTCGCGGTCCGGTCGTCGGCGTCCGACGATTCGGACGTGCAGATCCTCGGGTCGGCGCAGATCACGGACGGGCCGCTGCGGGCCGTGAACGCGGACGGTTCGCCCTCGCCGTACGGCCGGGTGACCTACTACTACTCGTCGGACTTCATCACCACTCGAGCGCAGGCGAACGCGTACGCGGCTCAGCTGCTGCCGCGGGTGTCGTCGCTGCGAACTCGTGAGGTGCCCGTCGAGGAGGTCTTCAACCCGCTCCGGCAGGTCGGGGATGTCCTCGAGGTGAGGCAGCGGGGTCGGGACACGATCGTCGGCCGGGTGAAGACCCTGGACCGGGGCGAGGGCGCGACGCAGCAGATGACGTTGGAGGTGCAGTAGTGGACCTCGCGGCGGCTCTCTTCGGGATGAGTGACGGATCCCGGGTGACGGTGTGGCAGGCGAAGTACGTCAGCCGCGACGGCGCGTCCGTGCAGTGCGATGTCTCGAACGGCGACGCGGTGGGCCGGGTCACGGCGCAGACGATGTCGGAGTACCGCCCGTCGGTAGGCGAGCAGGTGTGGCTGCTCGCAGTGAAGCCGTCCGACGGCGCCGTGAAGTTCTACTACACCGGCCCCGTGGTAATGCCGCCGCCTGTCGGGACGGTGGTCTCGGCCGCGTCGGACTTCGTGACCGTCGACACGGACATCGGGCAGGTGCAGGCCACCTATAACCAGGGCGACACCCTGTCGGCGTCGCAGCAAGTCCGCCTGGTGTGGTCCGACGGGCCGCACGTCGTCGGGGTGCTCTCCACGAACCCTCCGCCCGTGCAGCCGCCGGACCCGCCCGCGGGATCGGGGCCGACGTCGCACGTGGACACCTTCACGGCTGTCGACGCTGGGTCGTTCTCGGACGGCCGGTGGTGGCAGCCGCAGCCGTGGGCGTCGAACTCGACGCTCGGCGCCTGGTTCATCGGCAGCAAGGTCCGCGACACCCTCCGCGGCGCTCCCGTGACCCGGATCGAGATGTGGGTCAACCTGGCGTACAAGTTCGGGTCACCGCCGAACATCGGCACCCACTCGCACGACTCGAAGCCCGGCGGAGCGCCGGCGATCTCGAACGCCCGACCGATCGCAGTCACCTCCGGCACCTGGGTGGAGCTCCCCGTCGAGTTCGGGCAGGCGCTCTCCAACGGTTCCGCGTCCGGCATCGGTCTCGCGCACGGCGGATTCAACAAGTTCGCCTCCCTCGCGGCCGACGCCCAGTCAGGTGCGCTCCGCATCACCTCCACGTACTGATCCCCGCCGGCGCGCGGGACCCCACGGAAGGAACACCGCATGGCAGCGGACGACTACGGCCCCAAGGGCAACGGCATCTACTCCGCGTCGGGCGCATCCGACGACGGCGCGGACCTCACCGAGATCGCCGCGTTCGCGGGCCAGGTCGGGAACCGACGTGTCGGCACCACCGCGCAGCGGAACGCAGCGCTGACGGAGCTGATCGGTCCGGGCTCCCCGGGCGTGTGGGAAGGTCTCGAGTGGCGGGACACGACCGACGGGAACGTGTACGTCCTCTCGTCGGGTGCGTGGGTGTACCTGTTCGGGGACACTGGCTGGCTGAACCCGTCGTTCGTGAACGGTGGGAACCCGGGCACCGGCAACGACACTGCGGGGCAGGCGAACCCGGCTGCGCAGTACCGGCGCCGCAACGGTGTCGTGTCGATGACCGGCTACTGGGTGCCGACGACGAACTCGGAGATCCAGTTCCGTCTGCCGGGCGGGTTCCGGCCGAAGAACACGATGACGTTCTGGTGCGAGCGCGGGTCGAACAACGGGCCCGGCGCGAAGATGGAGATCCAGCGCGGCACGGGCGCGGTGATCTACCGCGTCAGCCCGTCCGGTGGCACCGGCGCTGTCGACTACGGCGCGATCCGGTTCGACGCGGACGCCTGACCCGCACCTCCTCTCAACGCCGTCCCGACCTGGGGCGGTGTTCGTCGTTCCAGGAAGGGATCGGCATGACCACCAGCAGCTTCAGCGTCGGCAGGTCGTCGTATGGCGACCTCCGCGGGGTCGAGCAGTTCGTCGCCACGGAGCGGATGGCGCTGCAGATCCTGTCCGTGAAGATCGACTTCGACCAGATGAAGGCCGACCAGGGCTCCGGTGACCGGCTGTCGATCAACGAGGGCAAGCGGTCCCGCGCCCGGCAGGACTACCTGTGGGCGAACCGCGTTGCGCTCGGGGTCGTCGTCGCGCCGCCGTACACGTCCCGGCACGACGAGATCCGCAACGGCAACGCGATCGACGTCGGCGTCACGATGGCCGACGGCCGGAACCGTGCCCTGACCGCTGCGGAGTTCGACTGGCTGCACACGCAGGTCGAACGCCGCGGCGGCACGTGGACGGGCCGGAACTTCGGGGAGCCGTGGCACCACGAGATGGCGACCCGCGCCGAGGTCGTCCCCCCGTACCCGAACGCCCGAGCGATCGTCGCCGCGGGCCCCACCATCAAGAGCACCACCACACCGGTAGGAGACATCGTGAACACGTTCATCATCAAGGTCGACAACGGGAAGGGTGCGTGGGACGCGTTCCTCGCCAACCCGGAGACGATGCGGATCCTCCCGCTCGGCAGCACCGCGCTCGCGTTCTGGAAGGCCCGCGGCGTCCCGGAGCAGCCGGACATGCAGGCCCGGCAGGTGCTCGCGGGGTTCGAGCTCGTCAAGGGCAAGGGGGCGTGAGCATGGTCGACGGCAAGCACGAGGCGACCAGCCTCGAAACCCAGGACATCTGGTTCAAGTCGCAGCGAGTGCTGCGAACGATCGTGCAGGTCGGCATCCCGGCGTTCATCACGTTCGCCGCGGTCCTCCCGACGATCATCAACGCGCTCGGCCTGCCGGTCGACGGCACCGTGTACCTGTGGCTGCTGTCCGCGGCGGGAGTGGTCACCGCGATCGCGGGTGCCCTGTCGCGGGTGATGGCAATCCCGGCGGTGAACGAGTGGCTGACGCACATCGGACTCGGGTCGGAGCCGAAGGCTGTGGCGGCGGAGCGGGCAGCCGCGAAGTCGCCGGACCTGCAGCCGGCACAGTTCGAACCGTCCACCGTCGACTACCGCGACGACGACAGCTCCACGGCCAAGTAGGCCGTGCCGTTCTCCCCGGGGGTGGGCCTCATGCACTGGTTCCTCGCATCGACCGTGTCCACCCCCGATTCGGCGCCGTCCGGCCTGTGGGACTGGGTGTCTGGCACCTTGTCGGTGTCGGACATCATCCAAGGCTCCGGGCTGGCGCTGATCGTCGTGCTGTTCGCCACCAGGCGGATCCTGACGATCGGAGACCACCGGGGGCGCATCGAGGACCTCGAGAAGTACCACGCCGCGGTCTTGCGCGAGAAGGACGACCGGTACGCCGAGTTGAAGGAGTCCCGCGACTTCTGGCGTGAGGCGCACGACGAGCAGTCGACGCGTGCCGACAAGGCCGAGACCGCGGTCCGCGAGCTCGGCGTCGAGTACGCGCAGCTCTCCAACCACCTGCTGGGCTCCATCGAGCAAGCCGCTGAGGTGACGCCATGAACGAGCAGACCGCCGGCCGGGAGGAAGCACGCCGCGCCCGCGACGAGGCACGGTCCGCGTCGCACCGGTTGGACATGCTCCTCGACACGATCCGCACGGGGCCGCTCGCGCAGCTGCGGCAGTCGAGGGAAGAGAACCACTTCGCGCAGAAGATGCGCGCGATCATCCGAGGGGATCAGTGATGGACGTCTGGCTGAACACGTGGGCGACGGCCCCGGCGACCGTGGCGGGCGTCTTCGCGCTCCTCACGGCGCTGCTGTACGGGCTGGGTTCGCCCTGGTACCGGTCGGTTCTCGGGACGGTGTTCTTCGGCCTGTTCGTCGGTTCCGTGCCGGTGTTCGCCCTGGTGCTGGTGCGGCGCATCGTCGCGACCATCGCGTCCGGCGGCCCGCAGACGTCCGGAGACGGGCTGGGTGCGCTCGCGTTCGCCGTGTACACGTTCGTCGCCGTCGTCTGGGTGCTGGTGTTCTTCACCGTCGTCCGTGAGCGCCGGCACACTCCGACCCCAACGCCGCCGATCGAGCGGCGTCACGACTCCCGCGCTGCGGCGCACGACTGAGAGCAGGAAGCATGGCCGTCGACTACAAGCGGATCCGGGTGCGGCGCGGAACCCTGGGCGACTTCATTGCCGCGGGGTTCATCCCCGAAGATGGTGAACCTATCGCGATCATCGGCGCGGACGGGAAGTCGAGCGGGTACAAGATCGGCAACGGTGTCGACGCTGTCGACAAGCTGCCAGCGCTCAGCAAGGGTGACGCCGGACCTCAGGGGAACCCAGGCGTGAAGGGCGACCCGGGCGGGGCTTTCACCTACGCGTCCCCAGGCATCTACAGCGCAGCGGGTGCCGTCAGCATCCCCGCCCTGACTGGCAACAGCCTCGAGTACCTGCAGCAGCAGCGCGCCCGAGCTCTGCAGTCCTGGTGGTTCGCACTCGCGAACCGCGACTACGCCCCGGCCGTTGCACGCTTCGGCCCCGGTGACAGCATCACCGAGGGGCAGGGTGCGACGACTCGTGATCGCCGCTGGGTGCAGCGAGCGCAGATGCTGCTCCGTCGTCACTTCCCGACGACCGCGCTCGGCAGCGGAGGCGGTGTCGGTTGGATCGACCCGTGGCAGATGGCGAACTCGTTCGGTCAGCCGGCCACCGTCGGCGGGAACCTTCCGGCTAATCCGGGAGGCGGCGGCAGTTACACGGACACTGGATTCGGCCTGAGCCGCCGCACGTACATCCTGAAGGCGTCGACCGACACGTGGACGATCACCGTCAAGGGCACGAGCGTCGACATCCACGGTGTGCAGGTCAACGGGGCCACCGCGACCATCACCGTCGACGGCGGGACACCGCAGACGATCTCGTTCGGCGGAAGCGGGGTGTCCGACGGGAAGGTCATTCGAGTCACCCTCGGGGCGTCCGGCGGTCACACGATCACTCTCGCTGGGGCGTCCGGGAGCTTTTACTTCTCGGGCATCTACGTCAACGACGGCGACGAGAACCAGGGCGTGCACACGTACGGCAACGGCTACTACGGGCAGTCGACCACGTTCTTCGCCAACCTGGACGCTCCGAAGCCGATTGCTGCGATCCAGCCGAGCTTGTTCGTCATCGCGCTCTCGATCAACGACTACGCGGCGAACGCGTCAGCGGCCACGGCGAAGCAGAACCTGCAGAAGATCATCGCCGCCTGCAAGGCGAACGTCACCACACCGCCGTCGTTCGTGCTCATGCCGTACTGGCTCCGCACCGGCACCTTCACCGGCGACGCCTGGTCAGCGTTCGTCGCCGCTCAGTACGAGATCGCAGCGGCCGACCCATCGGTGTGCGTCCTCGATCTGAACGCCCGCATGCCCGCCGCCAATGGGCCCGCAGCGAACCCGTACTACACGGACGGCATCCACCCCACGGACATGTCGCATGCGTTCATCGCTGACCAGCTCGTCCGGTTCCTCAGCCCCATGTGACACAACCTGAGCGCGCGGCGCATGAGCTTGTGTCGTCAGCCCCTCGAGAGGCTCCTCTGGGAGACTCCCGAGGGGCTTTTCCCCGTTGCTGGAGCGGAGCTCTTAAACGTCAGGAACCAGTTGAGCAGGAGGATGACGCCCAGCGACGCCATGGCCTGCAATAGTGACCCGCGCAGCATGATGAGGAAGTAGAACGGGACGATGCTCCCCAGCAGCGTCGGGGTCCCCGTCGCGAGGATCTGGGCGTCGAGCCGAGCATCCCACCGTCGAGCGCCGAAGCCGACGAGGATCATGCCGAGGATGAGGAGCGGCCACCCGCCGTTGATGAAGAACTCGGCCCACAGTGGTGCGGAGAGGTTCTGAAAGCTGTACCCGCGGAACTGGGCGAGCAGGACGCCGGTGTCGATCGCCTTGTCGGGCCAGATGGACCGCGGCACCCAGAAGAAGATGACTCCGAGGAGTTGGTCACCCCAGGTGATGCCGCGGACGGCGACGAAGTAGACGGCGTTGTTGATCTGGTCGAAGCTGTCGAAGTCGCCGGACAGGAGGGACTCGAGGGGGTTCTGCAGGGAGACCTTCGCGTCGAGGCTGTTGCGGAAGGTGGACGCGATGGGGAACAGGAAGAACAGGGCGCCGAGGGTGAGGACGCTGATGGTTCGGTAGCGGCGGAGGGTTCCCCAGATTCCGGCGGCGGCTAGAAACGCGAGGTAGACCGTGCCGACTGCGTAGCGCGCGCTGCTGATGGGGTTGACGATGAGCAGGAGCGTCACCGCGGTGACCGCGAGCAGGAGCAGGGGTGCTTTCGATCCGGCTCGTCGACGCTGGCGGAACAGCATGATCTGCGCGACGAGCGCGACGAGCATGCTCATGCTGGCGAAGCCGACGATCAGGGCGGCAGTCGTGTCGTCTGGGAAGACTTCGCCGAGACGTGCGCTGAATTCGAGCCGCGGGCGACCGAAGGACGCGAGACCGACCCGGGAGACGTAGAAGGCGGCGACGGCGAAGGCGAAGAGGGTGATCAGGACTACGCGTGGTGCGTGAAGGTGCTGGACTGGTCGGACGCGGATCGCTGCGTCGGGCGCCTTGATCGTTGCGAGCAAGCTGCCGAAGCAGATCGAGGCGAATCCGGCCAGGATGATGAGCACCGTCGTCGTAGCGAAGTCTTCGACAAATCCCGGGGTGGTTCCCACCTCCGCACGCATCCGGAGCTGCACCAGAGGCGCAAGTCCGAGGAAGCCGTAGACGAACACGCAGACGATCATCTCGACGAGGTGTCGTTGTCGGCTACTGATGGTCCAGCTGAACCGGGCGGCACTCGCGATGGTCATGGCGAGCGCCCCGACCCAGGCGGCGTACCCGTTGTCGGGTGTACTCAGGATGATCAGGAGCGGGACGATCCCGGCGAGCACGATGAAGGTGATCGTGCCGAGCAGCGGGCTCGGCGTCGTGCTGGTGTTGTTCACCGAGGACCCCATATCGACTGATCCTAAGCGAACCTCAGCACGCACCGTGTGCTCGCGATCATCAACCAGCGGTTGGGGATGCTGACGGTTCTCCTCGCGGCACGTCCGACGGGAGTTCCTCGATGAAACGGTCGGCGATGTGCTGGTGCCCGCTGTCGGAGGGGTGCTGACCGTCCGTCCAATAGTCCGCCGGCGACTCATAGGTGCTCGTAGGCGAGATCGAGCTAATGTAATCCGCGCCGATCGCCTGTGCAGCCGCGCTGGTCGCAGCGTCGTTCGTACGGGTGGCGGGCTTGATCTCTCCCGGGTTGACCGGGCCGTACACGACAATCTTCGCGTCGGGAACGGCAGCGCGGATCTGAACGAGCGTGTCCTTGATTGCGGAGTCGACCTGGTCGGTCGGGAACAGCAGGTCGTTCTGACTCCCGGCGATCACGACGATGTCCGGTCGAGCGGCCTTGATCTTGGCGATGCGAGAGGCGTACTGGTCAGCCTGACCTTGATCGGGGCCGCCGTTCACGTAGCCAGTTCCGCCCTGGCCGAGGTTGATCTCGATCCAGCCTTCCTTCTGTGCTACGAGCGTGGTCCAGCGCTTCGCGGGTGTTGAGGCTCCGGTGCCTTCGACGTAGGAGTCGCCGAAGAAGACCGCTCGGGGCTTGTCAGGCAGGGAGCTAGCGAAGGTAGGCGCCGGCCGAGCGGTCGCGCCGGCAGCGGGCCGGGAGTTGTTCACGTGCTGCATTGCGAGCACGACCATCGTCCCGGCAAACACCGCCAGCAACCCGATGATGATGCCCTTGTAGGAGCGACCGAACCAGTCCGTGAAGTTCCCCATAATCCCCTGATCCTAAGCGACGCTCACGATGCGCCCCGCCCCTCCTTCGAGGGTGCGGGGCGCTTTTTGTCGTTCCGACGACGAACGGCGTCGCGCCAGACCCACGCGCAATCGGCGCCCTGCCCGAACCCCCACTCGACGAGGACTGCGCGGTCGGTGTACGCGATGACGCGGCCCTCGAGCTCGAGGATGCGATCGGGGAACTGGATCCACGCCAGGACCGGGTCCGGCTGCGCCAGGTCGACCTCGGGGCCGCCGCGCGCTGCCTCGGGGAGCGAGTACGCGTCGACGAGCCGCCACCGGTCCCGCCGTCGAACTGCCACGGCGCGACGGTAGCGACTGGCCTCCGACAGTGCGTGGCCGCGGACCGCATCCGGCGGACATACCGCCCGGTGGTGGTCAGTCTGGACGAGTGGATGGGAGCGTCATGGCTGCACGGTCGTTGTACGAGAGCGAGCCCGGCGTTCCTCCGGTGCGAGTGGTGTCGCTGCGGGCTCTGCGAGCGCGCGCGAAGCGCGGTCTGTTTGAGACGGAAGTGCCCGTGTGGCCCGACTTCTTCGAGGCGCTGACGGAGCAACCCGAGCCGCGGCGCGGCTATCGGCGTCGGGGGAAGTCGAGTTCTGCCGCGGCGTCGTTCCACTGCGAGAGCGTGGTCGCTGACTTGTGTCGGTGCAGTCCCGGGTGTCCAATGCGGAGCTGGCAGCGGAAGCGCCACCACGTCGATTCGCAGCGGCGGGTCGAGGGCACGGCAGGAAGGTAGCGCCCTGACCTCCCTGTGGAGAATCGGCGTTCTCTTACCGACTGTCGCGATGCGGTCCGCGGCTAACGGGGTGCTCCGTGACCGGCTCGAGGCCGTCGACGAAGTCGTGCAGGAACTCGTCGAGGTCGAAGGGCCGCAGCTCGGCGTTCAGGTCGTCGCGTTCTGAACTCATGCAGACACGGTACGCGGGATTGCTAGACAGCCTAGGGATCATCTGTCGGAAGTGGACGAGCGCGACTCCGCTCGAGGGGCGACGGAGCCTCATCGCACTCAGGCTCGCTACTGCACCATGTACGTTGCTTGTCCGCGCTATGGGGCGTATTGCTAGCATGTACACAGGTGAGGCACAGATGCGCCGAGGGGCGGCGCACAGGGGAGCCTCCCGGAAGCGAACTGCTATGTCTCTGACGACATCTATGCCAGGTAGACGGCGGAGGCTTACCTCCGTCCTGCTCCTGCTCACTCTCGTCTCGGTGGTCCTTTCGACCATCGTTCTCGTAAGCCCTCAGCAAGCTCGCGCGGCCGCCGCTTGTGGCGCGTCGTGCGAGAACATCTCCGGTGACAGCGCGGCGCTCGCCAAGCAGCTCGTTGCGTTCAAGAACGCAGGCCAATTCGAGGCGTCCGCGGGAGGATCGGGCAACAACGACCTCTTCAACAACGAGATCGTTCCGATCGCCAACGGTTCCCCGACTCCTACCTGCAAGGTGGACGTCCGGATCCTGCAGACGATGGTCATCCTCGTCAAGCAGTACGGCTTCGTGCAGGTCAACGACCTCAACCGAGAGTGCAAGACGATGAGCCACCCGTACACGTGTGCTCAGAACCCGCGCTCACTGCACTGCATTGACCCAGCCGTCGCGATCGACTTCGGTGGCATCGGATCCCGGAACAACGTCAATGGGTCGAGCTCCCAGACCAAGAGTCTGCTCACCTTCCTCGACACCTTCCTGCCGCGCGGTAGTCAGGCTGGCCAGGTCCAGTGCCGGTCCACGTGGTCGTTCTCAAACATCACCCGCCAGTTCGACGACACGTGCAACCACCAGCACGTCGACCTGAGCGGAGTGGGCACAGGGCTCACCCTGCCCGCTGCCGTCGCGCCCACCCAGAACCGTGCCAACAAGCTGTTCCCAAGCGGCCCCATCGGCTACAACAGCAGCAACGATGCCGAGGTCTTCGCCATCAGCTCCGGCGGCGACGTCGTTCACAACTACTCCACTCCCGGCCAAGGCACAGGCTGGAGCGGCTTCAGCTCGCTGCAGGGCAGCTCCAACACGAAGGTCACCACAGGCAAGAACAGCGCCGGCAACGCCGAGGTCTTCGCCATCGGCGGAGGCGGTGTGATCTTCCACAAGTGGTTCATCCCCGGCACCGGTTGGAGCGACTGGAACTCACTCGGCAAGACCGGCTTCACGGACATGGCGTTGAGCTACAACGTCGACGGCAACGAGGTCCTCTACGCAATCGGCGACGGTGGCGTGATGTGGCAAGCCTGGTACGACTCGGCAAAGGGCTGGACCGGCTGGAGCTCCCTCGGCGGTGATCACTGGACCGATGTGACGACCGGATTCAACCGGAACGGCGAGCCGGAGATCTTCGCTATCGGTGGTGGCGGTCGCGTATTCCACAAGTGGTTCACGAAGGGAGTCGGCTGGAACGACTGGTCCCTCGTGAACTCGACCGGTGGCTTCACGAAGATCACCCTTGCCTACAACGCAGCAGGTGACGAGGAGCTCTTCGGGATCGGCTCCGGCGGCGCAATCTCGCACGCCTGGTACGACAGCTCCGCTGGCTGGACCGCTTGGAACCAGTTGCAGGGTGGCCCAAGCTACAAGGGCCTCGCGGTCGGCGTCAACGCCCTCGGCTTCACTGAAGTGTTCGGCCTCGGAACCGACGGTGCGCTCTACAACACCTGGTACGACTCGGCCAACGGCTGGGGCACCCTGACCAAGTTCGCCAACGGTCCGTTCGTCGATGTCGCGGTCGGCTACAACGCCCAGGACCGCGAGGAAGTCTTCACGATCGGCACTGACGGCCAGGCGTACCACAAGTACGCGACGCCAGGCGAGGGAACCGGGTGGAGCAACGTCATCCCCCTCGGCGGCACCGGGCTGCGCTGGGGCTGATTCGATCACCTGATCCATGCACCGGCGTGTGACGCCCCCTCTCTCAACTATGAAAGGGGGCGTCACCCGTATCCGCAGTCTCGAGTTCGACAGTCGGTCAGCGGTCGCGCGGCCGAGCCGTCCGCACTGTGACGGTGTTACGGGGCACCCACGCGCGCTGCAGGCGCCCCTGCCAGGAGATCTCCACGAACACAGCGACGTCGGACAGTGCGACCGCGAACGCCTTCACCTCGGCGAGCACGCCGATCTGGTCGAAGCGGAGGTTGTGCACGGTGACCGGCTGCGGCGGGTCGACGGGGTCGGGGCTGCCGACTTGGTCAAGGCGCAGCAACTCGGCAGCGGCGACCGCGAGGTCCTGATGCTCAGGCGGTGCTTGCTTCCTTGATCATCGGCGGCCGGTCCGACATCTGCTCTTCGCAGCATCCGCTCGCGATAGGCGCAAGCCCAGAGAGACAGCTTCCGGGTCATGGAGGCGGTGATCGACCAGACCTGCTTCGGGGAGAGCGTCCGGGGCGGGCACGAGGCCTCCTCTACGATCGGCTCAGGCTCGCCGAGAGGGGACAGCGATGTGGAGTGACGTGCTCGAGTGGTTCGACGTACATGGCGGCGGAGTGAGTGCCTTCGCTGCGATCCTCACCGCCGTGGTCGCGATCATCACTCTGATCGCGGCCGGGCAGGACAGCCGCCGACGGAGCCAGCCGATGATCGTCGCCGAGCTCCGGTACGCGCCCGACTCGGACACTGCGCTTGACCTCGTCGTCCGGAATGCCGGGCCCACAGTTGCGCGGCACATCAGCGTCGAGTTCGAACCCCCACTCGACGTGCCGCCCGTCGGTGCAGACGGCGAGGGGGCGGCCATCGGTTACGTCGTCCGGCGCTACGAGAACCCCATTCCGATGATGGGCCCGGGCCAGGAGCTCTCGAACACTTGGTACGTCGCGCATTACCCAGGTGGCAAGCTAGCGAACGCTGAGCCAGCCCCAGAACGCGTCACCGTGCGGGTGAAGTGCCGAGGCATCGGTCGGCGCTGGCTGCGGTGGTCCTACC
Source organism: Curtobacterium citreum (assembly GCF_006715175.1). Taxonomy (NCBI): domain Bacteria; kingdom Bacillati; phylum Actinomycetota; class Actinomycetes; order Micrococcales; family Microbacteriaceae; genus Curtobacterium; species Curtobacterium citreum. The sequence goes on along the minus strand of NZ_VFMQ01000001.1, from coordinate 2,142,023 downwards.
CGATCGACGACAAGGCGATGACGTTCGCGACGAGCACGACATCGTCTTCCTCTTTTAAGGGCCGCCTCGCGTCGATCAGCAACTCGCTCGAGTCGATCGCTAGGGCCGTCCCGAAGCGGACTGGCAGGTAGTACCTGGCCGGGGCAGAACTCGTACACACCCGGACCGGCGCGTCTAGCCGGAACCGCCACTGGCGGAGCGTGCCGCTGGTTACTCCGATCAGTGCGGTCACCTCAGCCGGTGTCATCCACTCATCGTCATCGCTCACGCTGATCGCGGTGGCCAGTAGTTGGTGGTGTCGCCGTGCTCGTCGCGGAGCTCGTACTGAGTCACGACAGCACCTGGGCCGGAGACGGCGTGAACGACCGTCCAACCGAGCGGGACAGTGTCGCCGGGGTAGTCGATGCGGGTGCCGTCAGCAGGGCCCTCGTGGAGCAGCAGCGTCTTCATGGGGGAACGGTAGCGCGGCGGGTTCTGCCGGTTCGGCATGGGCGAACGCTTTGGACAAGTCCTCCATAGCGTGTCGTGTCATCCACCCGCTACGGTCAGTGGACAATCTGTGCACAACGGCCAGATTTCGGTGGATAACGTGTGGACAACAGTGTGGAGGTGATCAGCGTGACGACGACAGCGATCGACGTTGCCGCGTACATCCGGACACGCGTCCGGGCTGACATGTGGTCCCTGCAGAAGCTGACCTATCTGTCTCAGGCATGGTCGCTCGGCATCAACGGGCGCCCCCTGTTTGCGGAGACCATCGAGGCATGGCGTGATGGTCCCGTTGTCCGGAGCCTGTACCGCAAGGATCGCCATGAGTTCGTCCCCGCATACGCCGGAACCCTCTCGCGGGAGGACACCGCCCTGATCGATGCTGTCCTAACGCAGTACAAGGGCTTGAGCTCTGACCAGTTGATCAACCTGACTCACCAGGACAAGCCCTGGATCGACGCTCGAGGTGGCGCCCCGGCGTGGGTGGCCACGAACACGGCTATGAGCACCGGGGAAATTCGGAAGCTCTACACCGCACGCACCATCGCGGGCCGGGATGTGCCGGCACCCGTCACTGTCGGCGTCGCCGCGTCTGACGAGTCGGTTCGAGTTGCGGCCGACTCGGTGATCAGTCGTTGGCGGACAGCTCTTGACCTCCTAGCGACGCGGTGAGGCCAGAACTCACCGTCGAGCAGGTCATTCTCATCCACGACAGCATGGTCGACGCCCCGGTCACGGACCGCGGGAAGCTTGAGTCGGGGGTGCGCCGGGCGTTTCACGGCATGGGCGGGCAGTACTTCTACGTCAGCATCTGGGCGCAGACTGCTGCGCTGATCCATGGAATTGCGGCCGCGCACGGCTTCTTCGACGGCAACAAGCGCACTGCGTGGACCGCAGGGATGACGCTGCTCGAGCTGAACGGGGTCCGCCTACGGCGAATCCCGGACGAAGAGACCGCGAACTACATGGTCGAGATCACCGAGGGTCTGCACACCATTGACCAGATCGCGCTCACTCTGGCCGGCTACGCCGACTGACCGTCAGCATGCAACACGAAAGCGCGCCCACCTCGACCTGAGATGGGCGCGCTTTTGTGTGTCAGGACAAGTTGGCCAACAGGCCCGGGTAAAGATGCAGTAGCTCGCGAAGGTTCGCCTGGCTCTGCCCATCCCCGCCGAGCTCCACGGTGTCACCGGAACGGAACGTCAGGTGCAGAGCGGTCGCGGCGTGGTCCGCGGACCCCTCCTGGAAGACGTTCGGCGCTTGCGTCAGCTCCACCTTCGAGATGGCGGAGCGCGACCAGCTGTCGGTGCCGATCGTTTCGTCGTCCTCCGCCCACGCTTTGTGCACGTGCGTTGCGGTCAGGGCGAGGACGTGTGTCGTATCGGCAAGGAATCGTGCCTCGGCGTACTGGAATGATCCTTCTCCGATGGAGAGCGCGAGCCCGCTGAGGAGACGCTGCGCCACGGACGCACGACCGGACCAACGCTTGCCGTCCGCCCAGCCGTACGACTGCGCGGCCAGCACCCGGTTCAGCTCTTCAGCGACCCGCTTCGCGGCACTCACTGGGCGAACACCTGGTCATCGGCGGGCGTGTAGGTCCAGTTCCGAATGTCGATCGGCACACCGGCCGTCACGAAAATCACCCGAGACCCAGCGGCAGTTGGCAAGGAGACCCATCCTCCACCGACTCGGCAGGCCTCGAGGATCTCGTCCTCGACCTTGTCGGTGTCGGAGTTGTCGCGCAGGTCGATTGTCTGCGCGCCGTAGGTAACTGCGGATTTGAAGGTAGCGGTAGCCATCAGCGGTGCTCCTTCGGGTGCTTGTGGTCGATCTGGTGGTGCGTCATCGGCTCCCCCTTCTTAGCGGTGTGGAACGTTGAGCCTATTGACAGGTGTAACGAGCGGACTAGCCCTCGAACGGGGCGCGCGAACGCGGACCAGTGCCAACCAGCTACTGCGCCATTGGTCGGGCGCTTCGGGTTTCGCTTTCGCGCGAACGCGACGACCCGCACAGGTACCAGTTCGGACATGACTGGGCCCCCGCCCAGAAGGACGGGGCCCTTCAGCGAAGGTGTGTGCGCACTCCCACCTCCGGCAACGTACAGGCTGAGGACTCAGCGCGGCATCGGGAGCGATCGAGCCAATGCTGCGATGGAGCGCCTTCGGAAGCCGGCGCCCAGAGCGGAACTGACAAGAGCTCTCGTACGGTCGATAGCGAGGGCCATGAAGTCGATCTACAGAATCATCATCGGGGGCGCCGAGATCGCTCTTGACCCGAATCAGGCATGGGATGACAAGCAGCTTCGTGACCATCTTGCGTCGCCGACTCCCGTCACGCTCAAGACCGCCGACGCCGGGACCGTGACGTTCATCCCTGGGCCCGGCATCGCAATCGTCCGGGAGCTCCTGCTCTGAGGGGGTGGGGGCGCCTTAGCTGGTCTGCTCCTGACGAATCAGTCGTCCCGGGCGGACGGCAGCTATGGTGCTCCGCATGGCTAACGGCGATCTTCGAGCAGAGCAGGTGGATCCGCGGGACGTGCAGGTCGAGGTAGATGATCCGGTCTACCGGGTCTACTTCACCGATGAAGGCGGCGCGAGCGACGAGTACCGACTGACCGGCGCGACAGACGTGCGGGAAGTACTCAGATGGGGAACCGCGAACGCGGCCGGACGCTCGTTCCAGCTCTTCGTCGAGACCGACGGAGCTGGTGGCCGACGGCTCGATCTCCTCGCCACAGTGAGCTGAAAGACGAGAAGAGGGGCCGACTGCAGTCAGCGGTCGGCCCCTCTTCTCTTGGTGTGAATGCGTTATGGCACGTAGATGAAGGCAGAGGCCGCGGCGCCGATGTTGAACGGCTTCAGCGGCGGAGCAGCCTGCCCGGAGTGAGAGCCGCGGAAGTACGCGTTCCTGGCGATGTGGGTCGCCGACCCCTGGGCCGGCACGTACCAGGTCTGCGACATCAGCCCGTTGGGATCCGCTGCCACGTTTTGGACGTAGTTCGACTCCGCGACGATCTGCAGTGAGTTGATGCTGTTGTGGGTCGTCCGGCCGAGCAGGGACTCGACGCGGATCGGAACGGTCGCCGTCGGGCCCTTGCAGGTGACTCGGGTCTTCGCGATGACGCTGGCGGCGCCCTTCGACCAGTGCGGGTTGTCGGTCTTGCCGTTGCAGACCCACGTGGCCTGTGCGGCAAAGATGCGGGTCTTGCCGGCTGCGTCGGTGTACTTGCCCGCCGGAACGGTGAACGTCGATGTCGACGTGTCTTCCGGCCCGGTGAGTGCCTGCAGCGCGAACTGCGGCAGCTGTTCCGGTGCTACTGCTTCGTCGGCTTGTGCCGGCCCAGCGATCAGGATCGGCAGGGCGACAGCGGCAGCAAGCCCCAGACCCGCGAGCGGCTTCATGAACTTCATGGTGTGACCTTCCCCTGAGAGCGTGATCGCGCCGGCCCCTCCGGCTGTGCCCTCTCCATCGCAGACTGCCCCCGCGGAAGGTCAGCAGCAATGCACGGCCGGCGATTCCATCCCCGAGGAGGACCGTGGCCTAGTCGGGTGACCAAGTCGATGGCCATCGGGGGAGTGCCGGGCTCGGCCTGCCGGTCAGACTGGGGGAGCGACTTTTCACTGTCCGGGCGCGAGCCGAGTGGTCTGCTCGAGCAGACGGCCATCTGCTGTCTGCACCGCGACCCACTGCAGTGCGGGGAGCTGGTCCTGGCTGAGCCGCATGATGTTCTTAGCTAGCTGCTCAACCTCCGCCTCCGACGTCTCCAGAGCGGCGACTTGGATGGTGACGTGCACGATTCCGGGCGCCTAGTCCTCGAGGTGAGAGATTCGCCAGTTCAGCAGCGCCGGGTCGTGACCCTCCGTACCGGAGAGGCCGTCGGTGAAGTTGGTCACGCCCCATGCCGTCTTGAGCTCGGCATCGACCTGTTCAGCCAGCGGTGCGGCAGGAGCGTGCTCCGCCTGGCGGGTGGGGGCGGTGGGTGACGGCTGAGTCGTCTCTCGAGTCGGCGTCGACGCAGCGGCGGTCATGGACGGGACTGCGCTCGGTTCGTCTCCCGCGGCGGTCGCGACGCCGCCGATGGCCAGCAGGGCCAGCGTTCCGCCCGCGATCCAAGTCAACTTGGTCGGGCGTCTGCGGTCATCGAGGAGACGAAGTGCCATCTGGTCATGCTTGCGGACGCTGATCGCCTCGTACATCCCCTGGTATGGGTGCCGGCGGCTTCGGGAAGCTACGCCGACGGGCCGACACCAGATCGTGACCCAGCGCGTGTCCAACGAGCGATAGCGTCACGCGCGAACGAGGAGGTTCGCTATGCCGAAGGGCAATGACAACGACCGGTACGTCGTCCCCAACAACGACCGCGGCGGGTGGGACGTGAAGAAAGAGAACGCGCAGCGAGCATCGGCGCACGCCAGAACGCAGGCCGAAGCGGAAGCTCGGGCGAAGGAGATTGCGGAGAACGCAGGCGGCGGAGACGTCCGCGTGCAGCGCCGCGATGGCCGTTGGCGCGATAGCGACACGACGCCGAGTGGGAACGAGTCTAGGAAACGCGATACCAAGCATTGACGTAAGACCCCCTCGGGTTCCTTCGGGAGCTCGAGGGGGTTTCTAGTCGTTCGATAGTGCTACTCGAGCATCTTCTTCTGTGCGCGTGCAATCGCGTGGAGCGCGAAGCCGATGGACTCGATCGCGGTGGCTAGGTCACGTTCGGGACCGAGCGCCACAGGCTTGGCCTTCTGGGAGAAGCTGATCACGTTGTTGGCGTTGACCATCGCGTTTTCGAGATCCTGGACGGCGCCATACTTGTCGGGCATGGGAGCCCCTTTCTTTTGGTGGTTGACCGCAGCGTAGCGAGACGGATCGCTCTGCGGCCGCGCGGTGTGATTGTCCAGGCCTGATTCTTCTGGCGCCCGATCGAACGGACGTCTATACCCAACCCCCTTCGCCTGACCCGGCGGGGATACTGGGTGCATGGATCGAGCTCACCGCAGGAGTTCCCGGGACCGTTCCCGCTCGAGCGCACCGCGTTGCCGACGACCGCGTCCCCTGACGTGCCGGAAGCACCCGAACGCGCTGAGTGTGGATTCCTTCGACGGGCTCGGCGACCGCACATCGTCGCAGCCAGTGAGACGCACGCTGCGGGTACGCCGACAGGCGGCCGACCGGCCGCTGTCGCGACGGTGTGAGCGGTGACGCTTCCCCGGTGGACGCCGGTCCGGGCTGCAGCGTTCCAGGGCCTGCAGAAGGCGGCTGACGAGCTCGCTGGCGGTGGTGCCCAGGAATACGTCGCTCTCGGCACCGCGGTCTTCTGGGCCGCGACGCTCGACGAGCAACTCCGTCGCGAGCACGGGGAGCAATACGACCGGCTGCGTGACAAAGATCCAGCTGGCGCCGTGCTGCCCGGCATCCGCCTCGTCCGTAACGGGATCACGCACGGCGCGGTCGTCGCCGTTTCGCCAGCGGGTCTGCAGTTCCCTCTGGAGTACCCGCTCAACTTCGGTCCCCTCGTGTATCAGTCACTGGAGTCCCTGCTCGAGGACTGGATCGGAGACCGTCACGGCGGAAAGGCGAACGCGCAGCAGGATACGGTCTACCGGGAGCGGTTCGAGGGTAGGACGCTGATGGAGCCGTTGTGGGAGGCGGTTGCCTGGTTTGCGCGCCTCGAGCGAGCGCAGTGGGACATCGATGTCCTGCAGCCCGGCGACGGGTCGTAGGCGGATCAGAGCGAGCGCAGCGGGCCGCGGCGCACTGGCGGCGTGACGCCCATCCACGTGTCGAGGTCCTCGCGGCGGACCCGCCAGGTCGCGTTCCGGGTGCGCTGGATGCCCTTGAGTTCGCCGGCACGGCATGCGTCGGCGATCGTCCGCCAGTGCGTGCGCGTGTAATCCGCGGCCTCGCGGAGCGTGAGGATGTCGTCGCCGGACCTCGGTCGGTTGATCCACTCGTCGAGGACGTCGGAGCGGTACTTCACGAGACGGCCTACCCGAAGCGAGGGCGGTCCCTTGTGGAGCCGACGCCACTCGTAGAGTGTCTTTGGTTGCACGCCGAGCCGCGCGGCTGCCTGCTCGACCCCGAGGAGCTCCGGCGAGGCCTCGGGCGCGGGCTGCGCGGGAAGGAGCTCGGCGAGCTGCCGGGCGACCTCGTCGCGGATGGCAGCTCGGAGCGCTGTAAGCAGTTCGTCCATGGTCCATGATGGGCCGTTGAGTCCGCAGTCAGTCCGCAGAACCCACCCGAAGATGCTCCGCCGCACACCGCCCTACAGCGCCCCGATCCGCGTCAGTCCGCGGAATCCAATGCCTCGCGGTGTCTGCCACCGAGACCGGGCGAGTACTGGAAGTACACCCACCTCACGATCGACGTCGTCGACGGGCGGGGCAGCGGGTTCTCGGTCGAGGTCCCCGAGGGCAAGCGGTTCCTCACCCGCTCACGGATGCTGACCGACGCCGAGCTCGAGGACCTGGGCCTGGTCCCGGCGGTGCGGCCGACGTAGGCTGACCGCACCGACCGCGACGGCGCGGCGGAGACCTGCGAGGGGAGGCACCGTGCCCGCTCCCGCAGGGCTCCGCCCGCTCGTCGCCGAGTCCTGGCGTCGCTCGGCCCGGGTGGACCCGGACGGCCTGCCGACGCTCGCGCTCGACGACGCCCAGCTCGACGCCATCCGTGGCCAGGGACCGATCGGCACCGCGCTCCCCGTGGTCCGTCGGCTCCTGCTCGACGACGTCCGCGCCGCCGGGTGCGTCGTCGCGCTGACCGACGCCGCCGGCTGCATCGTCTGGGTGGACGGCGCACGTGCGGCCCGGCGCGCCGCCGAGGACATGGGCTTCACGGCCGGCGCCGACTGGGCCGAGGAGCACGCCGGCACGAGCGCCCCGGGGACGGCGCTCCGCCTCGGCCGCGGCGTGCAGATCCGGTCCGAGGAGCACTACGCCACCGCCGTGAAGGCGTTCTCCTGCACGGCCGTCCCGCTGCACGCGGCGGACGGCTCGGTCGTCGGCGCCCTCGACATCACGGGCGACGACCGTGCGGTCGAACGCCACACGCTGCCGCTCCTCACGGCGACGGCCGCCGCGGCCGAGGCGGAGATCGCCCTCACCGCCCTCCGGCACGCCGCCCGGGCGACCTCGACGACCGTCCCGCGCGCAGACCGAGCCGACCGAGCAGACCGAGGCCGCCGCGGTGCCGACTCGGCCGAACTGACGCTGCTCGGGTCCGACACCGCGACCCTCCGGACCGGAGACCGTGCCGTCCGGCTGTCCGAGCGGCACTCCGAGGTGCTCGCCGTCCTGGCGTCCACGCCCGGCGGTCTCGCCGCAGCCGACCTCGCGGTCGCGGTGTACGGCGACCGCCGTGCGGTCCCCACGCTCCGGGCAGAGGTCGTGCGCCTCCGCCGCGTCCTCGCGGACCACGCGCCGGGCGCGCACCTGTCGTCGCGGCCGTACCGCCTGACCGGGATCCGCACCGACGTCGAGACGGTGCTGTCCGCGCTCGACCGCGGGGCGCGCCTCCAGGCCGTCGACGGGTACTCCGGACCGGTCCTGCCGGGGTCGGCGTCGCCGGGCGTCGACGACCTGCGGGACGCGGTCCGGTCCCGGTTCCGCGAGTCGGTGCTGACCGACGGCGGGGTCGAGGCGTTGCAGGCGTGGTCGCGGACCGCGGACGGCGCCGCGGATCCGCAGGTGCTCCGCGCCCTGCTCGGGGTGCTGCCGCGGCGGTCCCCGCGGCGGGCCGGTCTCGTCGCGGCGATCGAGGCGCTCGACCGCCGCTGACGGGGTCGGGACACCGGCCGGGAGGCGCGCCCCGCGTCGACCACGCGGCCGACGGGGTGCGCCTCCCGCAGCGCGTGCGGTCCGGTCAGGACCCGGACGTCGGTGCGGGCGTCGCCTGGTCGCCCTGCTCCGGTGCGCCAGGAGGGGTCGGTGCGTCGGTCGGGGCGTTCTTCGGTGCCTTCCCGTCCTTGCCGGGTGCGGGCGGGGTGGTCGCGTCCTTACCGGGCGCGTCCTTCGGTGCCTTCGCGTCCTTGCCCGGCGCGGGCGGGGTCGGGGCGTCCTTGCCCGGCGCGGGCAGGGCGACGCAACCCGGGGCCGCCGGAGCGTCCTTGCCGTCCTTGCCGGCGGCGTCCTCCCCGGGCGCCGGCGCTCCTTCGGGCCCGTCCTTCGGCGCGGCCTTCGGCGCTCCGGACGGGGCGCCGGTCGGCGCCCCGCTGGGTGCGCCGGTGGGGGCGGTGACGGTCGGGCCGCTGCCGGCACCGTCGGCCATCGCCGCGGTCACGCCCACGCCACCGAGGACGAGCACCGCGGCCGCGGCGGTCCCGATGCCGATCGCGCGGAGCCGGCGGTGGCGGCGCGGGGCCCGCTCGGTCGTGGTCTCGTCGTGCAGTTCGTCGTTCATGGTGTCTCCGGTTCTCCGTGGCGGACCGGGGTGGTCCGCCGACGAGGACGACGGTCGAGCTCGAATCTGAAGCAGGACTGAAGCACAGGGGTTCTCCAGCTGGCTCCATGCTCCGTGCTCACCGACGGACCGTACGGTGTCCGCCGTGAACGCACCCGCACGCATCCTCGTGGTCGAGGACGACGACGCCCTCCGCACCGCCGTCGTCTCGACCCTGCGCGCCGAGGGACACCTCGTCGCCGCGGCCCCCGACGGCCGGACGATCCTCGACGACCTCGACCGCGCCGTCCCGGACCTCGTCCTGCTCGACTGGATGCTGCCCGGGCCGAGCGGCATCCTCCTCGCCGCCCGCATCCGGGCCCGGTCGGACGCCGCCGTCGTGATGATGACCGCGCGCGACGAGCTCGACGACCGACTCCGCGGGTTCGCCGAGGGTGCCGACGACTACGTCGTGAAGCCCTTCGCGATGGCCGAGCTCGTGGCCCGGGTGACGGCCGTGCTCCGGCGCCGTGGTCGAGTGCCGACGGTGATCGAGGTCGGCGACCTGGTGATCGACCCCGAGGGTGCCACGGTCCGACGGGACGGCGTGCTGCTCGACCTCACCGCGACCGAGTTCCGGTTGCTCTGCTTCCTGGCCGAGAGCCGCGGGCGGACGGTGTCGAAGGGCCAGATCACGACCCAGGTCTGGGGCTACGACGCGGTCGCGGCGAACCTGGTCGAGGTGCACCTCAGCGCGCTCCGCCGGAAGATGGAGGCGCACGGCCCGCGTCTGGTGCACACGGTCCGCGGAATCGGGTACCGGCTCGCGGCGGACCGGGGCGCCGCGTGACCGGGTCGCTGCCCACGTCCCCGCTGCGGACCACGTCGCTGCGGCTCCGCACGGTCGTGGCGATCATCGCCCTGCTGGCCGTGCTGCTCTCCGGACTCGTCGTCGCGGTCGAGGCCGTCCTCGGCGCCCGGCTCCGGGCCCAGGTCGAGGACCGCCTGCGTGACCGGGCCTCGGCGGCGGCGGCCCTCGTCGGGGTGCTCGACGCCGACGACCTGGCCGACCGGCTCTCCGCGCAGGGGCTCTCCGTCCGCATCGTGCAGCCCGACGGCGCGGCGGTCGAGGCGGGACCGACGCCCGAGCAGCTCCGCTCCGGCCCGCCCGATCCGGCCGGGCTGCCCGGCCCCGCCGGCAAGCGGGCCGCAGGGTCGGAAGGCACGACCTCGGGCTCGGCCACCAGCACCGGCACGAGCACGACGTCGGGCGCCCGGATCACCGCGTCCTCGGTGTCCGACGACGACGGCGTGCTGACCCTCCGGTCGACGCTGGACGACGGCACCCGGATCACGCTGACCGCCGGCACTCGCGATGTCCAGGAGACCCTCACGCAGCTCGGCTGGGTGATGGGCGGCGCCTCCGCCGCGTTCCTCGGCGTCGCGGTGGTCGGCGTCGTGCTCGTCGTGCGTCGATCGCTCCGACCACTCGACGAGATGACCGACACCGCGCGGTCGATCGCCGGTGGGGACCGCGGGCGGCGACTCCGGCCGTCCCGGACCGACACCGAGATCGGCCGGGTCGCGGTCGCCTTCGACGAGATGCTCGACGCCGTCGAGGGTGCGGAGACACAGGCCCTCGCAGCCGAGGAGCGGGTCCGCTCGTTCCTGTCCGACGCCGCGCACGAGCTCCGGACCCCGGTCGCGGGGGTGCGCGCGGCGGCCGACACCCTCGTGCGCAGCGGGGACGACGACGCCGCCACCCGAGAGGTCCTCGCCGTGCACGTCGTCCGCCAGGCCGACCGGGCAGCGCGGCTCGTCGACGACATGCTCACGATGGCCCGGCTGGACCGGGGCATCGCGCTCGAACGCCGGACCACCGACCTGGTGCCGTGGGTCCGCGCAGAGGTGGAGCGGCTCCGGCTCCGGCTGCCCGCCGTCACCCTGGACCTCCGCGCGCCGGACGACCCGGTGCACGCCGAGGTCGACCCGGACCGGCTCGCGCAGGTGCTCGGCAACCTGGTCGACAACGCGGCCCGTGCCACCGGGGGATCCGGCACGGTCACGGTCACCCTCGCCCGCGACGACGCCGTCGCGGTCCTCCGCGTCGAGGACGACGGACCGGGCGTCCCCGAGGCCGACCGCGAGCGGGTGTTCGACCGGCTCGTCCGGCTCGAGGCCGCACGCGACGTCCGCTCCGGCGGCGCCGGACTCGGGCTGCCGATCGCCCGCGGGATCGCCGTCGCGCACGGCGGGACACTCGCGCACGCGTCCGGGACGGGAGCGCTCGGCGGCGCGGTGTTCGAGCTGCGCCTTCCGGCGGTCGCCGTCGGGCCGACGACGGACCGGGCGGAGGGGCACGTGCTGCTAGCCTGAAGTCCTCGCGAGTGTGGTGGAACGGTAGACACGGGGCACTCAAAATGCTCTGCCTCACGGCGTGCGGGTTCGAGTCCCGCCACTCGTACAAGGACGGCTCACGGCGCGCGGGCTGCGCCGACCCGGGGGTCCCGCCACTCGTACAAGGACGGCTCACGGCGCGCGGGCTGCGCCGACCCGGGGGTCCCGCCACTCGTACGGACAGCCCGGCCCCGAAGGGCCGGGAGGGCCTGACGGACCGGTCTTGCTCCGTCTAGTAGGCTCTCCGACGTGAGTGACACAGAAGCAACCCCAGCAGCACCGCGTCGCGTCGTCGTCGCCGAGGACGAGTCGCTCATCCGTCTCGACATCGTCGAGATCCTCCGCGACAACGGGTTCGACGTGGTCGGCGAGGCCGGCGACGGTGAGACCGCCGTCCAGCTCGCCACCGACCTCCGCCCGGACCTCGTCGTCATGGACGTCAAGATGCCCCAGCTCGACGGCATCTCCGCGGCCGAGAAGCTCTCCAAGAACCACATCGCTCCGGTGGTCCTCCTCACGGCGTTCAGCCAGAAGGACCTCGTCGAGCGCGCGACCGAGGCCGGCGCCCTCGCCTACGTCGTCAAGCCCTTCACCCCGAACGACCTGCTCCCCGCGATCGAGATCGCCCTCTCGCGCCACCAGCAGATCATCACGCTCGAGGCCGAGGTCGCCGACCTGGTCGAGCGCTTCGAGACCCGCAAGCTCGTCGACCGCGCCAAGGGCCTGCTGAACGAGAAGATGGGCCTCACCGAGCCCGAGGCGTTCCGCTGGATCCAGAAGGCCTCGATGGACCGCCGCCTGACCATGCACGACGTCGCCAAGGCGATCATCGAGCAGCTCAGCGCCAAGAAGTAACGAGCACCCGCTCGCTCACGCAGGAGCGCCGCCGGACATCGTCCGGCGGCGCTCCTGCGTCCCCGGGCGGACAACCGGCCCACAGTCGATGGAGCAGTCCCCGTCGGGTCCGGGCGCGGGACCCGACGGGGACTGCTCCATCGACGGAACGCAACGCAACGCGGGCCTCAGGACAACGCAGCACTGCACCGGACCGGAGGCGCGTCCCGGCCCCGCCGCAGGGCCGACCACCTGGCAAGGTGGGGGCATGGACGACGTGGTGATCCGTGCCTCCCGGCTGGAGGACATGGCGGCGGTGGCCGACCTGCGGTGGCGGTGGAGCGTCGACGAGACCGGTCGGGCGCCGACGGCGACGCCCGACGAGTACCGCGAGGCGACCGCTGCGTTCGCGCGCGAGCACGCGGCGTCGCACCGGTGCGTCGTGGCGGAACGGGGTAGCGTCGTGCTCGGGATGGCGTGGCTCGCGCTGAACGCCAGGCCGCCGGTGCCGCACCGGCCTCGCGGGCGGGTCGCCGCGGAGCTGCAGAGCGTCTACGTCCACCCGGACCTGCGCGGTGTCGGCGTCGCCGGAGCCCTCGTCGCCGCGCTGCTCGACCTCGCCGACGAGGCCGGAGCCGAACGGGTCGTGGTCCACTCGAGCGCGATGGGGGAGCCGCTCTACCGGCGGCTCGGATTCGGTGACGCCCGGCTGCTGCTGCAGCGCCCGCCCGAGGACTGACCCGCCGGCGCCGGACGGGACTAGCGCCGCTCGCGGATCATGTTCGTGATGCGCACGGTCGAGCACCGACGGCCCTCGTCGTCGGTCAGGACGATCTCGTGCGTGGTCAGCGTGCCGCCGAGGTGGATCGCCGTGCAGGTGCCGGTGACGCGGCCGCTCGTGGCGCTCCGTGAGTGCGACGCGCTCAGCTCGATCCCCACGGCGTAGCGGCCGGGGCCGGCGTGCACGTTCGCGGCCATCGAACCGAGGCTCTCGGCGAGGACGACGTACGCGCCCCCGTGCAGGAGCCCGACGGGCTGGCGGTTGCCCTCGACCGGGATGGAACCGACGGCACGCTCGGCGGTCAGCTCGGTGATGACCATGCCCATCTTCTCGGCGAGTTCGCCCATGCCCCGGTCGGCCAGTCGGGGGTCCACCCCGGTGTCGGCGAGGGCTCCGGTGGTGGTCGCTTCGTCGGTCACGCGCGCAGGACTCCCGTGTCGGATGGCGTCGGTAGGCTGTCCGGGTGTCGGACTCCGCAAAGCCTACCCTCATGGTCATCGACGGCCACTCGCTCGCCTTCCGGGCCTTCTACGCGCTCCCGGTCGACAGCTTCGTGAACCGCGAGGGGCAGCACACGAACGCCATCCACGGCTTCATCTCGATGCTGCTCATGCTCCTCCAGCGCGAGAAGCCCACGCACCTCGCCGTCGCGTTCGACATCTCCCGCTTCTCGTTCCGCACGCGCGAGTACGAGGACTACAAGGGCACCCGCTCCGAGACCCCGGCCGAGTTCAAGGGCCAGATCCCGCTCCTGCAGCAGGCGCTCGAGGCGATGGGCATCACGACGGTCACGAAGGAGGACTACGAGGCCGACGACATCCTCGCCACCCTCGCCCGCCAGGGCTCGGAGCAGGGGTACCAGGTCTACGTCGTGTCCGGTGACCGCGACTCGATCCAGCTCGTGAACGACGACGTCACGCTGCTCTACCCGTCCGTCCGCGGGGTCTCCGAACTCACCCGCTACGACCGCGACAAAGTGTACGAGCGCTACGGCATCGAGCCGCACCAGTACCCGGACATCGCGGCACTCGTCGGCGAGACCAGCGACAACCTGATCGGCATCGACAAGGTCGGCGAGAAGACCGCCGTCAAGTGGATCACCGCGTACGGCTCGCTCGACGGCGTGCTCGAGCACGCGGACGAGATCAAGGGCGTCGTCGGCAACAACCTGCGCGAGCAGAAGGACCGGGCGATCCGGAACCGCAAGCTGAACCGGCTCGTGAACGACGTCGAGCTGCCGGTCGGCCCCGGCGACGTGGCGCTCCGACCGCTCGACGAGCAGGCGGTCCGTGACCTCTTCGCGAAGCTGCAGTTCCGCACGCTGCTCGACCGGGTGTTCAAGGTCGCCGGCACGGGCGAGCCGTCCGACGTCGCGGAGTCGGCGGGCTCCGTCGACAGCGGTGCACCGACCCCGCCGCCCGTCACGACCGTCATCGACGAGGAACTCGGGTACTGGCTCGACCGCAAGGCCGCGAACGACGCCGAGAACGGGTTCGGCGTCGCGGTCGAGGTCATCGACGGCCGACTGAGCGCCATCGGCATCGCGACGCACGACGACGCGGTGCTCGTCCCCGGCGGCAGCGGCACGAAGGACTACGAGCAGCTCGCGGCCTGGTTCGCCTCGGACGCGCCCAAGCACTTCCACGACGCCAAGGCCGCGATCAAGGCCCTCGCGACGGTCGGGTTCACGGTGCGGGGGATCGCGGGCGACGCGCGCTTGACCGGGTGGCTCGCCCAGCCGGGCAAGCAGGGCCAGCCGCTGTCCGACCTCGTGTACCAGGAGCTCGGCGAGGAACTGCCGACCGCCGACCCGAACCAGCTCGTCCCCGAGACCGACCCGGTGAACGTCGGCGTGCACGCCTGGTACGTCCTCCGTGTCGACACCGCTCTGCGCGCCCGCGTCGACGAGTCCTCGCTCCGCGTGCTCGACACCATCGAGCTGCCGCTCGTGCCGGTGCTCGCCGGTATGGAGACCACCGGCGTCGCGATCGACCGTCCCGTCCTCACCGGGCTGTCGCACGACCTGGGGGAGCGCGCCGCGGAGCTCGCGCAGCAGGCGTTCGCCGAGATCGGGCACGAGGTCAACCTCGGCTCGCCGAAGCAGCTGCAGGAGGTGCTCTTCACCGAGCTCGCGATGCCGAAGACGCGGAAGACCAAGACCGGCTTCTCGACCGACGCCGCGAGCCTCGCCGACCTGCAGGAGCAGCACCCGCACCCGTTCCTCGGGCTGCTGCTCCAGCACCGTGACGCGACGAAGCTCCGGCAGATCGTGGACACGCTCGACGCCGCGGTCGTCGACGGCCGCATCCACACGAGCTACGAGCAGACCGGCAGCAGCACCGGCCGGATCTCGTCGACCGACCCGAACCTGCAGAACATCCCCGTCAAGACCGCGGTCGGCCGCCGGGTCCGCTCGGCCTTCGCGGTCGCCGAGCCGTACACGACCCTGGTCACGGCCGACTACTCGCAGATCGAGATGCGGATCATGGCACACCTGTCCGGTGACCCCGGACTGATCCAGGCCTTCAACGAAGGCGAGGACCTGCACCGCTTCGTCGGTGCGCGGGTCTTCGGGGTCGAGCCGGCCGACGTCAGCGCCGAGATGCGCACGAAGGTCAAGGCGATGTCGTACGGCCTCGCGTACGGCCTGAGCCCGTTCGGCCTGTCGAAGCAGCTCCGCATCGACCAGTCCGAGGCGCGCACGCTCATGAACGAGTACTTCGCCCGCTTCGGCGCCGTGCGCGACTACCTGCGCGGGGTCGTGGAGCAGGCCCGCGAGGACGGCTACACCGAGACGATCTTCGGCCGCCGCCGGCCGTTCCCCGACCTGAAGAGCCCGAACCGGGTCCTCCGCGAGAACGCCGAGCGCGCCGCGCTGAACGCGCCGATCCAGGGGTCCGCGGCGGACATCATGAAGATCGCGATGCTCGGGGTCGACGCCGACCTGCGGGACGGCGGGCTCGAGTCGCATCTGCTGCTGCAGGTGCACGACGAGCTCATCCTCGAGGTCGCCCCCGGCGAGCAGGAGCGCGTCGAGGAGATCCTGCGCACCCGGATGGGCGGCGCAGCCGAGCTCAGCGTCCCCCTGGACGTCTCCGTCGGCGTCGGCCCGAACTGGGAGGCCGCGGCGCACTGACGCGGGTCGGGCGCGGCCCGTCGGGCCCGCCCTGCTCCGTCTGCCGCGCCCACGAGCGGACGGGAGGCACGGTGCCGGCTGGCACCGTGCCTCCCGTCCGTCCGTGGTGCTGCGCCGTCCGTGGTGAGTGTTCCTGCCCATCGCACGTGACCTGGGATGGTGAACCGCGCGGAGGAGGCCGAAAGGAACGGCACCCCTCGCGCGGATCGACCTGCCACGTGCGGAACGGCACCCCCTGCGCGGATCGGCGCCCGGCGTGTGACCATGCCCTGAGTAGGGTCGGGGCATGACCGAAGACCGTCCCGTCCGTCAGCCCTCCGCCGTCGACCGGGTCGCCGAGGACTGGGTGACCACCCTCGTCGACCTCGACCCCACCGTCGCCACGTACATCGGCGTCCCCGGACGCACCGGGGCCTACGGCGACACCTCGCCCGCCGGCGCCGACGCCCTCGCGGACGCCGCCCGCGCCGCACGCCGTGCCCTGGACGCCGCCGACGCGACCGACGACGTCGACCGGGTGACGAAGACCGACCTGGGTGCCGAGCTCGACCTCGTCGTCGAGTCCCACGAGCGGAAGCTCCACCTACGCGACCTGAACGTCATCGCGAGCCCCGCGCAGGAGCTCCGGGACGTGCTCGACCTCATGCCGACCGCGACCACCGACGACTGGCAGGACGTCGCCGGGCGCCTGCACGCGCTGCCCGACGCCCTCGAGGGCTACCGCGAGACGCTGCTCCAGGGCACCCGCGAGCAGGTGACGCCCGCACGCCGCCAGGTCGCCCTCATCGCCGAGCAGGCAGCGCGCAACGGCGCCGAGGACGGCTTCTTCCGGCAGCTCGTCGACGGGGCCGCGCTCGAGGGCGGGGAGCCCCTGCCCGAGGCGCTCCGCACCGAGCTCAGCCGCGGTGCCGAGGTCGCGGCCGCCGCCTACCGGTCGCTCGGCGGGTTCCTCGAGCACGAGCTCCTGCCGCTCGCCACCCCGGTGGACGCGGTCGGACGCGAGGACTACGCGCTGCACTCCCGTCGGTTCCTCGGCGCGGTCGTGGACCTCGACGAGACGTACGAGTGGGGGATCGAGGAGCTCGCCCGCATGCGCGACGAGCAGGAGCGCATCGCCGACCGCATCGAGTCCGGCGCCTCGGTCGCGCGGGCCATCGAGGTGCTCGACGCCGACCCGGCCCGGATCCTGCACGGCACGGACGCCCTGCAGCGCTGGATGCAGGAGACGAGCGACGCGTCGATCGCCGCGATGGACGGGAAGTACTTCGACATCGCCGACCCGATCAAGCGCCTGGAGTGCCGGATCGCCCCCACGCAGGAGGGCGGCATCTACTACACCGGCCCCTCCGACGACTTCTCGCGGGCCGGCCGCATGTGGTGGTCCGTCCCGCAGGGCGTCACCGAGTTCGGGACCTGGCGCGAGAAGACCACGGTCTACCACGAGGGCGTCCCCGGCCACCACCTGCAGATCAGCCAGGCGGTCTACAACCGCGGCGAGCTGAACACCTGGCGCCGGCAGCTCGCCGGTCCGTCCGGGCACGTCGAGGGCTGGGCGCTGTACGCCGAGCGCCTGATGGAGCAGCTCGGCTTCCTCGACGACGACGGCGATCGCCTCGGCATGCTCGACGGCCAGCGGATGCGCGCGGCCCGTGTCGTGCTCGACATCGGCGTGCACCTGCAGAAGACGAACCCCGACGGCGGCGGCTGGACGTGGGAGTACGCGCTCGACTTCATGGGCCAGAACGTCAACATGGCGCCCGAGTTCGTGCAGTTCGAGGTCGCGCGCTACTTCGGCTGGCCCGGGCAGGCCCCGTCGTACAAGGTGGGCCAGCGTGTCTGGGAGTCGATCCGCGACGAGCTCGCGGCGCGCGAGGGTGCCGCGTTCGACCTGAAGGCCTTCCACCACCGCGCGCTCGCGCTCGGTGGTGTCGGCCTGGACACGCTGCGGACCGCGCTGCTCGGCTGACGCCGGTGGCGTACGGACTGGAGGATCGTGGCGGCGCCGCCACGATCCTCCAGTCCGCCCCTCGGCCGGTCCGAGCGACGACACGCCCGGTTGTGGGGCCCCGCGACCAGTGGTTAGACTTGGGCGGCGCAATCCGCGCCAACCAATCACTGCCATGACGGCTCGTACCGACGATCGGTGCGGACCAGGGGGTCGCTCCCTCGCCGTCACGGCCCGACTCATGTCCGTTCGGAGCAATCTCTACATGACAACCACCACGACCAAGGCTCCCAAGCAGGTCGCCATCAACGACATCGGCTCGGCTGATGACTTCCTGGCCGAGGTCGAGAAGACCCTCAAGTTCTTCAACGACGGCGATCTGATCTCCGGAACCGTCGTGAAGATCGACCGCGACGAGGTCCTCCTCGACGTCGGCTACAAGACCGAGGGTGTCATCCCCTCGCGCGAACTCTCGATCAAGCAC
Organism: Curtobacterium citreum; assembly: GCF_006715175.1. Lineage (NCBI taxonomy): Bacteria > Bacillati > Actinomycetota > Actinomycetes > Micrococcales > Microbacteriaceae > Curtobacterium > Curtobacterium citreum. The sequence continues at coordinate 2,123,587 of NZ_VFMQ01000001.1, read as the reverse complement.
GACGTCGACCCCAACGAGGTCGTCGAGGTCGGCGACGAGGTCGAGGCCCTGGTCCTCCAGAAGGAGGACAAGGAAGGTCGCCTGATCCTGTCGAAGAAGCGTGCGCAGTACGAGCGTGCGTGGGGCGACGTCGAGAAGATCAAGGAGTCCGACGGCGTCGTGACCGGCACGGTCATCGAGGTCGTCAAGGGCGGCCTGATCGTCGACATCGGTCTCCGCGGCTTCCTCCCCGCCTCGCTCATCGAGCTGCGTCGCGTCCGCGACCTGACCCCGTACCTGGGCCAGGAGCTCGAGGCGAAGATCCTCGAGCTCGACAAGAACCGCAACAACGTCGTGCTCTCGCGCCGCGCCCTGCTCGAGCAGACGCAGTCCGAGTCGCGCACCACGTTCCTCAACAACCTCCACAAGGGCCAGGTCCGCAAGGGCATCGTGTCGTCGATCGTCAACTTCGGTGCGTTCGTCGACCTGGGCGGCGTCGACGGTCTCGTCCACGTCTCCGAGCTCTCCTGGAAGCACATCGAGCACGCCAGCGAGGTCGTCGAGGTCGGTCAGGAAGTCACCGTCGAGATCCTCGAGGTGGACCTGGACCGCGAGCGCGTGTCGCTCTCGCTCAAGGCCACGCAGGAGGACCCGTGGCAGGTCTTCGCCCGCACCCACGCGATCGGTCAGATCGCGCCGGGCAAGGTCACGAAGCTCGTGCCGTTCGGTGCCTTCGTCCGTGTCGCGGACGGCATCGAGGGCCTCGTCCACATCTCGGAGCTCTCGAACAAGCACGTCGAGCTCGCCGAGCAGGTCGTCTCCGTCGGTGACGAGGTCTTCGTCAAGATCATCGACATCGACCTCGACCGTCGCCGCATCTCGCTCAGCCTCAAGCAGGCGAACGAGGGCGTGGACCCGGAGGGCACCGAGTTCGACCCGGCGCTCTACGGCATGCCGACCGAGTACGACGACCAGGGCAACTACAAGTACCCGGACGGCTTCGACCCGGAGACGAACGAGTGGCTCGAGGGCTACGACGCCCAGCGCACCGAGTGGGAGGGCCAGTACGCGGCCGCCCAGTCGCGCTGGGAGGCCCACAAGGCGCAGGTCGCGAAGACCATCGCCGACGAGGCGCAGGGCAACTTCGACCTGCCGGCCAGCGCGTCGACCTCGTCGTCCTTCACGAGCGAGTCGAACGGTCAGGGCACCCTGGCCGACGACGCCTCGCTCGCGGCGCTCCGCGAGAAGCTCAGCTCGAGCAACTGATCGAGCGGGTCACACCGTCCCGGAAGCCCGGCACCCCCACAGGGGTGCCGGGCTTCCGGCGTTCCGGGGCCGCGCGTCGCTAGCCTGGTCGGGTGCGCATCATCGGTCTCACGGGCGGCATCGCCGCGGGCAAGTCCACCGTCTCCCGTCGATGGGCGGAGCACGGCGCCGTCGTGGTCGATGCGGACCGCCTGGCGCGGGACGCGGTGGCTCCGGAGAGCCCCGGGCTGGCGCAGGTCGCCGAACGGTTCGGCCCCGGCGTGATCGCCGCGGACGGGTCGCTCGACCGCCCGGCACTCGGGGCCGTGGTGTTCGCCGACCCGGTGGCACGGCGGGACCTCGAGGCGATCACCCACCCGGAGGTCTGGCGCCTCGCGCAGCAGGCGTTCGACGCGGCCGAGGCGGCCGACCCCGACGCGGTGGTGGTGTACGACGTGCCGCTCCTCGCCGAGGCGCGGGGGAGCCGCCCGCTGCGCTTCGATGCCGTGGTCGTGGTGGACGCGCCCGCCGCGCAGCGCATCGAGCGGCTCGTGGCACACCGGGGGATGGCCAGGGACGAAGCCGAGCGACGGGTGGCGTCGCAAGCCAGCGATGCGGAGCGCCTGGCCCTGGCCGACCACGTCGTCGACGCCACGGGGACGCTCGAGGCGACGATCCGGTCCGCCGACGCGGTGTGGGAGCAGCTCACCCACTGACCGCTCGCGTCCGAGCCGATCTCGCTCCGTTCCGCCCGTGGCGAGCAGCGCGGTCGGTGTCAGCGGTCCCGACTACCGTGGAGGCCATGGCAGTGTCGATCGAGCCCACCCGGGCGATCCGTCCGTTCGAGGTCATCAGCGAGTACTCGCCGAGCGGTGACCAGCCCGCCGCGATCGCGGAGCTCGCCGGACGCATCAACGCCGGCGAGACCGACGTCGTGCTGCTCGGCGCGACGGGTACCGGCAAGTCGGCGACGACCGCCTGGCTCATCGAGCAGGTGCAGCGGCCGACGCTCGTGCTCGCGCACAACAAGACCCTCGCCGCCCAGCTCGCGAACGAGTTCCGCGGGCTGCTGCCGAACAACGCCGTCGAGTACTTCGTCTCGTACTACGACTACTACCAGCCCGAGGCCTACGTCCCGCAGACGGACACCTTCATCGAGAAGGACTCCTCCGTCAACGCCGAGGTCGAGCGGCTCCGGCACTCCACCACGAACTCGCTCCTCAGCCGCCGTGACGTCGTGGTCGTCTCCACCGTCTCGTGCATCTACGGCCTCGGCACGCCGGAGCAGTACATGAACGCCTCGGTCGCGCTGCACGTGGGACAGACCATCTCGCGCGACCAGCTCGTCCGGAAGTTCGTCGGGATGCAGTACCAGCGGAACGACGTGGACTTCGCGCGTGGCACGTTCCGCGTGCGCGGGGACACGATCGAGATCATCCCGATGTACGAAGAGCACGCGATCCGCATCGAGATGTTCGGGGACGAGATCGAGGCGCTGTCCTCCCTGCACCCGCTCACCGGCAGCGTGATCGACGACCTGCCCGCCGTGTCGATCTTCCCGGCGTCCCACTACGTCGCGGACACCGACGTCATGCACCGCGCGATCGAGCGGATCAAGGACGAGCTGGCCGAGCGGCTCGCCGAGCTCGAGGGACAGGGCAAGCTGCTCGAGGCCCAGCGGCTGCGGATGCGCACGACGTTCGACATCGAGATGATGGAGCAGATCGGCTTCTGCTCGGGCATCGAGAACTACTCGCGGCACATGGACGGTCGTGACGCCGGCGAAGCCCCCCACTGCCTGCTCGACTACTTCCCGGACGACTTCCTCATCGTCATCGACGAGTCGCACGTGACCGTGCCGCAGATCGGCGCGATGTACGAGGGCGATGCCTCGCGCAAGCGGACGCTCGTCGAGCACGGCTTCCGCCTGCCGAGCGCGCTGGACAACCGTCCGCTGACGTTCGAGGAGTTCCTCGACCGCGTCGGGCAGAAGGTCTACCTGTCGGCCACCCCGGGCAAGTACGAGCTCGGCATCACCGACAGCGTCGTCGAGCAGATCATCCGCCCGACCGGCCTCGTCGACCCCGAGATCGTCGTGAAGCCGAGCGACGGGCAGATCGACGACCTGCTCGAGGAGATCAAGCAGCGCGTCGAGAAGGACGAGCGGGTGCTCGTCACGACGCTCACCAAGCGCATGGCCGAGGAACTCACCGACTTCCTCGGGAACGCCGGCGTCCGGGTGCGGTACCTGCACTCCGACGTCGACACCCTCAAGCGCGTCGAGCTGCTCACCGAGCTGCGCCAAGGCGTGTACGACGTCCTGGTCGGCATCAACCTGCTGCGCGAGGGCCTCGACCTGCCCGAGGTCTCGCTCGTCGCCATCCTGGACGCCGACAAGGAAGGTTTCCTCCGCTCCTCGACCTCGCTCATCCAGACCATCGGCCGCGCGGCGCGCAACGTGTCGGGCCAGGTGCTCATGTACGCCGACAAGGTGACCGACTCCATGCAGCAGGCCATCGAGGAGACCGACCGTCGCCGCGAGAAGCAGGTGGCGTACAACCTCGAGCACGGCATCGACCCGCAGCCGCTCCGCAAGAAGATCGCCGACATCACCGAGATCCTGGCGCGCGAGAACGACGACACCAAGGCGCTGCTCGAGGGGCGCCCGGCGGCCGACGGCCGGAAGTCGCCGACGCCGAACCTCAAGCGCGAGGGCATCGCGGGCGAGGGTGCGACCCAGCTCGAGGCGACGATCGCCGACCTCAACGACCAGATGCTGCAGGCCGCCGCCGAGCTGAAGTTCGAGCTCGCCGCGCGGCTTCGCGACGAGGTCCAGGACCTCAAGAAGGCGCTCCGGCAGATGGAGTCCGCCGGCCATGTCCGCTGAGGTCGTGTCCGCTGACGCCGTGGCCGACCGGGCTCCGAGCCGACGCACGGTCGTCGTCACGGGCGCCAGCGCCGGGCTCGGGTACCACGCGGCCGAGCAGCTCGCGGCGAAGGGGCACCGGGTCGTCCTGGCGGTGCGGAACCCGGAGCGCGGCGCTGCTGCTGAGCGGAGCATCCGGCGGCACGTCGACGACGCGGACCTCGCGATGCTGCACCTCGACCTCGCCGACCTGACGAGCGTCCGGGCGGCGGCCGAGCGCCTCGCTGACCTCGGGCCGGTGCACGCGCTGCTGAACAACGCGGGGGTCGTCGGGTCGGCCGAGCGGCAGGAGACCGCGCAGGGGTTCGAGCTGCAGGTCGGCACGAACCACCTCGGGCACTTCGCCTGGACCGCGCTCGCACTGCCGCTGCTCGACCAGCACGTCGGTCGGGTCGTGCACCTCGGGTCGATCGCGCACCGCTTCGCGACCCTCGACCCCCGGGACCCGCTCGCGACCGGCCGGTACGAGGGGCACCGGCAGTACGCCCGGAGCAAGCTCGCGGTGATGCTCTTCGGCTTCGAGCTGGCCGAACGGCTCGCCGACGCCGGGTCCTCCGTGGCGAGCGTCGTGGCCCACCCCGGGCTCGCGCTCGACGCCGCCGCGCCGCCGCGGCCGGACGTCGCGCCGACCCGTTCGGAGCCGGCCTGGATGCGGGCCGGCTCCGGCTGGGTCGCCCAGGGCAAGGACGCCGGGGCGTGGCCGCTCGTGCACGCCGCCGTCGGCGACGGGGTCAGGTCGGGGGAGTACTGGGGCCCCGGCGGCCCGCTGCAGTTCGCCGGCGCTCCGGCCGTCGTGCCCGCCCGGATCCGGGCGCACGACCGCACCGCCGCAGCACGGCTGTGGACCGCGAGCGAACGGGCCACGGGTGTCGCGTTCGCTCTCGACGCACTCGTCTGATCCGATCCGGACCGCCACGCCCGGACGGATGTCGGTGCGGCTTCGTAGAATCGTCTGCGATGACCATCACCTCTGACCGCGGTACCACGACCTCGGGCCGGAACGCCTTCGGCGAGCCCGCAGACCTCCACCTCCCCGGCGGCACGGCACCGCACAGCACCTCGACGCTCAGCGTCCGGGGTGCCCGCGTGCACAACCTCCGCGACGTCGACCTCGAGATCCCGCGGGACTCCCTCGTCGTCTTCACCGGGCTCTCCGGGTCGGGCAAGTCCTCGCTCGCGTTCGACACGATCTTCGCCGAGGGGCAGCGCCGCTACGTCGAGTCGCTCTCCGCGTACGCGCGGCAGTTCCTCGGGCAGGTGGACCGACCCGACGTCGACTTCATCGAGGGGCTGTCGCCCGCGGTGTCGATCGACCAGAAGTCGACGAACCGCAACCCCCGGTCGACGGTCGGCACCATCACCGAGGTCTACGACTACATGCGTCTGCTCTGGGCGCGCATCGGCGTCCCGCACTGCCCCGTCTGCGGCGAGGTGATCAGCAAGCAGAGCGTGCAGCAGATCGCCGACCAGCTCATGGAGTTCGAGTCGGGGACCCGCTTCCAGGTGCTCGCGCCGGTCATCTCGAAGAAGAAGGGCGAGTTCGTCGACCTCTTCCAGGAGCTCGCGGCCTCCGGCTACGCCCGTGCGATCGTCGACGGCGAGCGGATCCAGCTGAGCGACCCGCCGAAGCTCAAGAAGCAGGTCAAGCACGACATCTCGGTGATCATCGACCGGCTCGTGGCGAGCGACGACATCCTCGGTCGGCTCACCGACTCACTCGAGACCGCGCTGCGGCTGACGAGCGGCACGGTGGCCATCGACCTCGTCGACCACGAGGGCCCCGGCGCGGTCCGGACCTACTCCGAGAACCTCTCCTGCCCGAACAACCACCCGCTCGCGCTGACCGAGATCGAGCCCCGCACGTTCTCGTTCAACGCCCCGTTCGGGGCCTGCCCGGAGTGCTCCGGCCTCGGCACGCGCATGTCGGTCGACCCGGACCTCGTCCTCGGTGACCCCGAGGCGTCCCTCCGCGACGGCGTGCTGCTGCCGTGGACCGGGACGAGCGGGCTGTACTCGTACTTCGAGAAGCTCCTCGCCGGTCTCGGCAAGGACCTCGGGTTCTCGCTCGACACCCCGTGGAGCCAGCTCGACCCGTCGGTGCAGGCGGCGATCCTGACCGGCAAGGACTTCCAGGTCTCGGTGTCGTGGAAGAACCGCTTCGGGCGCGAGATGCGGTACACGAGTGGGTTCGAGGGTGTCATGCCCTACATCGAGCGCAAGTTCGCCGAGGCCGAGTCGGACTCGCAGCGGCAGCGCTTCCAGGGCTACCTGCGCGAGGTCCCGTGCCCGGTGTGCGACGGCACGCGGCTCAAGCCCGAGGTCCTGGCGGTCACGGTCGACGGCCGGAGCATCGCGGACGTCACCGACATGTCGCTCGACGACGCGTACGCCTTCATGGAGACCCTGACGCTCACCGAGCGCGAGGCCCACATCGCCGCCGCGGTCCTGCGCGAGATCCGGGCGCGCCTCGAGTTCCTGCTCGAGGTCGGCCTGAACTACCTGACGCTGGCCCGCGGTGCCGGCGGGCTGTCCGGTGGCGAAGCGCAGCGCATCCGTCTCGCGACGCAGATCGGCTCGGGCCTGACGGGCGTGCTCTACGTGCTCGACGAGCCGAGCATCGGGCTGCACCAGCGCGACAACCGGCGGCTGATCGACACCCTCGTCAAGCTCAAGGACCTCGGCAACACGCTCATCGTCGTCGAGCACGACGAGGACACCATCCGCACCGCCGACTGGGTCGTCGACATCGGACCGGGTGCGGGCGTGAACGGCGGCGTCGTCGTGCACTCCGGGTCCTACGAGGGCATCATCGAGAACCGCGACTCGATCACGGGCGACTACCTCGCCGGCCGTCGTGCCATCGAGGTCCCGGCCGAGCGCCGGAAGGTCAACCCGAAGCGCGTGATCAGCGTGCAGGGGGCGCGGGCGAACAACCTCAAGCAGGTGGACGTCGACTTCCCGCTCGGCGTGTTCACCGCGGTCACCGGCGTCAGCGGTTCGGGCAAGTCGACGCTCGTCAACGACATCCTGTACAAGGTGCTCGCCAACCAGCTCAACGGCGCCCGGCACATCGCCGGCAAGCACACGCGCGTCAAGGGGCTCGACCAGCTCGACAAGGTCGTGCACGTCGACCAGGCGCCGATCGGCCGCACCCCGCGGTCGAACCCGGCGACGTACACCGGCGTGTTCGACCGGATCCGGCAGCTCTTCGCCGAGACGCCCGAGGCGAAGGCCCGCGGGTACCAGCCCGGGCGCTTCAGCTTCAACGTCAAGGGCGGCCGCTGCGAGAACTGCTCCGGCGACGGCACGATCAAAATCGAGATGAACTTCCTCCCCGACGTCTACGTCGCCTGCGAGGTCTGCGGTGGTGCCCGGTACAACCGCGAGACGCTGCAGGTGCACTACAAGGGCAAGGACATCTCCGAGGTCCTCGACATGCCCATCAGCGAGGCGGCCGAGTTCTTCGAGCCGATCTCGGCGATCCACCGGTACATGGCGACCCTCGTCGACGTCGGCCTGGGCTACGTCCGGCTCGGCCAGAGCGCCACGACCCTGTCCGGGGGCGAGGCGCAGCGCGTCAAGCTCGCGACCGAGCTGCAGCGCCGTTCGAACGGCCGCACGGTCTACGTGCTCGACGAGCCGACCACGGGTCTCCACTTCGAGGACGTCCGGAAGCTGCTGCTCGTGCTGCAGAGCCTGGTCGACAAGGGCAACACCGTCATCACGATCGAGCACAACCTCGACGTCATCAAGTCGGCCGACTGGCTCGTCGACATGGGTCCGGAGGGCGGCGCCGGTGGTGGCACGGTCCTGGCGGTCGGCACGCCCGAGCACGTCGCGGACGTCCCCGAGAGCCACACCGGGGTGTTCCTCCGCGAGATCTTCGACGCGCAGGACGCCCGGGTCGGCAAGCAGCAGGCCGTCGGCGCCCGCACGGCGAAGCAGAAGGCGGGTGCGCGCTAGGTGGCGAACACCGTCCCCTGGCGGCCGAAGGCGTCGGAGATCCCGACCGACCCGGGCGTCTACCGGTGGCGCGACGAAGCCGGTCGGGTGCTCTACGTCGGCAAGGCGAAGAACCTCCGCGCGCGGCTGAGCAACTACTTCGCCCCGCTGCCGACCCTGCACGAGCGGACGCGCCGGATGGTGCTCACCGCCCGCAGCGTCGAGTGGACGACGGTCGGCTCCGAGATCGAGGCCCTCCAGCTCGAGTACACGTGGATCAAGGAGTTCGACCCGCCGTTCAACGTCAAGTTCCGGGACGACAAGTCGTACCCGTACATGGCGATCACCCTGGGCGAGGAGTCGCCGCGGGTGATGGTGACGCGGAACCGGAAGATCAAGGGCGCGAAGTACTTCGGGCCCTACCCGAAGATCTGGGCGGTCCACGACACCATCGACCTGATGATCAAGGTGTTCCCGATCCGCACCTGCTCCGACTCGTCGTACAAGCGGGCGATGCAGACCGGCAAGCCGTGCTTCCCCGGGCAGATCGGGAAGTGCGGCGGCCCGTGCTCGCAGAAGGTGACGATCGCCGAGCACCGCGCGATCGTCGAGCAGTTCGTCCGCTTCATGGCGAGCTACGACCGCCGGGTGATCACCGAGCTGAAGCAGCGGATGGCGGCCTCGGCGGACGCCATGCAGTACGAGCAGGCCGCGCGCTACCGCGACCAGGTCGGAGCGCTCGAGGCCGTGCTCGAGAAGTCGGCCGTGGTGCTCCGCGACTCGGTGGACCTCGACCTGTTCGGCGTCGCCGAGGACGAGCTCGCCGCCGCCGTGCAGCTGTTCTCGGTCCGCGGCGGCCGCATCCGCGGTGTCCGGGGCTGGGTCGTCGACAAGGAACTCGACATCAGCACCGGCGACCTCGTCGAGCAGATCGTCCAGGGTCAGTACGCGACGAGCGAGGAACCTCCGCGCGAGGTCGTCGTGCCGGAGCTGCCGGAGGACGCCGAGGCCCTCGAGCAGTGGCTCAGCGAACGTCGGGGTGGCCGCGGCACCAAGCTCAGCACCGCCCAGCGCGGCGACCGGGCCGGGCTCGCCCGGACGGCCGCTCAGAACGCGGCGCAGGCGCTCATGCTCTACAAGACGAAGCGGAGCGCGGACTACACCACCCGGTCGGCCGCGCTCGCGGACATCCAGGAGGCCCTCGGCATGACCGAGGCGCCGCTCCGGATGGAGTGCTACGACATCTCGCACCTGCAGGGCACGAACGTCGTGGCGTCGATGGTCGTCTTCGAGGACGGGCTGCCCCGCAAGGACCAGTACCGCCGGTACACGATCGCCGAGACGACCGACGACACGGACAGCATGTACCAGGTGCTCTCCCGTCGACTCGCGCGGCTCGACGAGGACGCCTCGGTGCCCGACGTCCCGGACGCGACGAGTGACGACGTCGTCGAGGGCACGAAGCCGACGAAGCGCTTCGCCTACCGTCCGCAGCTGCTGATCGTCGACGGCGGGCAGCCGCAGGTGCAGGCGGCGAAGCGGGCGATGGACGAGGCCGGCGTGCACGACATCGCCCTGGTCGGCATCGCGAAGCGCCTCGAGGAACTCTGGCTGCCGGACGACGACTTCCCGGTGATCATGCCGCGCAACTCCGAGGCCCTGTTCCTCATCCAGCGCATCCGTGACCAGGCCCACCGGTTCGCGATCACGCACCAGCGGACCCGCCGGAAGCGCGACGTCCGGTCCCAGCTGTCCGAGGTGCCGGGGCTCGGCCCCACGCGGGTGAACGCCCTGCTGAAGCACTTCGGGTCGGTGTCGCGGCTGCGCGAGGCGACGGCGGAGCAGATCGCCGAGGTGAACGGGGTCGGTCCGGCGACCGCGGCCGCGGTCGTCACGAAGCTGGCGCAGACCCCGGCCAGTGCACTGACCGCCAGCGCCGCCAGCGCCGCCAGCCCGGCCAGCCCGAGCAGCGCAGCCGAACCCAGCAGTCCGACGAGCACTCCGACGAGCACCCCGACCGGTCCGGTCCAGGTGCCGACGGTCTCCGAGGACGGCCCCCAGCGCCCGGCCTGACCACGGGCGCAGCAGGCCGGGTCCCGACCCGGACAGCCGACCCGCTGCAACGACCCGACGCGGCTGATCCGATCACCGACCAGCACCGCCGACCCGGACAGCCGTCCCGGACAGCCGCCCCAGCGGGCCGGGCGATAGCCTGGACCCGCAGCCGACACACCCCGGGCGCGCCGCCCGGACCGCGACGACGGAGCCCCCGACCATGAGCGACAGCAACGCCGAGCACGAGCACGAGCACGACAGCCCCGAGCAGGGCCACGACGGCCCCGCCACCCCCGCCCGGACGACCCAGCAGCACGACATCCTCATCGTGACGGGCATGTCCGGCGCCGGACGCTCGACCGTCGGCAAGGCCCTCGAGGACCTCGGCTGGTACGTCGTCGACAACCTCCCGACCCAGATGCTCGGCCCACTCACCGAGCTCGCCGACCGGGCGGGGGAGAAGATCCCGAAGATCGCGACCGTCGTCGACGTCCGCGGCGGCCGGTTCTTCACCGACCCCGAGCAGGCCGTCGCCCAGGTCCGCGCGAGCGCCTCGGCCCGCGTGCGGGTGCTCTTCCTCGAGGCCACCGACGCCGTGCTCGTCCGCCGCTTCGAGCAGGTCCGCCGGCCGCACCCGCTGCAGGAGGACGGCACGCTCCTCGACGGCATCGGCCGCGAGCGGACCCGGTTGTCGGCCCTGCGCGACGCCGCCGACGTGATCATCGACACCTCGGACCTGAACATCCACCAACTCGCGAACACCGTCACCGAGCGCTTCGCGGAGGACCACTTCGTCGGCGTGCAGGTGACGCTGATGAGCTTCGGTTTCAAGTACGGCCTGCCCGCCGACGCCGACATGGTGGCCGACGTCCGCTTCATCCCGAACCCGTACTGGGTGCCCGAGCTGCGCCCCCACACCGGCCTCGACGCCCCGGTCTCGGACTACGTGCTCGCGCAGCCGGGAGCCCGCTCGTTCGTCGAGCGGTACGCGGCCGTGCTGGAGCCTGTCCTGGCGGGATACCAGCGCGAGAACAAAAGACACGCTACGATCGCCATCGGCTGTACCGGCGGCAAGCACCGTTCGGTCGCCGTCGTCGCCGAGTTGGCGAACCTCCTCCGCAGCATGCCCGACGTCGCCGTGCGTGTGCAGAACCGAGACCTCGGCCGGGAGTGACCGCCCCTCCGGCCGTCGCTCACGAGCGTGTCGTGCTCAGGAGCCCTCCGGTGCTCACCAGTGCGCGGGCCTGCGGACCCCACCAGAAGAAACGTTAGGAATGATGCTGTGCCGTTGACTGCCGAGGTCAAGGACGAACTGGCCAGGGTCGTCGTGAACCGCAACACGGTCCGCGCCGCCGAACTCGCCACGATCCTCCGGTTCGCGGGTGGCCTGCACGTCATCTCCGGCCGGATCGCCGTCGAGGTCGAGCTCGACACCCGGATCATCGTCCACCGCGTCCGCAAGGACCTCGCCGAGCTCTACGGCGTCCGCTCCGAGGCGAGCGTCGGCTCGTCCGCCTCGTCGCGTCGGGGCACCCGCTACCTCGTCCGCGTGCTCGAGGCGGGGGAGACCCTCGCGCGCCAGACCGGTCTGATGGACGCCCGTCGCCGTCCGGTCCGCGGCCTGCCGAACCGGCTCACCACCGGCAACCGCGAAGACCTCGCCGCCATCTGGCGCGGTGCGTTCCTCGCCTCCGGCACGCTCACCGACCCGGGCCGCGCGGCCGCGCTCGAGGTCACCTGTCCCGGCAACGAGGCCGCGATGGCCCTCGTCGGTGCCGCGTCGCGCCTCGGCATCGGCGCGAAGGGCCGCGAGGTCCGCGGCGTGCACCGTGTCGTCATCCGCGACGGCGAGGCCATCGGGCAGATGCTGACGGTCATGGGTGCCGCCCGCACGAACGCCGACTGGGAGGAGATGCGCCAGCGCCGCGAGGTCCGTGCGACGGCGAACCGCCTGGTCAACTTCGACGACGCGAACCTCCGCCGCTCCGCGCAGGCCGCGGTCGCCGCGTGCGCCCGCGTCGAGCGCGCGCTCGAGATCCTCGGTGACGAGGTCCCCGACCACCTCAAGTACGCCGGCTCGCTCCGCCTCGAGCACCGCGACGCGTCGCTCGACGAGCTCGGTCAGCACGCGGAGCCGCCGATGACGAAGGACGCGATCGCCGGCCGCATCCGCCGCCTCCTCGCGATGGCGGACAAGCGCGCCTCCGACCTGGGCATCCCGGGCACCGAGGCGAGCGTCCCCGAGGAGCTCGAGGGCGCCTGATCGCGGGTCTGACGACCCACCGGACGGGAGGCACGGTGCCAGCTGGCACCGTGCCTCCCGTCCGTCGTCGGGGCGCGTCCGCGGACGGCCGCGCGACCGTCCGGACGGACCGTCATCCGGCGCGGGTCCGCAGTGTCCGACTGCTAGGGTCGTTACGGCGACGTTACGGGGCGTATCGTCCACCACACGTGGGCCCGAAGGGCCCATGACTCCGAAAGCAGCGCCCCCGGGGCGCTCCACACCCACCAGGAGATCCATTGACCGTCAAGATCGGCATCAACGGCTTCGGCCGCATCGGCCGTAACTTCTTCCGGGCCGCCCTCGCGAAGGGCTCCGACCTCGAGATCGTGGCGGTGAACGGCCTCACCGACAACGCGGCGCTCGCGAACCTGCTGAAGTTCGACTCCGTCACCGGTCGCCTCGGCGTCTCCGTCGAGCTCGACGGCGACAGCATCGTCGTCGACGGCAAGCCGATCAAGGTCCTCGCGGAGCGCGATCCCGCCAACCTCCCCTGGGGTGAGCTGGGTGTCGACGTCGTCATCGAGTCGACCGGGTTCTTCACCAAGGCCGCCGACGCGCAGAAGCACATCGACGCGGGCGCCAAGAAGGTCATCATCTCCGCCCCGGCCACGGGTGACGACGTCACCATCGTGCTCGGCGTGAACGAGGACCAGTACGACCCGGCGAACCACCACATCATCTCGAACGCGTCCTGCACCACGAACAGCCTCGCGCCGCTCGCCAAGGTGTTCCACGACAAGTTCGGCATCGAGCGTGGCCTGATGACGACGGTGCACGCCTACACCGCCGACCAGAACCTGCAGGACGGCCCGCACAAGGACCCGCGTCGTGCCCGTGCCGCCGCCCTGAACATCGTCCCGACCTCCACGGGTGCGGCCAAGGCCATCGGCCTGGTCATGCCGGAGCTCGCCGGCAAGCTCGACGGCTACGCGCTCCGCGTGCCGGTGCCCACCGGTTCGATCACCGACCTCACCCTCGAGACCAAGTCCGAGGTCACCGTCGACGAGATCAACGCCGCCTACAAGGAGGCCGCCGAGGGCCCGCTCAAGGGCATCCTGCTCTACAGCGAGGACCCGCTGGTGTCGACCGACATCACCACGGACCCGCACTCCTCGATCTACGACTCCGGCCTGACCAAGGTCATCGGCGGCCTCTCGATCTACGACTCCGGCCTGACCAAGGTCATCGGCGGCCTCGTGAAGATCACCTCGTGGTACGACAACGAGTGGGGCTACTCGAACCGCCTCGTCGACCTCACCGAGTACGTGGGCGAGCGACTCTCGGCATGAGCCTGCGCACCCTCGAGGACCTCGGCGACCTCGCCGGCAAGCGCGTCGTCGTCCGCTGCGACCTGAACGTCCCGCTCAAGGACGGCAAGATCACGGACGACGGCCGCGTGCGCGCGTCGCTGGGCACGCTGAACACCCTGGTGAACGCCGGAGCGCGGGTCATCGTGATCTCGCACCTCGGTCGTCCCGACGGGTCGCCGGCGCCGGAGTACTCGCTCACCCCCGTGGGGCAGCGGCTCTCCGAGCTGCTCGGGAAAGAGGTCACGTTCGTCGGCGAGACCGTCGGCGACGACGCGACCGCGGCCGCCGAGGCCCTCGGGGACGGCGACGTCCTGCTGCTCGAGAACCTCCGGTTCAACCCGGAGGAGACCTCGAAGGACGCCTCCGAGCGCCAGCAGTTCGCCGAGCGGATCGCCGCCCTGGGCGACGCCTTCGTGTCGGACGGCTTCGGCGTCGTGCACCGCAAGCAGGCGTCGGTCTTCGAACTCGCCGCGGCGCTGCCCAGCGCCGCCGGCTCGCTCATCGAGTCCGAGCTGACGGTGCTCGAGCGCCTGACGAAGGACCCCGAGCGGCCGTACACGGTCGTCCTCGGCGGGTCGAAGGTCAGCGACAAGCTCGGGGTCATCGACCACCTGCTCCCGCAGGTCGACACGCTCTGCATCGGCGGCGGCATGCTCTTCACGTTCCTCGCGGCCCAGGGCCACGGGGTCGCGAAGTCGCTGCTCGAGCAGGACCAGCTCGACACGGTGCGCTCGTACCTGGCGAAGGCCGACGAGCTCGGCGTGACGATCGACCTGCCGACCGACGTCGTCGTGGCCTCGGGCTTCGCGGCGGACGCCGAGCACGAGACGGTCGCGGCCGACGCGATCGAGTCGACTGCGTTCGGCGCGGACGGCATCGGGCTCGACATCGGTCCGGAGACGGCCGCCCGGTTCGCGAAGGCGGTGTCCGGGTCGAAGACGGTGTTCTGGAACGGTCCGATGGGCGTGTTCGAGTTCCCGGCCTTCGCGGCCGGCACGAAGACCGTCGCGCAGGCGCTCACCGAGGTCGACGGCCTCGGGGTCGTCGGTGGCGGTGACTCGGCAGCAGCCGTGCGGTCGCTCGGCTTCGCCGACGACCGGTTCGGCCACATCTCGACCGGTGGCGGTGCGAGCCTCGAGTTCCTCGAGGGCAAGTCGCTGCCCGGTCTCGAAGCACTGGGGTGGTCCCGATGAGCCGTACGCCCTTCATCGCCGGCAACGCTGGGAAGGACGCAGCATGAACCGCACCCCCTTCATCGCCGGCAACTGGAAGATGAACCTGGACCACCTCCAAGCCATCGCCACGGTGCAGAAGCTCGCCTGGACGCTGAAGGACGCGCGCCACGACCACGACGACGTCGAGGTCGCGGTGTTCCCGCCCTTCACCGACCTGCGCAGCGTGCAGACGCTGATCTCGGCCGACAAGCTCGAGATCCGCTTCGGTGCCCAGGACCTGTCCCAGTACGACTCCGGTGCCTACACCGGTGACGTCTCGGGGGCGTTCCTCAAGGCACTCGACGCGCAGTACGTCATCGTCGGGCACTCCGAGCGTCGTACGATGCACGGGGAGACCGACGAGGTCGTCGCCGCCAAGACCGCCGCCGCCGTCAAGCACGGCATCGTCCCGGTCGTCTGCGTCGGCGAGACCGGCGAGGAGCGCGAGCAGCGCGGCGCGGGCGTCGTCCCGGTCGAGCAGCTGAACGTGGTCCTCGGCGCGGTGCAGCCGTCCGAGATCGTCGTGGCGTACGAGCCGGTCTGGGCCATCGGCTCCGGCCAGGCCGCCACGCCCGAGCAGGCGCAGGACGACTGCGCCGCGCTCCGTCGGGCCATCGCTGCGGCGTGGGGCGACGAGGCCGCTGCGGCCACGCGCGTGCTCTACGGCGGTTCGGTGAAGTCGGGCAACATCGCGGGGTTCCTCCGCGAGCCCGACATCGACGGTGCGCTCGTCGGCGGCGCGTCGCTCGACGTGCAGGAGTTCGCGGCGATCGCGCGCTTCCGTCAGCACGTCGGGCTCTAGTCCCACTTCGCTCCCAGGCCGGTCACGTCCGCGTGGCCGGCCTGGCCAGCGTCCGGCACCGGGCCAGACCGGTGCCTGTCGGCTCCGGCGCCGGGCCACACCGGTGCCGGTGGCCCCGGTCACTCCGGCAGCCCGGTACACTTGCATGGCTGACTGACACGAAAGGTACGTCGTGGCGATTCTCTCCGTCGTGCTGCAGGTCCTGCTCGCGATCACGAGCCTCCTGCTCACGCTCCTCATCCTGCTGCACAAAGGCCGCGGTGGCGGCCTCTCCGACATGTTCGGCGGCGGCGTGACGAGCAACCTCGGGGCGTCCGGCGTCGCCGAGCGCAACCTCAACCGCATCACGGTGATCCTCGGTCTGATCTGGATCGTGTCGATCATCGTGCTCGGTCTCATCAACAAGTTCACAGCGGGGAGCTGAACATGGCAAGCGGAGGCAGTGCAATCCGGGGCTCGCGCGTCGGAGCCGGGCCCATGGGGGAGCAGGACCGCGGGGTCCAGGCCGAGCGGGTGGCCGTCTCGTACTGGGACGCCCTCGGGAACGAGGTCGTCCGGTACTTCTCGGCGACCCTCCCCGACGAGGAGATCCCCGAGACGGTCGACTCGCCGTCCACCGGGCTCCCGGCCGGTCGCGACAAGGAGAACCCTCCGGTCGTCGCGAAGACCGAGCCGTACAAGACCCACCTTGCGTACGTCAAGGAACGTCGCACCGAGGAAGAGGCAGCGCAGCTCCTCGAAGACGCGCTGCAGCAGCTCCGGCAGCGTCGCGGCACCGCGAAGTAGCCCCACGGTCGTCCGAAGGCCCC